>MFIE01000001.1:0-261 GCA_001778785.1 Candidatus Giovannonibacteria bacterium RIFCSPLOWO2_01_FULL_46_13
CTTTGTATTCCAGCCCGCTGTTTTAAACGTGACAATTGATATATATGAAGCGGAACATCCTTTTAGCCATACTGACAGTGAGCGTTGGACTGAATATTTTTCTGACCTTGGCGTTTACAAATGTCCGAATTGAATTTCGTGAGCTTTCTGCCGCGGCCGCGGAAGTTGTGTCTAATGGCAACAAGACAAACGAAACGCCGCCGCCAGCAACCAACCCCGTTCCTGTTCCGGTCCCGACGCCCATGAATGTCCCGGTAAACG
>MFIE01000001.1:297-13073 GCA_001778785.1 Candidatus Giovannonibacteria bacterium RIFCSPLOWO2_01_FULL_46_13
TTCCAAATCCGGTCCCTACTCCTGTACCAGTGCCGACTCCGGTTTTTGTGCCGGTTCCAACGCCGACCCCAACCCCGACGCCCACACCATCTCCTCAACCCGCTCCGGCCCCAACTCCAACTCCGCCTCCTCCGCCGCCAACCACAGTTCCCGCGGGCAATGTATTATTCAATGACTCGTTCCAATACCCTGACGGAATTATCACGAACGAATTTGCATTTTGGAGCCCAACCAATTCCACCGCGAAAGTATCCCCGCATTGGGAAATGACTTCCGGATCGCTATTCGCGCAAGGCGGCGCGGGATGGACGGGAGTTCCCGACGGCGGGACTTCGCCGAACGCCCTATCCTCCAACGCCAACAACTCCGCGATTTTCCGACTGACCTCCAAGAAAACTTTCGGCGACGCAAGAGTTACATTTGATTTATTAAACCAAGGGTATAATTCAACTTCCGTAACCCCGGCCGTCGAATGGGACGGCGCGCATATTTTCCTGCGGTACCAATCCGAAGAACATTTATATTACGCCTCCGTGCACAGGCGCGACAATAAAGTTGTCATCAAGAAAAAAGTTCCGGGCGGTTCTCCAAACGGCGGGACTTACCACAACTTAACAAGCTACACCGACAACGCGGTTAAATTAAACACTTGGCAGAAAGCGGAAGCTACGACGAAAAATAATTCCGACGGATCGGTTACTATCGAAGTATTTTTGGATGGCAAGAAAATCCTCTCGGCGATCGATAAAGGCATTGGAGGCGCGCCGATCACCGCTCCCGGCAAAGTCGGGATCCGTGGAGACAACGCCAACCTCAAGTTCAAAAACTTTACGGTAACTTCTTTTTAACCTTCGATGAGAAAATTCCCAGCAGGGGAGATCAAGGAATTCAAAATATTCAAAAAGCTAACCTCTCCGCAGAAGATCCAGGATTTTCTGGATGGGATCCCAATGAATTTCGAGAAGCGGGGAGAGGAGCACAAATCTCCGCTCATGACCCTGCGGAGAAATAACGCGCACTGCATCGAAGGCGCCCTCTTGGCCGCGGCGGCGTTGTGGTATAACGGGAAAAAGCCGCTGCTCTTGGATTTAAAAACGAGCCAAGACGACGAAGACCATGTCATCGCTTTGTTTAAAGACGGCTCGAGATGGGGAGCGATCAGTAAAACAAACCACGCCGTCCTGCGGTACCGCGACCCGATTTATATCTCCGTTCGGGAGCTCGCCGCCTCGTACTTCAACGAATATTTTTTGGACTCACGAAAGAAAACGCTCCGCAGCTACTCGGCGCCGTTCGAACTTTTGAAGCACGACGACTCCTGGCTTACCACAGATAAAAATCTCTGGAATATAAGCGACGCTCTTGATGAGGCAAAACACTTTCCGCTATTTGGAAAAAATTTGGAACACAAGCTGCGCCAATCCGACCAAATTGAAATAAAAGCTGGCGACATCGCGGAGTGGTAAATTGTCGCGTTTCTTGTAAGCAATAGAACATACGTGCTACAATATAGATATAATAAGAATGGTTCGTATGATAGAGAAGATCGAAGAAAAAAATAGGGCCGTAAAACTTCGAAGACTAGGTAAATCTTATTCGGAAATTCTTCGAAATATCCCAGTTGCAAAATCAACTTTATCTTTATGGCTACGGGGCGTTGGCTTATCAAAAAGGCAAAAACAGAATCTTACCGAGAAGCGACTCCTCGCTATTCAAAAAGCAGGATTAATTAAAAAGAAAAACCGTGTAGATTTGACGGATAAAATCAAAGAGAAAGCTCGCGCAGAAGTTAGTAGGCTTTCAAGAAGAGATTTATGGCTTATTGGGACCGCGCTCTATTGGGCGGAAGGCAGTAAACAGAAGGAACACAATCCAAGCCAGGGGACAATTTTTTCGAATTCTGATCCTTACATGCTATGTGTATTTTTAAAATGGCTACAGGAAGTAGTTAAAATTAAAGAAGAAGATATAAAATTTGAACTCTATATACACGAAACGTTTTCTGATTATAATAGAGCAATATCTTATTGGTCTAAGATTTTGAATGTCCCGTCGGAGAGATTTCGGTCTGTTTATCTTAAAAAAGGTCGCGTGAGTGTAAAACGGAAAAATATACACAAGGGCTATTACGGCCTAATTAGAATAGTGGTTAAAAGAGGCACAAACTTGAACAGAAAAATATCTGGATGGGTTGAGGGAATAATTAAAAATTGCGGGGTGGTGCAATTGGTAACACGCCTGCCTTTGGAGCAGGAGTTCCAGGTCCGATTCCTGGCCCCGCAGCAACAATAAATCCCTATGAGAAAAACGACATTACTTTTTCTACATAGGCCGCTCGAAAAGCAAATTCTTCTTGCGATGAAAAAACGCGGGTTTGGGGAAGGGAAATGGAACGGCGTCGGCGGGAAGTTAAAAGATGGGGAAGATATCTTGGACGCTTTAATACGCGAAGCCAACGAGGAAATTTCCGTGACGCTAAGCCCGGGCGACCTTTTGCACGTCGCGACTATCGATTTTTATTTTGATGGGAAGCCGGAATTCAATCAGCAGGTGCATGCATATCTTGCGGAGAAATGGGCGGGCGAGCCCCAGGAAAGCGAGGAGATGCGCCCGGAGTGGCACGATTACGAATCTATACCGTTTGAAAGCATGTGGATAGACGACCCGCACTGGCTCCCGCGAGTTTTGGCCGGAGAAAAATTAAACGCGACTTTCACGTTTGACCAAACCGGCGCAAGTATTTTAAAAATGGAAGTTAATTCGATTTAATGACAGATTCAATCATAATAATTGGCGCGGGTGCAGCCGGATTGATGGCCGCGCGGGAATTGGTTAAGGCGGGGAATAAGGTGACAATCCTCGAAGCACGCGACCGGATCGGCGGGCGCATTTGGCCTATTCCGGAAAATAAATTCGGGTATCCGGCGCAGGGCGGCGCGGAATTCGTGCACGGTGAAGCTCGCGTCACAAAGTCTCTTTTAAAGGACGCCGGCTTAACATATATCCCGATGGAAGGCGAGATGTGGAGTTTTCGTGATGGCAAGATATGGAAAAACGACGCGGGGACCGCTAACGACGAGCCGTTAACCGCGTATCGCGATGAATTAGACGCAAGGCTGCGGGAGCTTTCGGAAGATATGCCCGTTGCAGAATTTCTTGAAAAGTATTTTAACGAAGAAAAATATGAAGGCCTTCGTACTTGGGTTATCCGCATGGCGATGAATTTTGACGCCGCGGACCCGAACCGCATAAGCACGTTTTCCCTTCGCGACGAATGGCTTGGCGGGAAAGAGTGGCTGCAGGGGAGGATTAAAGAAGGGTACGGGGCCCTTTTGGATTTTCTCGAATCTGAATGTCGAAAGAAGGGCGTTGAGATATTTTTAAATTGTGAAACAAGTTTAATCGAAGAAAATCCCAACGGAATTACAGTCACAACAAAAGACGATAAGAAATTTGAGGGCTCAAAAGTTATCGTTACGGTTTCGGTCGCCCTTATACCTTCCCTGAAATTTATTCCAGAAATCCCGCAAAAAATGAAAGCAGTCTCGAAAATAGGTTTCGGACCTATCATTAAATTTATCACCCAGTTCAAAAGCCGTTGGTGGTTAAATGCTTTGGGAAAAGATTTAAGCAAGATGACTTTTATGCTGACCGACGGAAAAGTTACGGCTTGGTGGACGCAGTATCCGGAATCTCATCCCGTCTTAACCGGCTGGATCCCCGGGCGTTTTGCGCTTGAGTTTGAAAATTCCCGCGACGAAGACATTATTGAACTAGGAATTAAATCGCTTGCCGATACCTTTAAGGTTGAGGAAAAAATGATACGTGACGAAATTGTCGCGAGCAAAGTTTTCAACTGGCCAGCCGATCCGTTTGCACGCGGCGCGTACAGTTATTCTGCGGTTGGCGCGGAAGAAGCTTATTTGGAATTGCGGAAACCGGTTAATAATAAAATTTATTTCGCTGGAGAGGCGCTCGCGAGCGCAAAAGAAACTGCAACAGTCGAAGGCGCGCTCCTAAGCGGCCTCGAGGTTTCCAGAGAGATAAAATAATGAGATGATTAAATTAACCTGGGAAGATGTTGAGGAAAGATTAGGGGAGTTAGCCGACAAAATTAAATCGAGCGGTTTTGAGGCGGATTATTTAATCGGCATCGCCAACGGGGGATTGATCCCTTTGTATTTTGTCGCAAGAAAGTTGGGCAATACGGAAAATGTCTTAACGGTTACAATTTCTTCATACGACAAAGATGTCCAAAAAGATCTTCGGGTTTTATACTTGCCAAACATCGACCTGGCCGGAAAAAAGATTTTACTCATCGACGAAATCGCAGAGACTGGGAACACCCTCAAGGAAGTCTCGCGCATTTTCAAAGAGGAATATAAAGTTGCGGAGCTTAAAACCGCGGCAATTGGGATCAATACCGAGAAGTGCAAATTCAATTTAGATTTCTACGCGTTTGAATCCAAAGAATTCACGATCTTCCCCTGGGAGAAAGACGACTTCCCGGAGCAGTTCTAAATATAGAGATGAAAAAATATATTGTTACTTCCAGGTTATTAGGAAAATTAATTGACTAAATGGCCATCAAACCAAAATGCGATAGGTGCAAGGAAGAACTGGAAGAATTCGGGGCGATTTTGTTAAGCCCGCCGGACGCCGAAAGTAAAGTTAAAAAATTCCATCTTTGCAAAAAATGTTATGAGGAAGTTAAAAAGGAAATATGAATTCATTTCTTAATGATTTCCTTAAAACATTACCAGTTGAGGAAAGAGCGAAATATAAAAATAAAAAACAGGAAAAGTGGAATTTTGGAGTAAATGAAATCGAGTCGGAAATACTCATAAAACATGTACTTCAAGGAATAAAGAAAGCAACTACCGGAATTCACTCTAAACATGAAAAAACTCGGGGAGGGATGGCAATATAGCGTTTACAATCTCGGGAACGGGCGGGTTCTAAAAAAATATCATCACTGGCTTTCGTCTGCTTGGGTGATGTTTAAAGATTTGCTAAATGAGAAAGAGCACTCTATTTTTGAAATTCCTTCTTTCATTGTAGACCTAGACGGGAAAGCCAAGGAGTCCATTAAAATTATCGGGCGCCGAACCATACCTATGAGTTGGCTTGGTAATCCGAAATTTTTAAATGACTTGGATTACGAACAGGACAAAGTCATTCCACTGCATGCTGTATTTGAAAGCTCTACCACAGCACAAATTAATGAAATCATCGATGTGGTTCTAGACTTTAATAAGGAGCTACTGGCTCGAGGAGTAATTGATAAAAGTTTTAACATTACGAAGAATTACGGCTTGGACAAAAAGTCCAAAATAGTATTAATCGACTTTGGAGAATTATACGACGAACCCGCCAATATTCGAAAACAGCTTACAAAAAAAATTTGGCATAAATCCTACGTCGGCGGATATATCAAAGACCTTGATGCAAGAAAATATTTCCTAGAAAAAATGGATGAATTTGCTAAACTATATCTATGACGCTTGAACAGATCAAAAAAGAAATAGCAGAAAGGAATTATGCGGATACTGAATTCGGGCTTGGAAAAGAAGAGTTAGACACTGCTGCTAAAGAATTTATCTCATTTATTGATTTACCACCCGAAACCAAAAAGGAATTTTATTTTAAAATTGACCAAAATGACCGCAAAGCAGAACTCGGATATTTAAACCACAAACGCGAGAAGGGGAATACCGATAGCAAAGAATATTTTCACTACCATCCCATGGTGGATGAAGCCTTCGGGGAATCTGTAAAAAAATATTCCTCCGTCTCCTCATTTTTTGCCGCCGCGCAGAAAATATATAACGAGGCGGTTTTTTCGCTTGCGGAAATGCTTGATGAATTCGAAAAAGAATTTCCCGGGATTAAAAAACAATTTTTTCCGGATGATTCGTATGATCATTTTTTCTTGCGTTTTCTTAAATATGATAACGGCGGAGAGGGAGAGTTTCTTGCAAAGGCCCATTATGATAATGGAAGCTACACTTTAGCAATTGCGGAAAGCGCGCCGGGGCTGCGAATCGGAAAAAGTGACAAAGATTTAAAAGAAGTTTTCCACAAAAATAAAAGCGCGTTATTTATGCCTGCTATGGATTTTTGGAGGATTACTACACCAGAGTTCACTCCAGCCTGGCATGACGTTGTTCAGAAATCCCAGAACGCATACAACAAGGATGTTGCAAGGTGGGCAATAGTATTTTTCGCTGATATATCTACGATCAAACGCTACACTTATGAAGAAGCGCATACCCCGATTGCATATTGGCCAAAATGGCCCCGCGACCCAAGTGCTTAAATTACAAACCTCGTACGTTATAATATACACATGAAAACCAGCGCGGGGGTGTTGATGTACCGGATTAAAAACGGCCTGCCTGCGCAGACGGGCAAGCCGGAAGTTTTGCTGGTGCATCCCGGCGGGCCTTTTTGGGCTAAGAAAGACGAGGGGTCTTGGAGCATTCCGAAAGGGGAGGCGGACAATAACGAAACCGTGGACGAACTTTTGGATGTCGCAAAAAGGGAATTCGAAGAAGAAACCGGGTTTAAAGCCGAGGGCAATTTTAAATATTTAGGGGAAGTCAAAAATAAAAGCGGAAAGATCGTTAAAGCCTGGGCTGTCCAAGGGGACTTGGATCCAACGCAAATCAAAATCAACATGATTGAAATTGACTGGCCGCCAGGCTCCGGCAAAAAAATGGAAATCCCGGAAGTCGACCGCGGGGATTTTTTCGAGCTCGAAGAAGCCAAAAGAAAAATAAACCCCTACCAAATCCCCCTCATCGACGAATTTGAGAAAACTATCGCGAATACGTCCTAGATAATATGAATAGAGCATTAATAGTTGTTATAGTTTTAGCTTTGGTCGCGGCGGGGTATCTGATATGGAGAAATAGCGCCCCGGAAACAGACTTCGTTAAGGAAGCGGAGATTCGGATCATAGCCGAGAATTTTGGCCAGAAATTAAAAGCCGTGCCTTTGCTTGCGGACAAAGAAACCGTCGCGCGGGTGATGGATGAAAATTATAAAGAATTTGTTGCGCCGGATTTATTAAATCGCTGGAAAGAAAACCCGTCCGGAGCGCCGGGGAGGTTAACCTCGAGCCCGTGGCCGGAGAGGATCGAAGTCGGCACGGTTACAAAGATAAATGACAACAAATACGAAGTCTCTGGGGATATAATCGAAGTCGCAAACGCCGACACCGGGACGAAAGTCGTCGCGCGCCTCCCGGTAATTCTCACAATCGAGCGCGTAGACGGGAAGTGGCTGATAACAAAAATGCGCTGATTTAAAGTTGACATTTTAAAACTTGGGTGCTACTGTTCCGAAAACTAGCTCAAGTATAAAGGAGGGTTAAAGACGCATGAAAGTAGCACTAGCTTATGCACGAGTCGAAGAAGCCCGAGAAGCGACGAAAGAAAGAATAAAGGCATTTCCAGGTTTTAAACCCCAACTGTCGTTTATTTGGTACAAAGTCGGGAACACCGACTATGAATTCTGTACCGATTACAAAAAGAACCAGACTTATTTCACCGGCAATCACCGCCTCACCATGGGCCGAGATTGGGACAGGCAAAAATGAAGAAAGTCACTAAGTCAAAAGAAAAAGACTGAAAGCAATTAATTTTGCGAGTAGGTCTTTTTACTATATAATAATTTGGTATGAAGAAAATTTTAATTGCGGTAATAATATTAGTAATCGCGGGCGCGGGATACTACGCTTACACCCAAGGATGGCTTGCGGGGAGCGCGGGAACCGTGAGCGATAGGAATGCAAAATATTTTATGGATGAGGTGGTTCGGCTAGGCGTCGCCGATGTTGGGCAGCCCATCGAGGGCTTCGACTACACAATATTGACCATGGCTTTCCCGGGACTCCTGCCGGATGACTTTAATGGAGTTGCAACCGTCGAGGGGCGATACGAATTTTCCGGAAACACCCTAACTTTTGTCCGAAATCCTTCCAATATGATCTCCTCAGCCGAACGAGCCGTCTCGGAAGAGGGGTATAAAAAACTCTTGGAGAACCTTTCCGCGAGGCTCAAAATAGAGGCTAGAAATAAAGCTGGAACGGACGAAATAATCAATAAAATCAACGTGGATAATGACTAGGCTGGGCATAACTTGCAAAAAATAGAGAATATAGTATAATATAGGGGTAACAAGAGATGTAGTCGAATTTCTGAATTTACAAGCAAAATTAAAACATGACAGGAACAATCAAGACTCTTACGGAGAAAGGATACGGTTTCATCGCTCGCGAAGGCGAGGCGAAGGACCTTTTCTTTCACTCCAAGGAGCTCCAAGGCGTTACCTTCGATGAATTGAAGGTTGGCGATGCTGTTAATTTCGAAGTCGTTGACGGAGAAAAAGGACCAGCCGCTACAAACGTTTCAAGAGCGTAACACCTTACAAAAACCACCCCGAGCTTGTCGAAGGGTGGTTTTTGTTTTGGCTAAATAAATTATATTCTTATAAAATGGACACCCAAAAAGAAATTGCGGTATTCGGAGGGGGGTGCTTTTGGTGCACGGAAGCTGTTTTCCAAATGCTTAAAGGAATCAACAAAGTTTTGCCGGGGTATTCCGGCGGAAGTATCGAAAACCCGACCTACGAACAAGTATCCTCCGGGAAGACCGGGCACGCGGAAGTGATTTATATTGAATACGATCCGGCGCAAATTTCCTACCGGAACCTGCTCGCGGTATTTTTCGGGAGCCACGACCCGACGACAAAAAACCGACAAGGGAGCGATGTCGGGCCGCAATACCGTTCTGTAATTTTCCACACAACCCCGGGACAAAAATCCGAGGCCGAAAAAATAATTAAAGAAATAAATGGGTCCGATTCCGCGGGTGCGCCTGTCGTCACGGAAATCGAGCCGTTCACAAAATTTTACGAAGCCGAGGATTACCATAAAAATTTCTACGAGCGCAACCGCGGATATCCGTACTGCGAAGTCATAATCAACCCCAAATTGGAAAAGGTTCAGCACGAATTCGCGGAGTTGCTGAAGAAAAAATAATATATGTACTTCGTTTATATTTTGCAGTGCTCGGACAAATCGCTTTATATCGGGTACACTAATAACCTGGATAAGCGCGTCCTGGCGCACAATGGATCGAGGCGGGGAGCGAGATATACCAAAACCCGCCGGCCGGTTATACTTAAATATTCGGAAAAGTTCCGGACACTCTCGCGGGCGCTGAAACGCGAATACGAACTCAAAACCTGGCCCCGCAAGAAAAAATTAGAATTGATTAATAAAATCAAATAAAATATGTCCGAGAGAAATAAAGCAGTTCCAGCATCGTATCTAATCCTTGAAAAAGAAGGTAAGGTTTTGTTAGGGCAGAGGATAAATACAGGATATTGTGACGGATATTACGACCTTCCGGCTGGCCACGTTGAAGCAGAAGAACTTCCCCTCCGTGCACTGATACGCGAGGCGATGGAAGAAATCGGGATAGAAATTCTTCCAGAAGACGTACAGTTTGTTCATGTCATTTATCGACCCAAACATGATGAAACGGGGGAACGAGTAGATTTCTTTTTCAAAGCTTTGAAATACTCAGGAGAGCCAAGTATCAAAGAGCCAAATAAATGTGGGGACCTTCAATGGTTTCCTTACGACGATTTGCCTGAAAAAGTTACACCGCACGTCAGGGACGTTCTTGGCCGCTATCGAAAGGGAATAAATTACTCCGAGTTATCATCTAATAACAACTAGATAGTAACAATATGGCCCATATACACGAACTTATAGATTTTGTTGCGGAAGCATACATTGTCCACGATAACAATATTCTTTTAATACTACATAAGAAATTAAAAATATGGTTGCCAATCGGAGGGCATATCGAATTGAATGAAGATCCGGATCAAGCGCTCATGCGTGAAATAGAAGAAGAGTCTGGGCTCAATGTTGAAATAATTGCCGATAGGCTGGAAAGAGAAGACGCCAACTTTAAACACTTATATCAGCCAGGTTATTTAAATATAACGATGGGGCCAGACCATAGACACGTAAACCTAGTTTATTTCGCCAGGGCGAAATCTGACAAATTCGTTTTCAACAAAGAGGAGCACGACGACATCCGATGGTTTAAGGAAGACGAATTGGCCGACCCACGATACGAAATTCTGCCAGTTGTGCAATTTTATGCAAAAGAAGCGCGCAAGCGGGCGGGGTAAGAAAAGCTTTATTTTAACGTCTTAATTGTATGAAAATTTTAATGGGGGTGCTTATTACCTTAGCGGTTATTGGCGGGGCTTTTTACTATATAAATTATGTCGAGAAAGACGAGACCTACGAGAGCCCGACGGATTTAAAAACTGCATATTCGCCAACTTCGCGGGCGACTTATATTTGTTCTGAAAATAAAACTTTCTCCGTAACTTTTAGCGAGAGACAGGCGGAAGTTTCCTTGGGAAGCGACGCAAAATTTACCCTCGAACAAATGGTATCCGCTTCCGGAACTAACTATTCCAACGACAGCGACGCGCTCGTTTTTTGGACGAAGGGGGAGGAAGCATTCGTCGAACAAGATGGAAAACAAACTTATTCCGAATGCCTTCTTTTGACGACTTCGGGAGGGGAGATTGAAATCGTTGAAGCCTCGATCGACAAAAAAATTACTTCCAAGGGAGTTTCAATAACTCCGCTTGCGGTCCTCGAAGAATCGCGCTGTCCGATCGACGTCGTCTGCATACAAGCCGGGACAGTGCGTCTCCGCGCGAATCTTTCGAGCGGCGCGGGCGAGGTGGACCAGGTTTTTAAGTTAAACCAGAAGATTACGACCGAGGCCGAGGAGATAACGCTCGTGCGCGTACTTCCGGCCACGCAATCCGGCAAAAAAATCCAGCCCGCGGACTATCTCTTCTATTTTGAGGTCAAAAAGAGGTAATTTCCGTTTGGGCTTGATTTTCAAGGGCGTTTGTTGTAGAATGGTTGAATGGCACGACATAAAAATCTTGAATACGAACAGAACCAACTCGAGACTTCGCTCGCGTCTTTTATGGATTCATACAACAAGAATTTGCCGGGCGGATTTCCTTCAGCCACGATAAAAGTTTTACATAAATTTCGCGCGGCCCACCCTCTGCTTTTTAGTGGAAACGGTGACGAATGGATAATCGACAAGCACCGCAAACGCTTTATGGACTGGCTTTCTTCGCATCATGACGACTAATAAAACAAACCAAGCTACTTTTTACGGCCTGGGAATCGCTCCCAGGCTTCTTGATATTCTCTCAAGCCTGAAATTCGTAACGCCGACGCCGATCCAGGAAAAAGCCATTCCGGTTGCGCTTGAGGGAAAAGATATAATCGGGATCGCGCAGACCGGCACCGGAAAAACTCTCGCTTTCGGAATTCCGATGATCCAAAAAATCGCGCAGGCCAAAGGCACGGGGCTCGTAATTTTGCCGACGCGCGAATTGGCCCATCAAGTTGAAGAAACTCTGCATACTCTCGGACGCTCGCTCGGCCTTCGCACAGCTTTAATAATCGGTGGGGCTTCCATGCACCAGCAAATGCAGGCTATTTCAAAACATCCGCACATCGTAATCGGCACGCCCGGAAGGATAAACGACCATCTCGAACAGAAAACTCTTTCGTTTAACGAAGTCTCGGTTTTGGTTTTAGACGAAGCCGACCGCATGCTCGACATGGGATTCCTTCCGCAGATTAGGAGAATCTTATTGAAACTCCCGAAAACCCGCCAGACCATGTTGTTTTCCGCGACCATGCCGGACGACGTTGTCCGCATCGGCACGGAGCATATGCGCCTTCCGTTCAGGGTAGAAATCGCGCGCCCGGGAACGGCCGCCGAAAAAGTAGAGCAGGAACTTTTCGTATTAAAGCGCGAACAGAAACTTTCGCTTCTTGAAAAACTGCTCACGGAATATCGAGGGTCGGTTTTAGTTTTCTCGCGCACAAAACACGGCGCAAGAAAAATTTGCCACGCCCTGCGCCAGTCCGGGCACAGCGCTTCGGAAATCCATTCCGGCAAGACGCTCGGCCAGAGAAGGGAAGCGCTCGAAGGATTTAAATCCGGTAAGTACCGCATCTTGGTTGCAACCGATATCGCCTCGCGCGGGATCGACGTCGTCGGGATTGAGCTCGTCATAAATTTTGATATACCCGAGAACCCCGAAGACTACATCCACCGCATCGGGCGGACCGGACGCGCCGGAGCAACCGGGCGCGCCATATCTTTTGTAACCCCAGACCAAAAACGGGCAGTCCGCGATATCGAGCGCCTCTTGCAAACTTTCATCGTAGCTTCGAAATTGCCGGAACTTCCGCAGGTAAATTATGAGCGGGGAAACCGAAAAGTATATTTTCACAGGTAGGCTTTTCCTCTGGAAGAAGCTCGCCTATAATACGTCATTATGATTATGACCCAACAAACCAAGCTACTTTTGGTCTCCGTTGCCGCTCTCGTTGTTTTAACTTTTATATCGTATGCTTATTTCTTTGTTGAAATAGTCGTATTTTTAAGGGTAGAACTTCCTTCGTTTCAGATATCGCCCACGTATTTGGGCCTCTTAAACGCGGGCTATACGCTCGTCGCTTATACATTGGTTGGCCTCCTGTGGCTTAGGATTGCGCGCAAAATCGGGTACCCGGAAATGTATCGCGAGGGAGTTACGGCTAAAGAATTAGTTCGGGACCCCATCATAATCGGCATCATCCTCGGCCTAGTCCTCGTTTTCTTTGATTGGATTTTTTATACCTTTGCTAACTCAAT
>MFIE01000001.1:13081-13174 GCA_001778785.1 Candidatus Giovannonibacteria bacterium RIFCSPLOWO2_01_FULL_46_13
CGCACCCGACATTCCCGTTTTCTTTAATCGCCTCTGCTAGCGCGGCGATCGGTGAGGAAATATTTTTCCGCGGGCTTATTTTGGCCCTGTGGG
>MFIE01000001.1:13273-13343 GCA_001778785.1 Candidatus Giovannonibacteria bacterium RIFCSPLOWO2_01_FULL_46_13
CATTCGCGGTTACGGTTTTGGGGGTCGAAAATATTTTGGCGGTTCCTCCTGTTATAATTTTTGAAATATT
>MFIE01000002.1:0-2463 GCA_001778785.1 Candidatus Giovannonibacteria bacterium RIFCSPLOWO2_01_FULL_46_13
GGCTACTATTATTATATCATAATAATAACATATGCGAGACATTATCCACACGGCATTTGGCAAGTTCCTGTCCGTTATTTTTCCGGATAATTGCGTCGGCTGCGGAAAAGAAGGCCAAGTCTTCTGCCAAAACTGCGTTGTTAAGACAAAAAAACAAACCCGTACGAAAGCTTCGGTCCTTTTCCTTGATAAACTCTATTATTGGGGAATTTATGAAGATAAAACCTTAAGCCGAGCCCTCCGGCGCTTTAAATACCAAGGAATACAAGGCTTATCCGAGCCATTTTCCGATATTTTAAAAGATTTGATAACTCCCCAACTATCTTATTTCAGCAACGATGCCCTTATAGTCCCTATCCCCGCGCACATCAACCGAAAAAGAGGGCGCGGATATAACCAGGCGGAACTTTTGGCGGTAAAACTGTCAGAAAAAGTTCCGATTCCTCTTGCGCCAGATATTTTAATTAAATCCAAAAACACGAAATCGCAGACTTCCCTCTCCGGCGTCGAGCGAATCTTCAATGTCAAAAATTCTTTTTCTGTGGCACGTCCCGAGTTTGTAAAAAATAAAAAGATAATTCTCGTCGACGACATAATCACAACCGGCGCAACCCTCTGTGAAGCCGCAAAAGTATTAAAAGAGGCCGGCGCGAACGAAGTAACCGGCTTAGTTGTAGCCAAGTAGTCAATCTTCCAAAATATCAAAAAATCGCTACAATATATTATCTATTGGTGGGTTGGCCGAGCGGCTTAAGGCAACGGATTGCTAATCCGTCGGGGTCAAAAGCCCCACAGAGGTTCGAATCCTCTACCCACCGCCAGTTAGTACCTTGTGTTAGGAGGTAAATGAAATGAGAGTTTTGATCGTTAACAAAGAAGAATGCGAAAGACAAAAAATAAGATCCCTGGTGATCCCCATTGGGAAAGAATTCATTTACGCATCGACTGGCGAGGACGCCTTAAGAGTCCTGCAGGAGAAAGAAGGCAATAACGTGCCAGTGCAACTCATGGTGACTGATCTCGAGCTTCAGGGGGAATTGGACGGACTTAATCTTGCGCTAGAAACCAATAGGCAGCTGGAATATCCACCTTATATGGTCCTGACTTCCAGATATCACCTCGAAAGAGAAAAATGGAAATGGACTACAAAAGATTGGGCCCAGTTCATGGCAGTCTTCCGTAAACCAATCAATGTCTATGGGTTCCGCATCGCCATTAACGTCGTAAGAAACGCGATGAGGAGAGAGGAGGAACTCGCCATTCATCGCTTTGACAGCCTCACTGGCTTATTGACGCGGCAGACGGCCGAAAAAAAGCTAAGGAGAATTAAAGACGCGCCCTTCAGCATCTTGTTTATAGACATAGATTTTTTCAATCAGATAAACAAGGAGCACGGGAGGCATTCTGCTGGCGATGGGGTGTTAAAAGCTGTAGCTGGAATAATCGAGAGTCACGTCTCCCCCAGACGAGGGGATATCATTTCCAGATGGGGCGGGGATGAATATTTTGTGTGCATGATGACAACTCTACCGCATGCCACGGAAGCAGCTGAAAAGATTCAAGAAAGTATGAAGTTAAGAATTCACCTGGAGGACGGGAGAGCTCTGCCTGTAAGCTTAAGTATAGGCGTTGCAACTAGAAGAGGCCCGGAATCCTGGGAGGATGTATTCAAAAGGGCCGACGAAGGTTTATATACGGCTAAGCAATCAGGAAAAAGCTGCATAAAGGTGGCGGCATAAAGAAAGGGCCAAAGTTCGCATGCGAACTTTGGCCCTTTTTACGTTTCTACTCAACTCTTTCAAATTCTTTTTTCATCAATTCAAGGAACTGTCCCTGGTCCCTAGGTGAACCAAGGCGAGGAGAATTTTTAATGGGCGAATAAGGACTGCCATGAGAAACAAAATGTCCGTCAGAGTGGACGAACCACCCCGGGAAGTTTGAAAGATGTTTTTCGAGCCTACGAAAATCAGGATCCATCCTTCCGGGATATCGCCTCGCGTAAAGTCCGGAATCATCATGGTATATTCCAACAGACACATCCCTTTCTTCGCTCAATATCACTCCGATTTCCTCGAATAGCGTTCCCCTGGGGAGAATTGCCACCTGAAAATCTTTGACAATCTCAATCTCGATCTCTTTTATAAGATCGTGCGCCCTCACCCGCTGCTGGTACAAAAGGTTGATCCCCCGAAATAATGCGCTCATAGTCGCGTATGCTGCCCGGTCATGCTCCACTCCAATCCGTCCACGGTTAACGCTTTCAAAGATACGCACGGCCGCCATGAGATCCTTAAGAGAAAACCTAGGGTTCTCGATAGTACCAGTGGTATCGAGCTCCTCAATTTCCTCGATCAACCGTGGATCGACTAGGTTAAGCATTTTTCTTTCTTCTACGAGAAGCGCGGACGCGGAATGTACGGTTCCGTCGGGATCACGCCTTCCCTTGTACCCGGCGGGATGATC
>MFIE01000002.1:2498-5510 GCA_001778785.1 Candidatus Giovannonibacteria bacterium RIFCSPLOWO2_01_FULL_46_13
CGCCTGCCACAACATACACACGGGTTAGGAATAATCGTAAGATTAGCTGGTACAAAATGCTTATTATTTGGCTCGACCTCAAGAATAGCCCCAGACAAACAGGCATCGCAATCCGGTGCCCTATGCGTAATTGCAGCATTCTCCCCCATTTTCAAAGACCTCCCCTTTTTGTATTAAACTCTTCTATATATGACGGACAATTTGGTGTAAAATAAACTATGGGAATTTTTGGAGATAAAAGTCACTTTAAAAAGAAGGAGGAATTTAGAAAATTTATCGATAAGACGGCAAAATCCTTGAACAACAAGGAGAAAAAGGCTCTTTTTGAAAAATCTAAGAAACACATCGGAACGGAATCGGGCATTTCAGAAAAAGAGTTCAAGAATGTGCTAAAAGAAGCCGAAAAAGATAAGGAAAGCGGAATAAGAAAAGATAAAGCTTACCACTTCCGTACATACGGAAAATAAGAGCGGAGGCGGGAGGATTCGAACCTCCGATGCCCGTAAGGGCATAACAGTTTTCAAGACTGTCCGTTTCAACCGCTCACGCACGCCTCCAATTACCCTAAATTATGCCAGAAGAAGAAAAAACTCAAGTTCAATCGGACCATTTTTTAACCCTCCTCTCCTGGGAAGCTCCCGAGTATGAATATTATGAGAAGAATAAAGATTGGTATTGGTCGGTGGGAATCGTCACCATCGGCTTTTTTATACTCGCGATAATCTTAAAAAACTGGCTTTTTTCAATCATGGTTTTGATCAGCGGCTTCGCGGTCGCGATGTACGGCTCAAAAAAACCAAAGATCGTCCAATTTTCCATAACCTCGCGAGGGATCAAGGCGGATAAAATTTTATACCCATTCGACAATTTAAAATATTTTTGGATAAACTACGACCCTCCTCATATCCGCGAACTTTATTTGGTTTCCAAGAAAACTTTAACGACACAGATCTCCATCCCCCTCGGCCACATCGACCCGAACGAAATCCGCGAGCACTTGATCAAGTTCATCGAAGAAAAAGAAATCGAGGAATCCCTCTTCGACACCATTGCGCGATTCTTTAGATTTTAATACAATAGCAAGCTAAGAGCCCTCGTAGTTCAACGGATAGAATGCGAGCTTGCGGAGCTTGCGATCGAGGTTCGATTCCTCGCGAGGGCACAACAGTGTAAAATATCCTAATGCTGGATGAGCCGCTTACAAACTATTTTAAGCTGACCGAGAAGCAGGTCGGGATTTTGGACCGCTTTGGGTTGAAAACCGTGCGAGATTTGCTTTGGCATTTTCCTTCGCGGTACGAAGGATTTGCCGGACGCAAGGCCATCACGGACCTTGTTCCGAACGAACGCGCCTCCATACACGCCCGAGTCGTTAAAACCGAAGCTAAAAAAACTTTCAGGAAAAGAATTAAAATAGCCTCCGCCATCGTTGCCGACGGGACGGGCACAATGCGCATCACTTGGTTCAACCAGCCGTACATGGCGCAGATTTTAAAACCGGAAATCGACTACACGTTTACCGGGACCGTGAAGGCGGGCAAGGATGGCTTGGCAATGCAAAACCCAATCTTCGAGTCGGGCGATGTGGCCTCAAAAGATTCGGGAACGCTTGTCCCGATTTATCCAGAAACGCGCGGGCTTACTTCGCGCTGGCTCCGTTTTGCGCTCAAAAAAATTTTCACAAAAATTTCGCCAGAGGATTTAAAGGAATTAATCCCGGAAGAAGTATTGAAAAAATATAATTTGCCGGCGTTAAGAAAATCTTTAGAAGAAATCCATTTTCCAAGGGACAAAAAATGGGCCGAGGCCGCGAGAAAACGTTTTTCGTTTGAAGAAATTTTCGTAATCCAGCTCTTGCGCCAATCCTGGCGAAAAGAAAGAGAAGAACACAAGGCATTTAAAATCCAGGTCCCAAAAAACGAGTTAGAGGATTTTATAAAAAAACTCCCCTTTCCGCTGACCCAAGCGCAGGCAAAAGCCGTCGCGAATATTTTTGAAAATTTGTCCGAAGAAAAACCTATGTCGAGATTGCTCGAGGGAGACGTCGGCTCTGGGAAAACTATAGTCGCGCTCTTGTCTTCTCTGGCCGCGGTAAAAAATGGATACCAAGTCGCGTACATGGCGCCGACCGAAGTATTAGCACGCCAGCTCTTCGGCGAATTCATGAAATATTTTGGGCCCCTTGGGATTAAAATGGGCCTTGCAACTTCATCCGAATTTTTGAAATATCCTTCGAAGGCTTTCGCCGGACGCCCAACGCATATCGCCCGCGCTCCCCTTTTGAAATGGCTCGCCTCCGGGGAAATCCAAATCTTGATAGGCACGCATTCGCTGATACAAGAAAAAGTTAAATTCAAAAATTTAGCGCTTGTCATAATAGACGAACAGCACAGGTTTGGAATCAACCAGCGGCTGAAGTTGGTGAAAAAAGGAAAAAACCTGCCTGCCGGCAGGCAGGTCCCTCATCTCCTTTCCATGACGGCAACTCCCATCCCGCGCACCTTGGCGTTAACAATCTACGGGGACTTGGATTTAACCTTAATCGACGAGATGCCCGCGGGACGCAAAAAAGTCATGACCGAAGTAATTTCCCCGGAAAAAAGAAATCACGCCTACGAACATGTCCGCGCGGAAATAAAATCCGGGCGGCAAGCTTACGTTTTGTGCCCGCGCATTGAAGATACGGACGATTTAATGCGCGCCGTCAAAAAAGAATACGAAACGCTATCCCAAGAAATTTTCCCGGAGTTTAAAGTCGCAGCCCTTCACGGAAAAATGCTCCCCAAAGAAAAAGAGAAAGTGATGAAAGAATTTTACGCTGGCAATATTGATATCCTGGTCGCGACATCCGTAATCGAAGTCGGGGTGAATGTGCCAAACGCGACCGTAATCATGATCGAGGGCGCGGAGCGTTTTGGCCTCGCCCAACTGCACCAGCTTCGTGGGCGCGTCATGCGTTCCTCGCACCAGCCGTACTGTTTTTTATTTACGGAATCCAATTCAACAAAAACC
>MFIE01000003.1:0-176 GCA_001778785.1 Candidatus Giovannonibacteria bacterium RIFCSPLOWO2_01_FULL_46_13
CGGAATACCCATCCTCCAGCAAAAACTTTTTTGCGAGCTCGTCCGGAACCATTATTGCGGGCCACTTGTTTAAAATTTTGAAATTCATCGGCCAGCGATGGTTTGCCCAGTAATCCTGGAAGGCGATAATTTTCTTTTTGTCACGCGCGGCAAGTTCCGTGAAGCGTTCGATGGAA
>MFIE01000003.1:200-1662 GCA_001778785.1 Candidatus Giovannonibacteria bacterium RIFCSPLOWO2_01_FULL_46_13
GTGCCGACAACCAAAAGATCAGGATTTATCTTGTTGTATAAAGTTTCCGTAGCGGCTTCAGTGTCCGCGCGAAATGGATTGAATTTTTCTAGAATTTTAAATGGTGCCACTGCTTTTGTGTTTACGGTTACAATCGAAAGTTCTGCTTTTTCGGCAAGCAACGGCAGGACGGGCTTAATAAACTCCGCTGGCCCTGGAGCATCCACAGCAATAAGTATCTTTTTCGGCATTTTTTAAGTATAGCAAAATACTTGATACTTTTAGGCTTATCTGCTAACTTTTATGGAGATTTTTAGTTATATCTCTTAGATATTCCTCGCCAGGAGGCCCCTGGCTTTCATTAAAAATTGTACAGGAGGTGTCGAATGAATATCGGTTTTTACGCCTATACGGTCGGCCCGGCGGGAATGCTGAAGCTGATCGCGAAGGCCGCAGAGGCCAAAGGGCATAATGTGGTTCTCTTGAAGGAAAATACGCAGGGAATCGTGGCCGCCGAGAAGGAGAAATTGGCGGATTGCGATGTTGTTGCGATGGGATGGAGCTCTGCTGGTATCGAGGAAGAGCTCGAGCTTGCGGAATATCTCACGACGCACGGGATACCCATCGTGATTGTCGAAGACGTTCCGGGGTCGTGTCTCCGGCCGAAAGCGCAGGAGTTCACTCGGCGCATGAAGCTGCCCTGTGTCCTCGCCATGCCTGTGGGCGGTGAAGACGCGCTGGATTTTGGTTTCGGTTCTGTGGAGTACGTTGGGCCACCACCACACTGGGGAGTATCCTATAACGATATGATGGTCAATCACCGCTCCGAATTCAAAAAGAGGATCGGCAGTGAGATCGTTGAGCTTTCTCCCGAGGACAAGATTATCTATGTCCCGGGCACGAAAGACCCCCGTCTTGTGAATACCTTGCTCAAGAATGTTCTTGCCACGGGTCGAGCGATCCTTGGAAGCAACCTCGTGCTCGGTTTTCGCGGGCATCCGGGAGAAAAGCCTGACCCCAAAAAGAAAGGAGACCAGGAAAAGTACGAGCAGCTCTGGGCCGAGCGCAAACAACTGCTTGAAGGCGTTTCGATGCTCGAATCCGGCGACGCCAACAACGCCCAACTCGTTCGCGCCGCTGATATTCCGGTTTTCCCAGGAGGAGGTCCGACGGAAAGCATAGTCGCGGCCTACGCCAGAATGAGCGCGATATACTACCATGACGAGGAAGTTGCCAAAGGTTTGCGCGCGCTCGGAATGCTTGACGGCAAGTGGTTCGTCGCCGAGAGAGGCGGAGTTTACAAGGCTTCTGGACCGGAAGACGTTGGGGTAGGTATCCGATACCTTCTTACGGAGGAAGGGAGAAAAATCCAAAGAGAGAAACAGGAAGACAATTTCCCTCTCCCTGTTACGTGGAATACGGCTCCGATTTTCGCCGGAGTGATAGAAGCCCTAGTTTGATCTTTTTCTTCAACCCCCCCCCC
>MFIE01000003.1:1678-7866 GCA_001778785.1 Candidatus Giovannonibacteria bacterium RIFCSPLOWO2_01_FULL_46_13
GTCGATTATTATCCGTTATAAAAAAATTTTATTAAATGACTAATGTAAATGAAGCAAGAAGTCTTGGCTTCTTTTTATTATCAGTTTTGGTGTTATTTTTGTCGATAATTTACATAACACAGGCTACTAGTATCGGTGATAGTGTTACGGTAACTGGCGCTTTAACTGTTAGTGGCGCGACTACATTGAACGGGAATGGTACTCTCGGTGATACGGCGACTGACGTATTTAACTTTGTAGGCATACTTCAAGCTAGCTCGACTCTTAACGTTACTGGCACTTCGAGATTTGTAGGTTCTGTTGGTGTCGGAACAAGTACTTCTATGACAAGTGGTGTTGTTTTGGGTCTCCACGGAGCCGCTACAACTACTTTGACGCTTGGTACGGATTCTACTACCGGAGGAAGCTGTATCCAGATGGATGGCACTGACGGTGCTATATACCGTATCTACGCGGCGGCAACAACTTCAGTTACGAAACAGCTGGTTATTGAAAATGGCCCTTGTAACTAATTATTAACAAATGAAAAAAATATTTTTTCTCATTCCAGCGTTGAGTTTTTCATTGCCCTTAATAAGCCTCGCTGTTACTGTTCCGAATACCGTTACTCTAGTTCTCCCATCTTCTGGTGAATCTTATATTCTTTCTGCTGATTCCGATTTCGATTCCCTTACGGTAAATAACGATAATTTCGTTTTCGCTTTGAGTGGTACCCAAGGGTTCATATTAACCTCTGCTGACTTACGGAAATTAACGAACGATCAAAGTATTAGTTATACTTGTTCATCGTCTGAATCACGGATGGCTTATCAAACTTCAAGTGTGTCGATATCTGTAACAATAACCCCCTCTGGAACGTGTAGTACGAGTGGTAGTGGGGGTGGTGGAGGTATAATCAGCGGTAGTATAGGGGGCTCCAGTGGCGGAGGCGGTGGCGGAGGGGGGTCCTCTACTCCAGCGCCAGCTCCTACTCCAACTCC
The DNA here is from genome assembly GCA_001778785.1 of Candidatus Giovannonibacteria bacterium RIFCSPLOWO2_01_FULL_46_13. GTDB lineage: Bacteria > Patescibacteriota > Minisyncoccia > JACPKW01 > UBA11713 > 2-01-FULL-46-13. The sequence continues at coordinate 2,659 of MFIE01000003.1, forward strand.
TGTACCAACACCTTCAGCAACTCCTACCCCTGCCCCAGTTCCGTCTTCAGCTTCAATTTCTTTCACAAAAGATCTTGCCGTAGGGTCAACTGGGAATGATGTAACCCAATTACAGGCTCTTCTTGCCGCGGATCCAGCCGTTTATCCGGAGGGGCAGATTACGGGATATTATGGATCATTGACGCGCGCAGCCGTGAGACGCTTTCAGGCGAAATATGGGCTACCACAAGTTGGTAGGGTTGGCCCGATGACCCGTGAAAAATTGATGTCTGTATTTGGTTCTATCACTCCCGTTCCAGCGCCTACTCCGTCATCAACTCCTTTTTCATCCGCACTATCGCGTGAGTTAGAAATGGGTATGAGCGGAGACGATGTCAGGGCATTGCAGGAATTTCTTGCGAAAGATAGTTCGGTCTACCCCCAAGGAACGATAACAGGTTACTACGGTGCTCTTACCAAGGCAGCAGTGCGCAAATTCCAGGCTAAATACGGATTGGCACAGGTTGGACGAGTTGGACCACTAACACTAGCAAAACTGCAGGAATTAATGGCTCAATAGCGCGACTATGTTATAAAAGGGCCCCGTGATTGCGGGGTCCTTTTATTTTTGGTATTCTTTAGATTATGCAAACGAATCGGTATTTGCTCACAGCCATTAAAATCGGACTTGGCATAATTCTCTTCGCGCCATTGTTTGTATCCAATACGATGTTCTTCCCATTTATCACGGCGAAGAATTTTTTGTTTAGGATAATAATCGAAATCTTGTTGGCCCTTTGGGTAATTCTGGCTTTGAGGGACAGGCGATATATGCCGCGCCGCTCGCTTCTTTTGATTTTTGTTGCCGCATCGGTTGGCGTACTCATCCTCTCGACTATTTTTGGAGTGGACCCGTCCAGATCTTTTTGGTCTAACTTTGAAAGGATGGAAGGGCTTTTGGGTTATCTCCATCTCTTTGTGTATTTCCTGATATTAATTTCTGTAAATAAAACAGAAAAAGATTGGTGGAGGTTTTTCCATGTTTCATTTTTGTCTGCGATATTGGTGGGCGTGTACGCGCTTTTCCAATTGGGCGGCGTTTTCCAAATTCACCAAGGTGGGGTTCGAATCGATTCAACTTTGGGCAACGCGACGTACCTCGCCGTGTATATGCTTTTCCACGTTTTCTTGTCGCTTTATTATTTCTTGAAAACTAAAAATCATTTGTCGCAGGTTGCGTATGGCGCCCTTGTAATTTTTACAGCTTTTATCCTCTACGAAACCGCAACCAGGGGAGCAATTTTGGGCCTTATCGGCGGGCTCTTCCTTTTTGGGCTAATTTTCGCAATAACATCCCGCGAGAAAAAGTGGCGTTATTTTGCGTTCGGCGTTTTGGCTTTAGTTATAGCTATCTCGGCGGGAGTTTATGCACTAAGGGATAGTGACTTTATACAGAACAACCCGACGCTCGGCAGGTTGAGTAATATTTCTGCACAGGGCGACGATGCCCAAGCCCGTTTCCAGATTTGGGGAATGTCTTTTGAAGCTTTTAAGGAAAGGCCTATCCTTGGCTGGGGTCCGGAAAATTTCTCGGTCGTCTTTTCTAAATATTTCGACCCGCGCTTATGGTCGCGCGAGCCTTGGTTCGACCGCTCGCACAACGTGATCCTCGATTGGCTTATAACCGGCGGAGTTTTTGGGCTCGTCTCGTATCTTGGAATCTTTGCGACGTCTTTATGGCTTTTGTTAAAAAAATATCGCGAGAGAAAAATTTCTAATTTGGAGCTAAGTATTTTTACCGGACTCCTTGCGGGATTCTTGTTCCAAAATATTTTCGTCTTCGACCAGCTAACTTCGTATCTGCTCTTTTTTGCAGTCTTGGGATATATATACTTTTTGACGCAGGGTGAATCTTTGGAAAAGCCCGCGCCTCTCGTCGCTCCTGGAACGGCTCAAGTCTTCTCTGCGGTTGCGGTCGTCGCTATTGTTATTTCTCTGTACTTCTTCAACATAAAGCCTCTTCTTGCCAACTTCTCTTTACTCTCGGCGCTTGAAGCCGCCAATGCCGGCAATTTTCAAGCTGCTCAAACCAATTTCAAGCGTGCGATCAACTTGTCTCCGCTTGGAAGGCGCGAGGCCCGAGAACAGTATTCGCACTTCGCAAGTTTGATAGCTGGGAGATCTGACATCCCGGAAGCTATTAGGGTTTCGAGCATCAACGACGGAATAGACCAATCCAAACTTGAAGCCGAAGATTCCGCGCTCGATGCCCGCTCGCATCTTTTCTTGGGCTCCGTGTATAACGCCGCGGGACGCAAAGCGGAAGCGCTTGCCGCATTTGAAAAAGCCTTAGAGCTTTCGCCAAAAAAACAGCAAATTATATTTATTGTCGCGCAATTTTATTTGGACGCGGGCGAGAAGGACAAGGCGGTGGAGTTGGCGAAAATGGGAGCGAGTCTCGACCCGACATATAATGAAGCACAGCACAATTTGATTATGCTCCAGATAAGCGCGGGGAAAGACCAGGATGCCCTCGCGGCTATAGATAATTTGATAAAAAACGGGAAAGCTGGCGCGGAGCGTATAAAAGTTTGGGCAAGCCTGTTTGTCGCACAGAAAAAATTTGATATTGCTGCCGATCTGTATAAAAAGGTTTTGGAAACAACGCCAAATGATACGCAGACGCGGATCAGCTTGGCCGCCTCGTACTACGAAGCCGGAAAGATTAACCTCGCCATAAAAGAAATCGAAGAGGCGATTCGCTTAAACCCGTCGTTTAAAGAACAGGGAGAAGGATTCATAAAACAACTTCGGGAAGGCGTAAAGGAGGTAGAATAGAAACACTCGCACTCGTTTACTTGTTTTATTTATATGCCCAAGGTCATTGTAACTGGAGGAGCCGGGTTTATCGGCTCTAATCTTGTAGACGCTTTAATCGAAAGAGGCGACGAAGTTTTGGTACTGGATAACCTTTCGACTGGCAAGAAAGAGAACATCAACCCGAAAGCCAAGCTTTGCGAGGCTGACATCCGTGATTTAAAAAAAATCTCGCCATTTTTCGAAGGGGTGGAATATGTTTTTCATCTCGCTGCTTACCCGCGCGTCCAGCCGTCCATCGAAGATCCGCTCGGGACGCACGACATAAATGTAAACGGGACGCTGAATGTTTTGATGGCCGCGCGCGTGTCCAAGGTTAAACGTGTAATTTATTCGGCGTCCTCATCCGCTTACGGCGACCAGGAAATCTTTCCAACGAGAGAAGATTTCCTGCCGCGCCCGCTTTCTCCTTACGGCCTGCAAAAATATATCGGCGAACACTACGCGCGTCTTTTCTCGCTCCTTTACGGCGTCGAGACTGTTTCGTTGAGATATTTTAACGTGTACGGACCGCGAGCTTCCTCCGAGGGTGCGTATGCTTTGGTCGTGGCGAAATTTTTAAAACAGAAAAAAGAGGGAATGCCTTTGACGATAGTCCCCGATGGGACGCAGTCCCGCGCTTATTCGCACGTTTACGACGTTGTCCGCGCCAATATTCTTGCGATGGAATCGGATAAAGTCGGGAAAGGAGAGGTGATAAATATCGGCGGGGACAAGGATTGGAGCGTTAACGAAATTGCCAAAATGGTTGGCGGGCCTTCCGTATTTATTGAGGCCAGAATAGAGCCGAAGAAAAGTTTGCCGGATACCTCGAAGGCAAGAGAACTTTTGGGGTGGCAATCAAAAATCGGGCTCGAAGAAGGGATCCTGGAATTAAAAAAGATGTACGGTTTAGAATGACAAGTATACTTTTAAATTCAGTAGAAGAGGCGAAAGTCTTGAAGGAAGAGGTTCTTCGCTCCGAAAAGTTTTCGTATGAAGTCGCCAAAAGACTAGGGGATTTAATACTTTCCCTAGTTCTTGCTTTCATAACTTTGATTTTATTTCCGTTCGTCGTACTCGCAATAAAAATAGAATCTTCCGGACCCATATTTTTCCGTCAGAAGCGCGTCGGCAAGGATGGAAAAATTTTCATGCTTTTAAAATTCCGTTCGACATACAGGACTTCCGTGGATGAGACGGTTGGATGGCATAAAGAAGGCGATCACGTTTATACCAATGTCGGAAAATTCCTGCGTAGGAATTATTTGGATGAACTGCCCCAGATAAAAAATGTCTTAAAGGGTGAGATGAGCTTGATAGGCCCACGGCCGGAGCGCCCGGAATTCGTCGAGGTTTTAAAAAAACAGGTCCCATTTTATGAATTGCGCCTTTTGGCGCGCCCAGGGCTTACGGGCTGGGCGCAGATTAACATGATGGACGACGCCGCGGCCCAAGACGCTTCGGAAAAACTCAAATATGACCTCTATTATATTAAGAATCGCTCAATCTGGCTCGATTTTAAGATAATCCTGAAAACTTTCGTCATATTATCCAACAGAAGCGGGCGATAGTCGCTGAAATCGGTTACCTTCCTCATCCGTCATAAGTTATAATGGTATATAAGCCAAACTTATGCAGATTAAAATTAAAGCAACTGGTTTTAAACTAACAGACGGCATCGGCGACCTTGCGCGGGAGAAGATTTTGTCGCCCCTCCAGAAGAGATTGGGCGCGGAATTGCCTTCGGACCAAGTTCTTGAGGTTGAGCTTGCTAAAATAACCAATCACCACGAAGAAGGAATGATATGGAAGTGCGAGGCGAATATCGCATTGCCGCACAAACAGCAGACGCTCTACGCGAAATCCATCGCGGAGAGCTTGGAGGCGGCGATTGATGAAACGAAAGACGAAATCGAGCGGGAGGTCATGGATTACAAAAATAAAAGATCGGCGCAATTCCTGCGCGTCGCCAGAAAAGTTAAAGAAAGAGTCCATCTGACGCGCTTGGCGCAGATGCCCGGAGATCTGTATCGCTGGATCCGCAGAAAATAAAATTCCTAACTTATCCACATTTACCCGCCTCTGGCGGGGTCTTGAATTTTTTTCTTCAAGATGATATTTTATTTTTATAGAGGAATATTCCTCTCAAAAAAATTCTAAAAAGGGAGGGTGAAAAAGAATGAGCAAGAACGACAATCGTCCCAAGGTAATAAAACTTTGTGGAGAAGAAATTGTCATCAACGGTCAAATGACTCCGGAGCAGAGCATCCAATACGCCAGATTACATAGGCGTGCGCTGCACAGGGGTGAGATAAGAATGAACCCCAATCCTTCATCGTTTGGCCAAGAGCCAGAAAATTAGCGTTTACT
>MFIE01000003.1:7899-11532 GCA_001778785.1 Candidatus Giovannonibacteria bacterium RIFCSPLOWO2_01_FULL_46_13
ACTTGATTATGAGCCTTTTAACTAAGATTTTTGGGGCTTCTGGGGAGAAGGAGGTCAAGAAATTATTGCCTCTTGTTGAACGGATAAACGAACTCGAAAAGGACTTCTCGGGACTTTCGGACCAGGACCTAAAGAATAAGACCGAAGCTTTTAAATTGCGCCTTTCGAACGGCGAGATTTTGGACGACCTTCTGCCGGAGGCTTTTGCCGCTGTCCGCGAAGCCGCCAAGCGAACCCTCAAGCAGCGCCATTACGACGTCCAGCTTTTGGGCGGAATGGTTTTGCACCAGGGAAAAATTGCCGAGATGCGGACCGGAGAAGGAAAAACTTTGGTTGCGACGCTCGCGGCATATTTAAACGCCCTTTCCGGGAAAGGAGTGCACGTCGTGACCGTGAACGATTATCTGTCGAGGAGGGATGCCGCGTGGATGGGGCAGATTTACCACGCGCTTGGGCTCTCCGTCGGAGTTTTAAACCACGAGATAAGTTACCTATACGACCCTTCGCAGGAAGGAAATAAAGAAGAAGACAAAGAGCGCGATGAAAAAGGCTCTTTCAAAATTGTCCACGAATTTTTAAAACCTACTTCAAGAAAGGAGGCGTACCTCGCGGATATAACTTACGGCACAAACCACGAATACGGTTTCGATTATCTTCGCGACAACATGGCCTACTCCGAACCGCAGGTAGTCCAGCGGCCGCAAAATTTCGCGATTGTTGACGAGGTGGACTCGATTTTAATCGACGAAGCTCGAACCCCTTTGATAATTTCCGCCCCGGACGCGGAATCCGGCGAACTGTATAAGGTCTTTTCTAAGATTGTCCCTAGGTTGAAAAAGGAAGAGGATTTCAAAGTTGACGAAAAACAGAAGGCGGCGACTTTGACCGAGGAGGGAATCGAGAAAATAGAAAAGATGCTCGGCATTAAAAATATTTATACCGAAGGGGGAATGAAATATGTCCACCACCTCGAGCAGGCTTTGCGGGCGATGGCCATCTTTGAAAAAGATAAGAACTATGTCGTAAAAAACGGCGAGGTAATAATAGTAGATGAATTTACGGGGCGGCTTATGCCTGGGCGGCGCTGGTCGGATGGGCTTCATCAGGCGATCGAAGCGAAAGAAGGCGTCTTGGTCCAGCAGGAATCACGCACGCTCGCCACGATTACTTTCCAAAATTATTTCAGGCTTTATAAAAAACTTTCCGGAATGACCGGAACGGCTTCGACTTCCGCGGAAGAATTTCACAAGGTTTACAACCTGGAAGCTATCGAAATCCCGACAAACCGCCCGATGGTCAGGATGGACAAGGACGACAAAGTTTTCCAAACAGAAGCGGGAAAATTTAAAGCCGTTGCGAGGGAAGTAAAAGCGCGGCACGAAAAAGGCCAACCGGTTTTGATCGGTACGGTTTCAATTGATAAAAACGAACGGCTCTCGGCGATTTTTAAAAGTGAGGGAATCCCGCACGAAATTTTAAACGCCAAAAACCACGAACAGGAAGCGGAGATTATTGCGCAGGCCGGAAGGAAGGGGCGGGTTACGCTCGCGACTAATATTGCCGGACGAGGAGTTGACATAATTTTGGGCGGAAACCCTCCGGCGGAAGCGACGGAGGTTCGCGAGGCTGGCGGATTATATGTGCTTGGCACGGAGCGGCACGAAGCGCGGAGGATCGATAACCAGCTCCGCGGGCGATCCGGCAGGCAGGGCGACCCGGGAGAGTCCCAATTTTTTGTCTCGCTTGAAGATGACTTGATGCGGATTTTCGGTTCCGAACGCATAAAAGGGATGATGGGAACTTTTGGGCTTCCCGAGGACGAACCCTTGGAACACAAGCTTGTTTCAAACGCGATCGAATCGGCACAGAGTAAAATCGAGGGCCTGAACTTTGACGCAAGGAAGCATCTTTTGGAATACGACGACGTAATGAACAAGCAGAGGATGTCCGTCTACGAAAAAAGGAGGAAAGTCCTCGAAAGTTCCGAAGAGGAATTCAAGAAAATTTTCGAAGAGCATTTGACCCAGGATGTCACGGAAGAAATTTTGCAGAAAAAACAGGAGGAGATGAAGGACGCGTTTTGGCCGACGGTGCGCGCACTTTTATTGCGTACGATAGATATGCTTTGGATGGAGCATTTGGAAGTCATGGAATATACCCGTTCGTCCGTGCGTTTGCGGGCATACGGCCAACGCGACCCGTTGATAGAATATAAAAACGAAGCGATAAAACTTTTTCGCCAGCTTGAAACTTCCATCGGCGCGTCTTTCTCGCATCTGATCGCGCACTTGGGAGCCGCGCACGAAGAAAAACACGCGCCGGTTAAAGTCGTCGCCCCGGGCGGAAAAGAAGTCGGCAGAAATGACCCATGCCCCTGCGGAAGCGGCAAAAAATACAAAAAGTGCCACGGGAAATGAGGATAAAATTATGAAAGTATTTATAGAAAATGAGGCGGGTTATAGCCAGAAGAACTTGTATAACGAGAAAACGCGTGAATATAAAAAAACCGTTACCGTTTCGAGAAAATACCCATTTCCGTACGGATTTGTTTTAGAAACAACAAGCGGAGACGGTGATAATCTTGATTGTTTTGTTATTACCGAACAAAAGCTCAAGACCGGACAAATAGTAGAGTGTGAGCCAATCGGAATGATGGAGCAGGTTGAGGATGGCAAAGAAGACAACAATATCTTGGCTAAACTAGATGGAGAAGATGTGATTATTGATGCGGCGATTAAAGATACATTAACCGAGTTCGTATCGCATGTTTTTGATCACAGGCCCGGCAAGGTGGTAAGGGTTGGGCGATTTTTAAACAAAAAAGATGCTGAAAAGTATATCAATCAATGTCTAGATCGCGTGGGGTAGTTAATAAGTAGCAAAAGTGCCACGGGAAATGAGGAATAAAAAGACCGCCTCAGCGAGGCTGGGCGGTCGAGTTGGTGGGTGGATCAAATTCACCTGAGAAATGGAGGTAGGTCATTCCGAGCGAGATAAGCAAGAAACCGATTGCCATCCCAGATTCGCTTGGCTTATCGGCGATTTGGAAGCTCAGAAAGACGATCATTCCGACCCAGATAATACCAAACACTCTTGCGATAATCTTTTCCATGGTATCCTCCTATGAAGATTCTGGCTATTATTGTACTAGGACTACCGAAAAAAGTCAAAAAAATCCGTGTGGTATTTTCAATAAATTGCCCGATGATGCCACGGGGCTTAAAGTAAGGTAAAATCTGGATATGTTTGAAGCGAAAATAATAAAAGAGCCAATAGATTAGTGAGGGAGGTGCTTTATCACAAGGAACTTGCTGCTGGGCGGAAAGCTTTACGGCAGTACGCTCGAGGGTTTAGACAAATACTTTACCCATTTTGCAATCGCCGCACTAAATGGGCGATAATTTGAATTATGCCGGCAGATAAAATTAGCTTAAAGAATGCAAAGGAAGATAAGCTTTTTTATTTTGTCGCGAATGTAGTAGTTTATCGCGAAGAAGATGCTAGGTGTCTTATATTGAAACGGAGCGCACGCGAAAAAGTCCATCCTGGCAAATATGCCGTCCCGGGAGGGAAGTTGGAATGGGGAGAGTTGGATATTGCCAGACTCACGCGCATGAACGGCGATGTAATCGA
>MFIE01000003.1:11580-24396 GCA_001778785.1 Candidatus Giovannonibacteria bacterium RIFCSPLOWO2_01_FULL_46_13
CAGGTGCGTTTGATGATTTTTCATGGGTTAACGCGGACGAAGTTAAGAATTTCGATTGCATTCAAGGAATCCAGGACGAGGTCGCAAAAACTATTCAAATTTATGGAAATTAAGCTGGGGATTTACGAACACTATAAAGGCGGGAGATATAAAGTTTTGATGCTGGCAAAATTAGAGGAAACCCATGAGTCGATGGTTGTATATCAGGCGCTGTATGGCGACGAAAGTTTATGGGTTAGGCCCCTCGCGATTTTTCAAGAAGACGTCGAAGTTAATGGCAAAAAAGTCCCGAGATTCAGATTTATTGAAAATGCCAACAAATAATCACGACAATCCGGAACCGCCGAAGAAGAGCGAGATAAAACCTGGGTCGGCGGTTTGGATTATTGAAAAGGAAAATTACGGAACGGATAAATATAAGCAGGGGGTTGTGAAAGAAATTTTAAGCCCAGGCGGGGCGCATCCGCGCGGGATCAAGGTCCGCCTTACGGACGGCACGGTTGGGCGAGTGCAATGGATGGCAGAATAAATCTAGGTTGTAAAGATTGTTACGGATTAATCTTATGTTAAGATTGTAAGATGAAAAAGTTTGAATCGGCGGGAGCGATTATTGTCGCGTTACTAATAGCAAGTATTTTTTACTTTGTTTCTTTTAACAAGGATGAAACGGCGATATCTTTCGACTCTTCCAGCGCGACCGCAAATACCAATTCGGCGCAGGAGAGCGAACAAAATGCGCCAGTAAATACGTCAAATAATATGGAAGAATTAAAAGTAGAGGTTGTTAAAGAAGGCAGTGGTGAGGGCGCGAAAAACGGCGATAAAGTTTCGGTGCATTACGTAGGAACCTTAACCGACGGTACGAAATTTGATTCAAGCCGTGATAGGGGAATGGCTTTTGAATTCCCGCTCGGCTCGGGCTTCGTCATACAGGGTTGGGATAAAGGAGTGCTCGGGATGAAAGTCGGGGAAGTGCGCAAGCTTACAATCCCGCCGGCCTTGGGATACGGCCCAGCTGGCGTCCCTGGAGCGATACCAGGCAACGCAATTTTGATTTTCGAGGTTGAGCTTCTGAAAATAAACTAGATATAAAATTTTACGAACAGGGCCCCGGCAAAAACCGGGGTTTTGTTTTGCTATTGACATTCCAGGTGGTTTTATGCTATACATTTCATGCACTCAAAAACATATGACTATTGAAGATTTAAAGGTTTTTTCCATAAAAAAGGTAAAGTTTTCGGACTTCGCGAAGCTAATCTTACTGTTAGCTTCTTTTTTGCTTTTGGCCACCGCGCTAATTTTCTATAAAACAATTTTCATACTTAGTACGCCGGTGTTTTCATCTTTTTGGATATTTTATGGCGTTGTCGTCTCTGTCTATTTAATTTCGCGTATCCCTTATGCTTATTTATATGAAGACAGGCACAGGAAATATCCCAACTCATCTTATCCAAGCGTTAGTGTTGTGATCGCCGCTAAGAACGAAGAAAAAAGTATTTTTAAGACCATTTCCAAGTGCGTTGAATCGGAATATCCGGCCGAGCTGGAATTTATAATCGTCGACGACGGGTCAACCGATGGGACCAAAAATGAAGTAACGCGCGCTAAGAAAATATACGGCGATAAAATAAAACTCATATCTTTCCCAAAACATTATGGGAAAAGAGAGGCCATGGCTTCGGGCGTTGATGAGGCGGAAAACGATGTTATAGTCTTTGTCGATTCGGACAGCTTCCTTTCTCCTAACGCCATTCGGCACATAACGGAGCATTTTATCGCTGATGAATCTATAGGTGCTGTCGCCGGCAATACTAAAGTTGAAAATGCGGATACAAACCTTTTAACAAAAATGCAGTCGGTACAGTATGCGATCTCGTTTGATGTTTATAAAACTGGCGAAAGCGTACACAAAGCCGTAACTTGTTGCCCCGGATGTTTTTCCGCGTACAGGAAAATTGCGATCAAGCCTCTTATCCAAAAGTGGAAGGAGCAGGAATTTTTGGGAGTTAGGGGGACTTTCGGCGATGACCGCGGGTTAACAAATTTCGTACTTAGGGACTGGAATGTTGTCTATTGCGAGAAAGCAAAAGGCGCGACAATGGTTCCCGAACAATTTCCGGTATATTGGCGCCAGCAATTAAGGTGGAAAAAATCTTGGATACGCGAAGGTATCCTCGCCGGCGCATTTATGTGGAAGAGGCATCCATTTGCGAGCATCGGTTTTTATATAAATTTTAGTTTTCCATTTCTTGGGCCGATCCTTGCGCTGAAAGTTTTAATCCTTAGCGTGCAGACCGGCAATCCGGCGCTCTTTGGAGTTTTTATGGTCGGGTTCATTTTAGTCGGGATGACCTTCGCTTTATTCGTCCGCATTTATCGCGGGGCGAAGAATTGGTTTTATATGCCTTTATTCTCGACGCTTTTCATTTCAACTTTAATTTGGCAGATGATTTACGCGTTCCTAACTTTAAGGGACAGTCGCTGGGGCACCAGATAAAAATATGACATTAAAACATAGACAATTTCACCTGCTTGTAATATGCGCCGCGATCATAGCCGTGATTGTGCTTTTCTATCCCGCCGCGAGCAATGCGCTTCTTGCAACAAAAGCCCACCTTTATAGATATTCGTATTCCGTGCCGAGGAATCTTGAAGTTAAAAATTTATCTGAATTTGCTCCGGCTGAAGCTGTACCTGTTTTGATGTACCACGGAGTCGTAGTTGATGGAACGCTCGAGACGGAAAATGAAAAAAATACAGAGAGGGATATATTTATCGCACAAATGGAAATGTTGAAACGCGAAGGGTTCCAGACCATTTCCGTAAAAGAATATAACGAATTTATTCAAGGAAAGTTTACACTTCCGGCAAAACCTATAATTCTTACTTTCGACGACGGCAGGAGAGACAGCTTTTATACCGTTGACGAAGTATTGGAAAAACTTGGCTTCAAGGCAACGATTTTTATCGCAAGCATTAAAGCCAACCAAAGCGACACCTTCTATCTTACGTGGGACGAGTTAAAGCATATGAAAACGACAGGGCGCTGGGAAATTGAAGCGCACGGCGAAAAATCCCACGAGGATATTGCCGTCGACGAAAACGGTTCGACTGGAAAATATTTGACCTCGCGCATGTATATTCCGGGGCAGGGCTTGGAAAGTATTGAAGATTATGAAAAAAGGGTTGAGGCGGATTATTTGAAAAATATAGCTGATTTAAAGGGGAATTTGGGGATAGACGCAAAATACTTTGCTATTCCTTTAAATAGTTATGGTTATATTGACGACTCAAATTATGATGGGGCATTTGCACTAAACGACAAGCTCACTCGCCGCTACTTCAAGCTTGCGTTTTTCCAGGTTCCGTTAAAAGACGGGAAGCCGATCGAGACTTTCTATAATTACAAAGATTCGAATTCTTACAGGGTGAGAAGGCTTGATGTGCAAAATATAAGCGCGGATGAGTTACTTCAGGCGCTCGAAAAATACGAGCCAAGAAATGCATTTTTTGAATTCCCGAGCGCCCAAAAAGATTTGCTGATAGATTTACTTTATGGCAGTGCGGAAACCGATGAAGGTGGGATTCGCCTTACATCCGGGCCGAATACATCTGGCCGAATGTTATTCGGTGACCAAGGCTGGAAAAATTATACTGTGACCGCACGGATTGTCCGTGAAAAAGGAAATTCTGTTTCTCTTGTCGCTTATTACACCGACGAAGATAATTTTATAAGCCTTGATTGGAGTGGGAAATTAGTAAGGCTTGTTGAATATGTTGACGGCAAGGAACACGAACTTGCTTCCTATTATCCCTGGGAAAAAACTGGGGAAGTTGAAGTCCTTATCAGCGTTGTAGACGGAAAAGTTATGTCGTACTTCAGCGGGAAAATGATTTCACGAAATGTGCCGACGCAATTATCTCGCGGCGCGTCGGGGTTTGACGTTTGGGATCCAGAAGGCGGAGCGCAGTCAAAAATAAAAAGGATAAAAATAAATGACTAAATTTGCCGCAGGGGTTTTGGTTGCGCTTGCTGTAGCTTTTTTGTCTGTCTCGCTTCACGTCAGCTCCCGAGAGAATTTTCCGGGTGAGGTAATATTCAGCGAAGCTTTTGATAATACATTTACCTTGGAGCAAGTTTGGCCATCGGTGAGAAGCGGGCACGCTGATTGGTGGGTGTCGTCCGGCGGCTACTTGATTTCTGAAAACGGCATTGGGCGCACGCTAAAGGGAAACCTTTTGCCAAGCGACCGTTTTGCAATGAAATATGCCAATTCAAATCCACGCGATACCGCTAAGGGATTTAGGCCGCAAAATGTTTTTAGGCTTGTTTTGAGGGAAAATTTTCTTAACGCGACACAAGAGCTTCGCGCACGCGTCATCTATTATGAACCAAGCTCGAGCGAATACCGCAACGAATCGAACGGCGTCCTGCTTTTTAACCGTTATCAAGACGAAAGCAATTTATATTACGTTGGCATCCGCGTGGACGGGAACGCAGTGATAAAAAAGAAATTAAATGGGAGGTATTCAACCCTGGATATTACTCCAGTATTTTCAAATAAGAACCCATATAATAGGGAGGCCAATAATAATTTTCTGCCGCTTAATTCCTGGATTGGGATAAAAAGTTTAATAAAAAATATAGAAGACGACAAAGTCCAAATCGAATTATTTATCGATCAAACTGGCAATGGAAAATGGAAACGTGTTTTGTCTGTTGTTGATGATGGCGTTACGTACGGCCCGGCGATAACGAAGTCCGGATATGGCGGAATTCGCACCGATTTTATGGACGTAGAATTTGATGATTATCGAATTGCAGAATTTTAATTATAAGTTTAAAATAGAACCATGAATAAGAAATTTTTTGCCCCAATTTTAGCCCTCGGAATAATGCTTCCGCAGGGATCTTTGCTTATCGACCAGGATGTTTTTCGCCAGGATTTAGAAGGGAAAATTCGCAATAGGGCGGAAATGAACATTGAACGCGTGCACGTCGCAACTAGGCTGGATGATGAAATTGTTGTCAAGATGAAGGATTCGGGAAAATTCACGAGAATTAAGCTTTCCGGAAGGAAATTCGAAGACGTATTATCCGAACTTCGCAGTCAAGCTGACGTGGAATACGCGGAGCCAAACTATATAGTAGAGGCGTACGCCGTTCCGAACGACCCATATTTGAATTACCAGTGGCATTTGGATAACGCGGCTTACGGAGGAATCAAAGCTAAGGCCGCTTGGGACGTCACGCAGGGCGCGGGCGTTACTGTTGCGGTGATTGATACTGGGATCGCTTACGAAAATTATACGGATCCGGCGACAGGAAAAGTTTTCCAGAAAGCTCCAGATTTTTCTGGGACATGTTTCGTCCAGGGTTATGATTTTGTTTCCAACGATACGCATCCGAACGACGAGAATAGCCACGGGACGCACGTTGCCGGGACGATTGCGCAGAGCACAAACAATTCCCTTGGAACCGCCGGAGTTGCTTACGAGTCCTGCCTGATGCCGATCAGGGTTTTAGACAAAAATGGTTCAGGAACATACGCGGATGTCGCGGAAGGGATACGCTACGCGGCCGATAATGGCGCGAAAGTAATAAATCTTTCGCTCGGCGGATCGGTTGGCGCGACTTATCTTGAAGAGGCTTTGGCTTACGCATACTCGAAAGGTGTAACGATTGTTGCCGCTTCCGGAAATGATGGAGCCGGGACCGTGGGATATCCTGCCGCTTACGATAATTATGTAATTGCGGTTGGAGCTACCAGATATAATGAAACTCGTTCTTCTTACTCTAACTACGGATCAAGCTTGGATTTGGTTGCGCCTGGAGGGGATACGGCCGTTGACCAAAATGGTGATGGTTATGTTGATGGGGTTCTCCAGAATACTTTTAACCCGAACACTAAAAATGTTCTCGATTTCGGATACTGGTTTTTGCAGGGAACTTCGATGGCTTCTCCGCACGTCGCGGGGGTAGCGGCCTTGGTTATCTCCAAAGGCAACGCAACCACGTCGGCTGACGTAAGGCAGGCTTTGCAGTCTACGGCGGACGATTTAGGCGCTTCCGGCAGGGATAACACCTATGGATATGGCATTGTGGACGCGGCTGAAGCGGTTTTATGGGTTGCGGCTCCAACGCCTCCTCCTGCGCCAACTCCTGTTCCCACCCCAACTCCAACCCCACCTCCTCCTCCGCCCCCTCCAGCAGAAATCCTCCTTTTCTCGGACAGCTTTGAAGTCTCCGAATGGAACGGCCTTTGGACGGAGGACAGCCAAAATGACTGGTTCCGCTCCAGACAAAGAAAGACCGACGGTAGGTGGTCTGCCGAAGTTGACGGAGCCGCGAATGACGCGGCCTTGACGTCGAAAGTAATTGATCTTCAAGGAAAGACAAATGCCCGGATTACTTTCTTTTGGTTTATGGAATCCGGATTGGACGCTGGTGAGTACGTCGCGTTTGACGTTTCGGTAAATGGCGGAGCGTGGAGCGAGAAAGCTCGGATAAGAGGAAATGTTGATCCAGAAAATTCATGGCGAAATGTAAGTTTTGAGACAACGGCTACCTCTAATGTAAGACTTCGTTTTCGCGGCTTTATGTCTGACTCTTCCGAAGACGCTAATCTCGATAACGTTCGCGTTGTGGCGTGGTAAGTATATAGACAAAAAATTCTCAATAATATATAGTATGCACTAGCAGATTCCTATCTGGCAGGGAAACCTAGATAGCTTTTGGTTTTTAAAGGTTTCTTTTTAGCCCAAAAAGGCTATGCATGCCCTGGTAGTAATCCCAACATTTAATGAGAGATATAATATTCTCAAGGTTCTCAACGCCATAGTAAGGGAGAGATCTCTTCTTTATGATGACAAAATTTCCGTACTCGTGGCGGATGATTTTTCTCCAGACGGCACTGCAGACATCGTTCACAATTTTTCCAAGAATAATGAGGGAATATATCTTATAAGCGGCAGAAAGCAAGGTCTCGGGATTGCTTATAGGAGGGCTTTCAAATGTCTAGTTGATGGCTACTTGAGGACGCCGGATTCGCCAGAGGAATTTCGTCTTCCATTTTCACTGAATGAGGTAGATGTAGTGTTTGAGATGGACGCGGACCTCTCACATAACCCGGCAGATATCCCACGCTTTTTGGCAAAAATTAGAAGTGGCTATGATTTTGTCATCGGGTCTAGATATGTTGAGGGTGGCGCAGTAACAGGGGGATGGCCTTTCTCGAGAAGGTTTATCAGTAAATTTGGTAATATTTTTGCGCGGTACTTCGCACGGCTACATGGCGTGCATGATTGTACGAGCGGTTTTCGTGCGATACGCTCTTCTCTCTTGGCGGGCATGAATTTTAATGCGCTCGGGATGAACGGATATGCGTTCCAGATTTCTTTCCTCTATCAGGCAATTCGACGAGGGGCACAAGTTTCAGAAATACCTATAATATTTGCAGACCGAACGGAAGGAAAATCAAAGATGAGATTCAAAGATATTATGGAATTTGGTTTTACGTGCCTATTTATTCGAGTTCGCGAAGTTTTTTCGTGGCTTATTTCTAATATTTATCCGGTATTTATAGTTTCTTCAGCGCTCTTTCTTTCTGGTATATTATACGGGCTTATTACCCTTGAGAGCATTATTGTTACCACGGTAGTCGTTATCTCTGCCATACTAATTTCTCAGGGAATATTTAGCCTATATTGGATGCTTTTCGCTTGGGAAAATCCGGTGCGATTATTTTCTGAGAAAATTCCTAAGAAGTTCTTGGAATCGCGCTACTCATTTACCGCCCTTGTGCCCGCTCGGCACGAAACTCATGTTATCGCCGATACAATTCGAGCTGTACACCGCATCGATTACCCGGCGGAACTAAAGGAAACTCTCATTTTATGCCGGTCCGACGACGTTGAGACTATTTCTGCGGCAGAGAAGGCCATTCGCGAAATTGCTTCGGGAAACATCAGGCTTGTAATTTTCGATGATCTCCCGATTACAAAAGCGCACAGCTTAAACGTGGGGCTAAAAGAAGCGAAGAATGACATCGTCACTATTTTTGATGCGGAAGATGAGCCGCATCCAGAAATGTATAAAGCGATTAATACTGTTTTTTTGAGCAATAATGTAGACGTTGTCCAGTCAGGAGTCCAGCTTATGAACCATGACTCCCACTGGTTCTCCGGACTAAATGTCCTTGAATATTTTTTCTGGTTTAAGTCTGGCTTACATTTTTTCTCGCTTGTCGGCTCTATGGTCCCGCTAGCGGGGAATACTGTTTTCTTTAGGCGCGCATGGCTTACGAGGGTTAATGGATGGGACGAAAAATGCCTTACCGAAGACGCGGATATTGGTATTCGCTTGAGCAATGCCGGAGCAAATATAAAAGTTGTCTATAGTGAGGAGCATGTTACCAAGGAGGAAACCCCCGCAAACATTAAGGAATTTATACGACAGCGTACGCGGTGGAATCATGGTTTTTTGCAGATATTCACGAAGGGAGAGTGGAAGGAATTACCAACCTTGCGGCAGAAAATTTTTGCAATTTATATCCTGCTTTCGCCGATAGTACAGGCATCATTTCTACTTTATATACCGTTCAGCATAGTAATTTCCCTTACACAAGAGTTGCCTTTGGGTATAGCTCTTTTCTCGTATACCCCACTCTATATATTTCTTTTCCAGCTCCTCACTTTTATGATTGGCATGTACGAATTTACAAGGGCATACAAGCTAAAATTTTCTTGGCTCGTACCATTTAAAATTCTTGTCACATTTTATCCTTATCAAGCATTGTTGCTCATTTCTTCAATGCGGGCTCTCTACCGCATGTCCGCCCAAATAAACATTTGGGAGAAAACACTTCATCAAAACGCCCATCGCGAAATTATACATATACCAGCAGTAATTCCAGAAACAGAAATATGACAAATAACCTATTCCAAAATTTTATTTCAAAGAGGGTTGCGGTGATTCTATTGATCGTCCTTGTCGCGCTTATCTCCCATTCCTATAACGCCTTTCATTTTCCATACTATGAAGCAGACGAAGGGACTTATATGTCGCAGGCGTGGTCGGTGGTGTCCATGGGTAAACTTGCTCCTCACACATACTCCTACGACCATGCTCCAGCGGGATGGATATTAATAGCGCTTTGGTCGAAACTTACTATGGGGTTTTCTACGTTTGGCTTTTCAATAAACTCTGGCCGTGCGCTTATGATTTTGATACATATCGCTTCTTCTTTGTTGCTCTATTCTATAGCTAAGCGTTTAACTAAAAGTGAGGTTGTCGGCTTAGTCTCCGCCCTGCTTTTTTCCCTTTCTCCACTTGCGATCCACGACCAAAGGCGTGTCTTACTTGATAATATAATGGTTTTTTGGGTATTATTTTCTCTTTTTTTGGCGATTGGCGAGGGCAGAAAACTCCGACATTTTATGTTGAGTGCGGTTGCGTTCGGCATTGCGATTTTGACGAAAGAACCGGCCATTTTCTTTCTTCCCGGATTTCTATATATTGTGTTCAAAAATTCGCAGTTAAATATACGGCGATTTGCGGTTTTCCAATGGTTTGCGATTGTTCTTGCGATTGTCTCCGTGTATTTTTTGTACGCCCTCTTAAAAAATGAGTTTTTTCAATCTGGTACTTTTCTCGGTGGAGATGCGCCCCATGTAAGTTTTGTCGAGACAATGAAATATCAGCTTTCCAGAGATGGGGGTTTTTTCCTTAGTCCAGATAGCGATTTTAGGAGCAACTTAAAATTTTGGCTTGGGAGAGAATATGGTGATCCAATTATTATAGTGATGGGAATACTATCACTTTTTATTGTTTCTGTTTTATCATTTTTCTATGGACGTTTGCGCGTAGCGGCTTTATTGAGTTGGCTTTATATACTGTATCTTATTCGTGGCGGAAATGTGATCGGATTTTACATATTACCGCTTCTGCCTTTTCTTGCTTTAAACGTCGCTATTTGCGTAAAGGCTATATTGATTTATTTTGAACGCTGGAATTCAAAACGGTTTGGCGTAGCGGCAGTGCTGTTGTTCCTCTCGCCTTTTCTCGTTTACTACGCTACCCATACAGATATTTATACAAAGGACCAGACTTCCGGGCAGATTGCGGCCGTCGAGTGGATGCATGAAAATATTAGAGAGAACGCCGTCGTGCTTATAGATAATTACGCCTTTATTGAATTGAATTCTGTCCCTGGGAACTTTTACTATTATTGGAAAGCTGAAAGAGATCCAGAGATTAAGGCGAATATCTTAAAGGGCGATTGGAGAAATGTAGATTACCTCTTGGCAACTCCCCAGATGACCAGTGACATCGCCGATGCTGACCTCGAACTTACCAAGAACGCGTATATGAATTCATCTTCCGTGAAGCGCTTTGAAGATTTTGGATGGTATGTTGAAATTAGGTCGGTAAATTGACAATGTTTAAGTTATTATATTATACTTTTAGGTCACTATGAAAAATAAGAAAATACCATATTTGCTCGCATTCGCTACAGCCGCAATCTTTGCGTTTTCTTTCTCTGTCGCTTTGGCTCTAGACTTGCCGCGCGGTTTTTCGTTCGAATCTGTATATACAGGATTTAATTTTCCGGTTGCCGCCAAGTTTGCTCCCGATGGGAGGATTTTCGTTGTCGAGAAAAATGGAGTAGTGAAGGTGATAAAAAACGGGGTTGTCCTTCCGGATCCATTTATCACACTTCCGAATGTTAACGATTACAATGACCGCGGGCTTTTAGATATCGCGTTTGACCCGGACTTTGCGGTTAACCAACATGTTTACATATTCTATACATATGAGGATAACGCCAGTGATTACATTGGCACTAAAACTGCCCGGCTAACTCGAGTTACCGCTGACGGCGACGTAGCACTGCTCGGGAGCGAGGTTGTTATATTGGGTACCGAGGTTGGGAGCTCCTGCGAAAATTTTCCATCAGGCGCCGACTGCATTCCTTCTGATTCTCCCAGCCACACCATCGGTTCTATTCGCTTCGCATCGGATGGCTCCATGTTCGTTTCAATGGGAGATGGGGCCTCGTTCGTTGAAGCTGATCCATTGGCACTGCGTTCACAGAATTTGGATTCTTTGGCTGGAAAAATTTTGCATATTAATAAAGATGGAACTGGAATTCCTTCAAACCCATTTTATACTGGAGACCCAGATGATAACCGCTCTAAGATTTGGGCGTATGGGTTCCGTAATCCGTTTAGGTTCGAGCTCGACCCGGTTTCGGGCATCCCCATTGTTGGCGATGTAGGGTGGATCTCGATCGAAGAAATAAATATCGCGAAAGCTGGACAAAATTTCGGCTGGCCGTGCTGGGAAGGGATGGAACACCAAGCTGGCTACGAATCATTTTCTGTCTGCGAGGGACTCTATGCCGACGGTTCAGACGTAAAGCCTGTTCATTATTATGTTCATCCGCCTGGCGCAGCCGTGATAGGGGGAACATTTTATATGGGGACAATTTATCCTGCCGAATATCAGGGCGCGTATTTCTTTGGGGATTATGCGAGAAGCGAGATCGGATATTTTAAGTTGGATGAGTTTGGCGATGTAATTCCAGGAAGCTTCGCTTATTTTACGCATGAGGCTTCGGCGCCAGTACATTTTTTTATCGGGCCAGACACGGATTTATATTTTGTTGCTATCTTTCCAGGCGATATTGTCCGCGTTAAATATAACTTTGAAAATAGTGCCCCAACGGCCGAAGCTGTTGCGGATCCAATTGCCGGACCTCTTCCATTGACGGTCCAATTCTCAAGTGACACTTCGAACGACCCAGATGGCGACCCAATGACTTTCTTCTGGGATTTTGGAGATGGGGATACTTCAGCGGAAGCTAACCCCTCTCATGTTTATCTTTCAGCTGGACAATTTACAGCCACGCTTACTGCGACTGACAGCTTTGCTGCCGAGGATAGCGATTCCGTTGTCATACATCCCGGTGAAAATATTCCAGAAGCGGAGATCCTTTCTCCGGAGGGAGGGCCTTTATATATTGCTGGGCAGATTGTAAATTTTGAGGGCGGCGCGAGCGACGTGGAGGATGAGACTTTCCCGGATTCAAGTTTTTCCTGGGATTTGGTCGCGCACCACTGCCCATTTGGCGATTGCCATACGCATATCCTTTTAAGCCGAACGGGACCGACGGGCAGTTTCGCTATACCGGACCACGATGACGACACGCATTACGAATTGATTTTAACGGTGACCGACAGCACTGGGCTAAGCGATACCGCGAACGTTTTATTGAATATGGAGACCGTGACACTTACTTTTGAAACCAACCCGGAGGGGTTAAATTTGATTTATGGCGGCATTTCTCAACCTACGCCATTTACAGTCAGCGCAGTTGTTAATGGCTCAAGAACTATTGCGGCTCCGACACCGCAGGGCCCCAACAATTTTACAGCCTGGTCTGACGGGGGCCTGCAACAGCACTCAATTGTTGTACCGTCTACGGCGACAACGTACACTGCAGAATTTACCACCCTCGAAGGAGGCGCATTTTTTGGAAACTATTTCTCAAACCCAAACCTTCTTGGCTCTCCGGCCCTTTCGCGCCAGGATGCAGAAATCAACTTCGACTGGGGGCTTTCCGCTCCAGATCCAGTTGTCCCTGCCGACAATTTCTCCGTCCGCTGGGTGAAAAATGATGAATTTGAAGATGGGATATACCAATTCAGCGTTACAGCGGACGACGGTGTTAGACTTTTTATTGATGGAGCCCCGGTAATAAATGAGTGGCAAGATCAATCGTCAGCCTCGTATACAGTAGAACAAGTTATGAC
>MFIE01000003.1:24458-24924 GCA_001778785.1 Candidatus Giovannonibacteria bacterium RIFCSPLOWO2_01_FULL_46_13
AAATGGCTTTGACGCGGTGGCAAAACTTTTTTATGGCAAGAAAGGGGATTCGTGCCAGACGCGTGGCGCCCGGATTGATGTTTCTGCCTACACTTCCGGTGACGCCAAGTGGTATTTCGCCGAAGTCCCAGTCGTGCCCGGCTCCTTATACCATTTCTCTAACTTCAATAAATCAAACGTTACGACCTCTTTTGTCATGCAGGTCAGGAATACGGATTCGAGCGTTTCATACATATGGCTAAAAGACATCCCAGCCTCCGCAGATTGGCAGCAGGCTTCTGCGGACATCGTTACCCCGGCGAGTGCAGCTTCGGTAAGCATATTTCATTTAATACGATCCATAGGCTCGCTTTCGGTGGATAGCTATTCGTTTATGGCAGACGGGGATTCGGTAAATTTGATTGAAAATTTTTCTTTTGAAGCGGGAGGGGTTGGAGCTCCGCAAGAATGGACGAATAATTCTTGG
>MFIE01000003.1:24993-28022 GCA_001778785.1 Candidatus Giovannonibacteria bacterium RIFCSPLOWO2_01_FULL_46_13
AAACCTTCTTGGCTCTCCGGTCCTTTCGCGCCAAGACTCGGTAATAGATTTTGACTGGGGCCTTTCGGCTCCAGATCCAGCCGTTCCGGCCGACAATTTCTCCGTCCGCTGGGTGAAAAATGAATTGTTTGATGGCGCGACGTACGAATTTACAGTTATTGCAGACGATGGTGTACGACTTTTTCTTGATGGCACTTTAGTTATTGACCAATGGAATGATCAATCGGCTACGGCGTATACAGTAGAACAAGTTATGACCGCGGGAACGCACGAAATAAAAATGGAGTACTACGAAAATGGCTTTGATGCGGTGGCAAAACTTTTTTATGAGAAAAAGGCTGACATCTGCCAGGTTAAGGGTGCGCGCGTCGATGTTTCTGCGCATTCATCAGGAGACGCCAAGTGGTATTTCGCCGAAGTCCCAGTTACGCCGGGCACGTTGTATCATTTCTCAGACTACTACAAATCTACAGTAACTTCTAGTTTAGTAATGCAGGTTAGGAAAGCTGATTCTTCTGTCTATTACGTAGGGCTTGGAGATCTTCCAGTTTCCGCGGACTGGCAATTGGCATCTATAGATTTTGTCGCCCCTCCTGACGCCGTTTCGCTAACCATCTACCACCTCATTCGTCTCGTAGGTTCACTCAATGTGGACGACTACTCGCTTACAGCGGACGGAAATGATGTTAACTTGATTCAGAATCCTTCTTTTGAATTAGGAGCTACTGGAGCTCCACAGACATGGGCGAATAATTCTTGGGGGGACAACGCGTCCGTATTTACATATCCGGCAGAGGGGGTTGGAGTATGCGCTGGCTTATAGGCTTTTCTTTTGTTGCTCTCGGCCTTCTATGGTTGAGCGGCATTGTTAGTTGGGAGTTTGAAGTCCCGTCCTACAAAGCTCCAGAACATCATCGCGAGGAGAAAGTTCCTTCCTTATTTTCTTCTTCGACACCAGAGGCATTGATTAGAATAGTCGAAAGAATTTTGCCGCCTCCTTCCAGAAGGGAGGTATTTCAGGGGTGTTCCATTGTTGATTCATCTATATTTTACGTTGGGACGTCGACGCAATCTGCCCGCCTGGAGCGCACGCTTAGGGAAGAGGGAAGAACTGAAGACGCGGAACTTCTTTGCGAGATTTCGCGGCGTCCGCAAGGTATTTGGATTACGGGAGACAGGCCTGATGCCGCAAAGCGGGTAGCTGAATTTATTGAAGACGCCTCTTCCGTGGGAAGGATACCAGTTTTTGTTTTATATAATGTACCAGGTACGCTTATCCATTCTATCGGGGATGCTATCGGAAATAACAAAGCGTGGATTATTCTTGAGCCCGATGCCCTAGGGCTTGCCGCGAACCTTTCCCAAGGCGACCGTGAGGCTCGTCTCTCAGAACTGCGAAGGGAGGTAGAGATATTAAAAAGCTCCGCGCCCTCTTCGCGCGTTTACATTGATGCGGGACACAGCTCCTGGCACTCGTCACAAGAAATTGTGGAATATTTGAAACAAGCAGGGATTGCCAGCGCTGACGGTTTTTCTACAAATGTTTCAAATTTTCGTCCTTTGAGCGACGAGATTATTTATGGGAAAGATATTTCAAAACGAACCGACGGGAAGCATTTCATTATAGATACGAGTCGCAACGGCGCGTCGGTTTCTTCGTCCGAATGGTGTAATCCCGCTGGTGCTGCGTTAGGGTATTCCCCAACCGCGGATACTGATGATGCCTTGATCGACGCTTTTTTGTGGGTCAAACCACCGGGAGAATCAGACGGGTCGTGTAACGGGGGGCCATCCGCTGGAAAATTTTGGCTCGAGCGCGCGCTTGGAATGGTAAAAAGAAAATATTGACATTCAAAAGCCCTTCCTATAGAATACGACACGATAAAGTTCTTATGTAAATAGAGTCTATATATGGGCGCCGGACTGGACAATTTGTTTGTTTCCCCTTAGTCTGGCGCCCGTATATAGACTTTTTTGTTATTGTGGAAAACTTTTCTTGCGTTCTCCGTCTAGTATATTATAAACAATATATAACTTAATATTTTTCTGTCTCGTGGGGAAACCGGGATGGGAGCATTTAGCGGATACAATGCATTCCATTTTGGGCAAGTCCCCATTTTATTTTATTAGAGACGTTTTAGAAGCTTACTTCTCTCGCGAGAAGTTGGCTTTTTTTGATTTTCGAGGGACTTGGAGCCGGGATCAAAGCTCTTTTTTCAAAAGAGGGTTTCGATCCCTGTTCTTTTTGGAATTGGGGAAAATTAATTCTTATAAAAGGTCGAGGATAAATTATTGGGGAACAATATAATGCAAATCAAAAAAATGATAAAGAAAATAATTGCGTCAACGGTATTAATGCCGGCAATGGCGCTTGGTCTTTACGCGGCTCCTGTTCTCGCCAGCATGGACTTCGAGAATAACGACGTCATCGTAAAGAACTCAAACTGGGCAAGTGTCACGAACGTAGTTGCGTCTTCTGCTTCAACCGGTGGCAACGACGCCAACGGAGGAAACGGCTCTAACGGCGGAAACGGCGGAGACATCACTAACAGTGGTGATGATGTCGAGGAAAGCGGTACTGGTAACGGAGGTAATGGCGGTAATGGCGGCGAGGGTGGAGGCATCCAAACCGGCGAAGCTATCTCTTCAGCCAAAGCTGTAAACTTTGTGAATTCCAATAAGACTTCGTTGAGCCTTCTCTGCGGATGCGCGGAGGACTTGGACGATGTTGAAGGGAACTACATCAAAGTAAAGAACCGCAACGACGCGACTGTCACGAACGTAGTTGCGTCCGGAGCTGACACTGGCAACAATGTTGCTGATGGAGGCACTGCTGACAACGGCGGAAACGGCGGAAGCATTGATAACTCTGGTGAAGACGTCGAGAACGTTGGTACTGGAAACGGTGGACATGGAGGCAATGGTGGATTAGGAGGCCTCGTCATAACTGGCGGAGCTTACTCAAAAGCCAAAGCTTTCAACGTGGTAAACAAGAACGTTACCAGGATTCGCTAAATTTGAGCCCAAAG
>MFIE01000004.1:0-297 GCA_001778785.1 Candidatus Giovannonibacteria bacterium RIFCSPLOWO2_01_FULL_46_13
GGGACCTGGATCGTATCGCGGACAACATTTATTTCCCGAGACTTGTCTTCTCCCTCCGAAAGCACCGTCAAGCGCACCGAAGTCCCCTTCTCGCCCCTGATCAATTTTACCGCCTCGTCCACAGTTAAATTCTCCGTGCTCTTGTCATCAATTTTTAAAACTTTATCTTTTGCCTTTATCCCGGCCTTGAATGCCGGCGAGCCTTTTATCGGAGCGACTACCGTCAAAACCCCTTTCTCAACAGCAATCTCCATCCCCACTCCCTCGAAATTTCCCTTCACTTCCGATTCAAACATT
>MFIE01000004.1:303-2510 GCA_001778785.1 Candidatus Giovannonibacteria bacterium RIFCSPLOWO2_01_FULL_46_13
TCCTCCGGCGGGAAGAAAACGGTATACGGGTCGTCCAAAGATTGTAAAAGGCCATTGATCGCGCTCCACACCATCTCCTGCCGGTCAATATTTTCCGGGAGGGCATAGTCGCTTTCAACCGTCCTCCAAACCGTCCAGAACGGCCCGAAGTCCACCGTCTCCGCGATCGGCTCGTTTTGGTTCGTAATCCCGAGAATTTCTTCAACCCCCGCTTTCTTGTTATATCCAAAAGCCGCCCCTAAAGAAAAAGAAGCGCCTATTATGATTAGCGCGAATACTACTAAAATTCTTTTTTTATTCCCTGACATTTCCATAGCGGGCAATGTCTCTCTATATTAAGATAAAGTAGATATGCTTTCAACTCTTCTCCCAATAATAGCGGCATTCCTGCAGGCCTCATCTTTTACTCTGGACAAAGTCATCCTCTCGGTAAAGCGCGTCGATTTCAAAACATACATCGGCGTAAGCTTTCCCCTGATATTTTTAATAAACCTCGCGATCTTTTTTATTTTTCGTCCGCCGTTTTCGCTCGAGCTTTTATCCGGGAGGCTCCTCTTTTTTCTCCTTGCCTCCGTATTTTTGAGCATCTGCACAAACATCCTTTACTACCGCGCGCTCGACCGGGACAAATTAACCGAGATGGAAGTTATCGGGCTCCTCTCCACGATTCCCGTAGTAATTTTCTCCGGGGTTATTTTTGCCGACGAAAGGAATTTTTATATTTTAATTCCTGCTTTGGTCGCTTTTACTGCGATCGTATGGTCGCACTGGAAAGGCGGAAAAATTTTAATCAAAAAAGATACTCGCCCGTTTTTAATTTGGATGCTTCTTTTGGCCCCGCTTGGCGCGGCCCTTTCTAAAATTCTGCTCCAATCCTGGAACCCGATTTCGCTCGAACTCGTCCGTTCCGCCGTTTTGATTGCCGCGCTCACTCCCCTCTTCCACAAAAATTTAGAAAAAGTTTCCCCAAAAGCAATGCTTCTTTTGCTCCTCACGAATATACTGACGGCCGTCGCTTGGATTTTTTTCTACTTCTCTTTCAAAATTTCCGGTGTGGTCTACACCCTCCTCCTCTTCTCGCTCCAGCCTCTTCTGGTTTACTTCGCCGCGGTTTTCATACTTAAAGAAAAATTTGAGAGGAAAAAATTCATCGCGTTTATGGTCGTCCTTGCCTCCATCGCAATTGCGCAGTTTTTTAACGCTTGATTTTAAGAGGTATCTTACTATACAATTCCAATATGGCTGCAATAAAATCAAAACCACTAATACTTGAGGAGGCGCGGGAAGCGGTTATTAAACTACAGACCCTGAAACCATTTCTTTCTCCTCGGGATGAAGAAACGCTTTCGATTTTAATGGATAAAAAGCTTCTTGCAGAACTTTCAAAAAGCCTTGAGGATGCCCGAACAGGACGAACCGAGCCGCTCCGCAATATCTTAAAATAAATTGTCGTATAAGCGCTTTATAACTTCTTCGGCGAAGCGCTCTTTTAAGAAACTCCCTAAGCGCATCCGCGAAGATATATTAGTTGCAACTGAGGCACTCGAGAACAACCCCTCTGCTGGCGAGCGGCTTACTGGACCTCTATCTTTTATATATTCGTTTCATTTTAAATCACAAAACGTGGAATATCGCGTCGCGTACACTATTGATCAAGAAAGGAAATATATTATCATGCACTTGGCTGGTCCCCGAGAGAATTTTTATGAAAAGCTGCGTCGGCTTTTTAAATAAATATGGCCATAAAGCTATACAATACCCTCTCTCAAAAAAAGGAGAATTTTAGGCCGACTAAAGGCAAAACGGTCAGTTTTTATACTTGCGGGCCGACGGTCTATCAGAGAGCGCATATCGGAAACCTTAGGACCTATATCAATGAAGACCTTCTTAAGAGGGCACTGCTTTTGAATGGCCTAAAAGTTAAGCAAATAATGAATATTACGGATGTCGGGCATCTTGAACATGATTCGGATACTGGCGAAGACAAGATCGAAAAAGAAGCCAGAGAAACCAAAAAATCGGCTTGGGATATCGCGCGAAATTATGAAGAAATTTTCAAAGAGGATTTAAGAAAACTAAATGTTATATTTCCGGATAAATTTCCTCGCGCAACGGAGCACATCAAAGAACAAATTAAACTAATAAAGCAGCTTGAGAAAAAAGGATTCACGTATAAAACCTCGGACGGCATCTATTTTGACACGAAA
>MFIE01000004.1:2549-2830 GCA_001778785.1 Candidatus Giovannonibacteria bacterium RIFCSPLOWO2_01_FULL_46_13
AAAGGTATTCAATCCGGGGCCAGGACCGACATGAGAGAGAAAAGAAATCCAACGGATTTCGCCCTTTGGAAATTTTCTACTACAAAACGACAAATGGAATGGGAATCTCCCTGGGGCACGGGCTTCCCCGGCTGGCACCTCGAATGCTCAGCTATTTCTATCAAATACTTAGGAATGCCGATAGATATTCATGCCGGAGGAGTTGACCACATCCATCCCCATCACACTAACGAAATTGCGCAGTCCGAGGCCGCCTACGGCAAAAAATTTGTAAAAACTTG
>MFIE01000004.1:2885-3773 GCA_001778785.1 Candidatus Giovannonibacteria bacterium RIFCSPLOWO2_01_FULL_46_13
AAAAAATGCCTGAGGCGAAGAGTGATAAGAAAAATTTTGCAAAATTTAAAAAAGATTTTTTGGGTGCAATCCAAGACGACCTCAACATCCCGAAGGCTTTGGCCTTCGTCTGGAAATCGCAAGGCAAAGAGGCCCTTTTGTTCGCGGACAAAATTTTGGGGCTCGGCTTGGACAAAGTTAAAAAGATAAAAGCCACGGGCGGCGTGGAGAGGCTCCTCAAGGAACGCGAGGCCTTGCGCGAAGCCAAAAAATGGGACGAAGCAGACAAAATCCGGGCGAAAATTCTAGAATTGGGTTATATAATCGAGGACTCCTCGGCCGGACCGAAGCTAAAAAAATCCACGCTAGAGGGCAGGCAGGCTTAGTCACAGGTTATCAAGGAATCTTACTTGCCGACCCGCCATCGCGGCTCTATCTTTAAGCAATGGGGAACATAGACGAAAAACCAATCCGCCTTCCGGCAGGGCCAGTCGAATCACCTTTCCAAGGCCGCGCAGTTCGGATCCCACCTCAAAATGTCGAAGCGGAAATTTCTACGTTGGGCGCACTTTTGATAGACGGAAGCGCTATTTATAAAGTTATCGACGTCGTACGCGCGGAAGATTTTTACCGCCCGCAGCACCAAGCAATTTTTGCAACCATAATGGAACTTTTTGACCACCGCGAACCGGTGGACGTTTTGTCCGTATCCTCGAAGCTCCGCGAAAAAAACCAACTGGAGTCCGCGGGCGGCGTCGCCTACCTGACCAATCTCGTAAACTCCGTCCCGACCTCTGCAAACGTGCGCTATTATGCCGAGCTTGTGCGCAAAAAACGCGTGCTCCGGGATTTAATCCAAGTATCCGGAGAATTATCCGAGTTGGGATATCGCGAGGACGAAGACACCGA
>MFIE01000004.1:3937-5478 GCA_001778785.1 Candidatus Giovannonibacteria bacterium RIFCSPLOWO2_01_FULL_46_13
AGCTCGATAATATTTTGGCGGGATTCCAAAAATCTGACTTGATAATTCTTGCGGCCCGGCCATCCTTTGGAAAAACATCTTTAGCCTTGGATATCGCGCGTTACGCGGCGGTACATAAAAATATTCCGGTCGGTATTTTTTCGCTAGAAATGTCCACCCAGCAAATCGTCGACCGTTTTATCGCGGCCGAAGCGCACGTCGATTTATGGAAATTAAGGACGGGGCGCAAGCTGGAGGAAGGAGATGACTTAGCAAGGATCGGGGACGCCATCGGGAAATTAGCAAAGGCCCCCCTATTCATCGACGACGAATCCTCGAGCAACATACTTCAAATGCGCGCCATGGCGCGAAGATTGCAAGCCGACCAGGAAAATTTAGGCTTGATAATAATCGACTACTTGCAGTTGATGCAGCCGCGAACCTCCTCCGACAATATGGTCCAACAAGTAACGGAAATTTCCCGCTCGCTCAAGCAATTAGCAAAAGAACTTAATGTTCCGGTACTTGCCGTCTCCCAGCTTTCTCGCGCGGTTGAATCGCGCCATCCCCCGATCCCCCGCCTTTCCGACCTTCGCGAATCAGGGTCCATCGAGCAAGACGCGGACGTCGTCATGTTTATCTACCGCGAAGACCGATACAAAGAAAATTCACAAAAACCGAACCAAGCCGAAATCATGGTCGCAAAACATAGGAACGGTCCCTTGGGAGATGCTAAGTTATACTTCGACGATAAAAAATCGAGCTTCGTTTCCCTGGATGAAAATTCGGACTTTGAAAGTTTCGACGTCGTATAGCATTATATAAACCATGGCCGATCCGATAGTTTCAAAGTTAACCGAATTATTCCAGCGATTCCCGGGAATTGGCCCGCGCCAAGCCCGGAGATTTGTCTACGCCCTAGTCGATCAAGACCCGAGATTTTTAAAAGATCTCGCCGGGTCCATTTCCAAATTAGGCGAAGAAGTTTCTAGGTGCGGCCGCTGCTTTAGGATTTTTTCCGGCCTGCCTGCGCAGGCAGGCAAGGTGAAGTATTGCTCCATCTGCGAAAATCCTTCGCGCGACGAATCTAAACTTTTAATAATTGAAAAAGATGCGGACCTCGAAAATATAGAAAAAAATGGGATCTACGACGGAGGGTATTTTATTTTAGGCGGGCTCCTCTCCCCTCTTAAGCCAGAAAAAAAAGAAAAGCTCCACTTGCGGGAGCTTGGGGCGTTGATCAATGAGTCGAATTCGGTGAAAGAAGTCGTCTTGGCATTTTCCGCCACGACCGAGGGCGACATGACGCGGCACTTCATCGAAGAGATGCTCGACGGTGCCGTCAAAAAACGCGGGCTCAAAATTACGAACTTGGGCCGCGGCCTTTCCACCGGAACCGAACTCGAATACTCCGACCGCGATACACTAAAACACGCGTTTGAAAATAGAAAATAGTTTTACTTAATCCCCTTGATTTTGATTTCCGTGAAAGGCTGCCTGTGGCCTTTGGTTTTGCGGTAGGGGGTTTTGGAGTGGTACCTGGCGACGATGACCTTTTGGGC
>MFIE01000005.1:0-12965 GCA_001778785.1 Candidatus Giovannonibacteria bacterium RIFCSPLOWO2_01_FULL_46_13
CTAACACAAATTCCCTAACTAACACAAATTCCCTAAGCGTTGAATTTTTTTCCTGCGGATCTTTTTTCAAAAATAAAAACATCCCCGCGAGAATCAGAACCCCTATCAAGATAAACAAAACCCTGGTTTTCATGGGTTTATGATATCACAAAACCAGGAGAAAATTTACTTAGCTTTTCCGGAGTAGACGACTTCGCCTTCGAGGTTAATCTTAACGCTCGCGCTCGCGGAGACGTTAAGAATTTTTACGCTCACTTCCTGCGGCTCGCCTAAGACTTGGACGCATACTTCTGCGGTGCTTTTCTTTGTGAGGTTAAAAGTTACGTTCGAAGAAGGCATGTCTTTCGTGGCAACGGTTTCAACTTTCCAGTCAACGCAAGGCGTAGAGCGCATCAGTTTTCCAGAAAGCGTAAGTGTGCCGTCCTTGTGCACGAGTTTTAAGTCGGCTTTGTCGTTTACAATCCTTTTCTCCCCTTCTTCCTCAATTTCTATTTTGGTGTCGGAATCAACCGAGCCATCCAAACTTATAACTCCCAAAACATTTCCGCGGGTGCGGATGGATGTTTGGAGGTCTGCGCGGATCGCGGCAGCTTCTTCGGTTTTTCCATCGGCCTCAAGTTCCCCAATACCTTCGTCCGCTTCTTCGGCGTACATCTTAAATTCACTTTCTAATTTAGCTTTGGTTTCGGCATCGAGGCGTCCTTCGGCTTTCAATTTTTCAGCCTCTTCAAGCCTTCGCAAAGCTAAGTTCGCGCGATGTTCGGCTTCGGCCTCTCCGGAAAGAGCAACCCAACCCTGGACGGTTTCGTTAACGCCAATTTTGACCGGATATAATGTATCCCCCGGCAAAGAACTTTCTGCGCCAAAAGAAACCCCAGCGGAAATTAACAGCACTATCGCAATAATTATTCCCATGTTTTTTGATTAAACCTGTAATCTCCTTGACCTAGTAGACGAGAATATGCGCGCCTTCTTACAAGTATAAATTAGTTGGGGGACCGGGAATTGCACCCGGGTCTGGAGGTTATGAGCCTCCCGAGATACTGCTTCTCTACCCCCCGCGATTTATCTGGATATATTACATCTTCCCGCTTCCAATTTCAAGAGATAATCTGCTAGACTTTACGCAAAGCTTCATTAAAAACAGAAAGGAGCAAATAATGCAAATCGAAGGACATGAACTCGAACCGTTGAAACCGATCGATCTACCAAACTGCCACACCGTTGCGGATATGCTGAATGGATACTACTACTCCTGCGGAAGGGCGAGAGAACTTGGGGAGGTCGCACGCACCCTCGCAGAGCTGTGCCGATCGGCAAACAAACCATACATCATTTTCGGAGGAAGGCGTGATAGCTGCTTGGGGAAAGTTCTTTCTGAAATGGTCGAGAGGAATTGGTTCCAAAAGATCTTGATGCCATACGAATATAGGCATCACTCTTATGGAGGAGAAAACGTCCTTATCGTAGACAACTTCTACGGCAGCGACGAGGATGCTCTCTACAAAAAACCAAAGCGGTCGATATTCATACTCCCTGACTATCGCGACATCCCAGCGCATACCGGCGAAGGATATTACCATGACGCCGTGTTTGAAGATCCGGAATTTGTAATCCCCGCACTCTACCACTTCCTGAAAGAGAGTCTCGCCGGAAAGCCAACTTCGATAATCGACTTCATGCACGACCTCAGACGCTTCGGCGGAATCGCGCCACTGATACCCGCGGCCGCAGAAAATTTTGCAGAGATGGTTTCAGACCCTGACATGACGATCATCCTAACGATCACCGGCGTAATGACCATCGCCCAATTTGATTGGATGATCTGCGACATCATTGAGAGAAAGATGTGCCATGTTCTTTCCTGTACTGGAGCGCTCATGGCACACGGCCTTACGAAAAGCATCGGCCTTTCACACTTCAAACATAATCCCCATCTCAATGACTCCGTGCTCCGGAAACATCAGGTAAACCGGATTACCAGTTCTTATGAGATGGAGGAATCATTGGATCAAGTTGAGAAAGTGGAGATAGATATCCTGGACTCAACTCGAGAAAAAATTATAAGCCCAAGCTATCTCCATGAACAAATGGGAAAATACCTCGCCCAACATTACCAAAAGGAGCGTGGAATTCTGAAATCCGCGTATCTACATAATGTACCGGTATTTGTTCCTGCCTTCTCCGACTCCGAGATCCAAAACAATAAAATAGTTCATAATAGGCTCAGAAAAATCGCCGGGCTAAAGAAAATATTTGTCGACGAAGAGCTGGACGTTGAACGCTGGATTAGTGTTAACTCCAACTCTAAAAAGCTTGGCATTTTTGCCATCGGAGGAGGTCCACCCAGAAATACAGCACAAAATACCTGCCCCTTGATCGACATTCTGAATAAGCGGGCGGGCGAAAGCCTTATACCAAAGAAGTTTAGTCGAGGAGTAAGGATCTGCGCAGATCCGCCCGACTTGGAGAATATGTCCACGGCAACGTTTGCGGAATGTGTGTCGTGGGGAAAAGCAGAGCCGGACGGAAACTTCGTTGAAATCCGCGCGGACGCAATCTCAACCTGGCCCTTTATAGTGAAGTACGCGATGGAAATAACCGAGCGTATATGACAAACAAAAAAACGCCTCGCTGGAAGGAAATCCAACCGACGAGGCGCTTTTTATTTTTCTTCCAAAATTTTTCCTGCTTCGAAAAGTCTTCTTTCCTCGTGCCACGGGGCGATGAGCTGAATCCCTACGGGCAAATTCTTGCCTTCTTTTTCAATGGTGCCAAACGGGACGGAGATCGCGGGGACTCCGGCAAGGTTTATCGGCACGGTATAAATATCCTCGAGATACATCGAAAGCGGATCCGAAACTTTCTCCCCTATTTTAAACGCGGGGTGCGGCGTCGTCGGGGTCAAAAGCAAATCAACATTTTTAAATTCGTTTTCAAAATCTTTTCTTATCATATATCTAACTTTCTGCGCCCGGGCGTAATAGGCGTCGTAATATCCGGCCGAAAGGACGTAGGCGCCTAAAATAACCCTGCGGCGCGCTTCCGGACCGAAGCCTTTTTCGCGAGTTTTCGCATATACTTCCAAAAGATTTTTTCCCTCCGCGCGCGAGCCGTACCGTATCCCGTCGAAACGCGAAAGATTCGCGGAGACTTCCGCGGGCATAACTATGTAATACGCCGCAAGCGCATAATCCACGGACGGCAAAGAAACTTCTTTTATTTCAAATCCCTTGGCTTTAAAAAATTCTATAGATTCCTGGAATTTTTTGGCGATTCCCTCTTCGAGCCCCTCCTTGCCCATTTCTTTCAGGGAAAAATATTCCCTAGGTACGCCGATGGTTTTGGAAGCGGATCTTCCACTTGGAAGCTTCGCTTCCAAGCTGGTTGAATCTAAATCATCTCTTCCGCGAATTACGTCGAAAATTATTTCAGCGTCTCTAACCGATTTCGTGATGGGCCCAACTTGGTCAAGCGAGGAAGCCATGGCGATCAAGCCCGAGCGCGAGACCGCGCCGTAAGTCGGTTTCAGCCCCACAACACCGCAAAATGCGGCGGGCTGACGGATAGATCCTCCGGTATCTGAACCAAGCGCCGCCAAAGCCATATCCCCTGCAACCGCAACAGCCGAGCCGCCGGAAGAGCCTCCCGGGACGCGCGAGACATCGTAAGGATTTTTTGTCGCTCCATACGCCGAGTTTTCCGTGGAAGAGCCCATGGCAAATTCATCCATATTTGTCCGGCCAAGAAAAATTGCCCCTTCCTCGCGGAGCTTTTCTATCACGGTCGCGTCGTAACTCGCGGTGTACCCCTCCAAAATTTTCGAAGAAGCGCCGGCCATTTTGCCTTTTATTAAAATATTGTCCTTGATCGCAAAAGGGATCCCCTCAAGCGCTCGCGGAGTCTCGCCTTCTTTTATTTTCTTGTCCGCCTCTTCGGCCGCCTTGAACGCGTCATCAAA
The DNA here is from genome assembly GCA_001778785.1 of Candidatus Giovannonibacteria bacterium RIFCSPLOWO2_01_FULL_46_13. Taxonomy (GTDB): domain Bacteria; phylum Patescibacteriota; class Minisyncoccia; order JACPKW01; family UBA11713; genus 2-01-FULL-46-13. The sequence continues at coordinate 3,962 of MFIE01000005.1, forward strand.
AACTTCGCGGTATGCGTTTAACTCTGGGTCTTTCTTTTTTATTTCCTCTTGATAGTGTGCGACAAGCTCTCTCGCGGAAAGCTCCCCGTTCGTAAAAAGCTCACGCACAGACTTGATTGTTAGATTAGAATAATTAGTCATTAGAAATTATTTATTCCCTCTCAAATACGCCCTTAACTTTTAGAAATCCCTTCTCCTCTTCCGGAAATTGCTCTTTCAATAAAACAAAGTCCCGAGTCCGAGCTTCATCTTTGCGGAAAATATTTTTTTCTCCTACGGCGTGCGTCATCTCCGGCACGCCCGAAATATCAACTTCTTTAAGTTTTTCTATGTAGCCCAGAATATTCTCCAAATCTTTCTGGAGATTTCCTTCTTCTTTCTCGGTCAAGTGAATCCTGGCGAGCTCCCCTAATTTTTTTATGTCGTCTTTTGAGATCATAACATCTTAATAAATTCCGCTTCGCTAAGTATTTTTACCCCCAACTTCTGCGCCTTTTCAAACTTTGATCCGGGCTCCTCGCCGGCGACAACGTAATCTGTTTCCTTGGAAACCGACTCTGAAGTTTTTCCGCCCAAAGCTCGGACGCGGGATTTTGCCTCTTCGCGCGAAAGCGAGGAAAGCGAGCCCGTCAGCACAAAGGTTTTTCCTTTTAGCTTGCCCGAAGGCTGGCGGTATTTCTCGATACTAACACGCTTTAATAGTTTTTCCAGATAGCGCTTGTTGTAGGCGTCGCGGAACCATTCGTAAATGCTTTTTGCGACCACATTCCCGACGTTCGGAATCTCGTTTACTTCTTCGAAAGAAGCCTTCTCTATTTTTTCGAGTGAACCAAAATAATCAGCCAAATCCGAGGATGTCTCCTCCCCCACATGCAAAATCCCAAGCGCGATCAAAAAGCGCGGCAAGGAAATTTTACTTTTATCTTTGACAGCCTTGACCAAGTTCGCCGCGGATTTTTCCCCGAAGCGTTCGAGCGGAGCTAAATCGCCTTCTTTTAAATCAAAAATATCGGCTGCATCTTGGATAAAGCCCTGGTCCAAAAGCGCATCGATTATTTTCGGGCCCAAGCCGTCGACATCAAAAGCTCCCTTCGAGACAAAATGATACAAATTTTCGCGGTGTCTAGCTGGACATTTTTTGTTCGTGCAAAAAGTAAGCGGGCCATCTTTTACGGCAGGCTCGCCGCAAACCGGGCAGCGGCGAGGCATATGAAATTCTTTTTCGTTACCTTCGCGAAGTTCCGTCAAAACTTTTTTCACATCCGGAATGACGTCTCCCGCCCGCCCGACGATGACCGTATCTCCAATTTTAAGCCCGAGCCTTCGGATTTCGTCTTCGTTGTGGAGCGAGGCCCTAGAGACCGTAACTCCCCCAACTTGGACCGGATCCAACACGGCGATTGGCGTCAATTTTCCAGTGCGCCCAACCTGCACCAAAATATCAAGTACTTTAGTCGCGGCTTCCTTCGGAGAAAATTTAAAGGCAACGGCCCCGCGCGGCGCTTTCCCAGCAACGCCGAGTCTTTTAAATAATTCATCATCATTAACCTGCACAACCAAGCCGTCGATTTCGTAATCCAATTTTTCGCGGGATTTCTCAATTTTTTCTTTAAACTTAAAAACATCCTTGGCATCTTTCATCACGTGCGCTTCTTTGTCCGTTTTAAATCCGAGCGCGCGCAGCATGTCGTGCTCTTTGGAATGGAGATTTTGCGAAAAATCCCCGACGATATCGTATGCGTGAAAATCCAGGCGGCGCGATGCGGTCATCTTCGTATCCAACTGGCGGAGCGAACCCGCGGCAAGATTCCTTGGGTTAGCGTAAACTTGCCCACCTTTTTTCTTCTGCTCGTTATTTATTTTCTCGAAATTCTTTTTCGTTATTATGACTTCCCCGCGGACTTCTATCTCCCCCTCGATATCGCGCTCGAGCCGCAAAGGGACCGATTCAATTGTTTTGATATTCTGCGTTACGTCCTCCCCGATCCTTCCGTTGCCGCGCGTTGCCGCGCGTTCCAAAACTCCATTTTTATACAAAAGACTTACGGCGAGCCCGTCGAATTTCAATTCGCCAAAAAGCTCCGGTCCGCCAGCCGGCGGATTAATGTTCAAGAGTTTCTTTATTCTCTTCTCCCAATCCAAAAATTCTTCTTCCGAGAAAGTATCCTCGAGCGAGAGCATCGGTACCTTATGCTCCGCTTTTTTAAATCCTTTCAAAACTTTTCCTTCCACCCTCTGCGTCGGCGAATCGGGACTTACAAATTCCGGAAATTCATCCTCAAGAGTTTTTAATTCGTGTTTCAATGAATCAAGCGCTTCCGGCGAGATCGTTTCTTTATCGAGCACGTGATAATCATAGCGATATCGGTTTATCGCTTTCTTGAGTTTACCTATCCGATCCTTGGCCTCGCTTTTTGACAGGGTTTTCGGCATATCCCATTTTACCCTATTCGTAGACGGTTGTTTCAATACTTCGCTGAAAGATCCTAGCGCTATTAGAAGAACACTGGGTAGCGACACTGCCCTTGTTAAAACCATCAGATAAAATATGCGTTTCTATGACCGCGTCGGACGGAGGCGCGGCTCCAACAACAGTATTATCATAATTGCTTGGTTGGTAATATTGTCTTTTTGTAACCGTAACTTTAGCGCAAGAACCGTTGGAAAATCCAAGATAAAAAACTGACTTTCCTGCCTTTTTTTCTCCAGAGGCAGTACATGCACTAGAAGCGCCGGACCCATCCAAATTAGCTACACAAGAAGGATACCCGCCTACCTGCTTAGTAGCCCCAGTACAAGTTATATTAGTCGTTCCTGGTGTGGTCGTTGAAAAAGGACTTCCTGCGGCAATATCGGTGTCCCAGTAAGCCGCGCAGTTAATCCCCGCGTCCGCGGCATAAAAAGCGAGTTGGGATTCGCGTCCCGCGCCCGACAGAAAAATCTCGGAAGAAATAATGTCCGATACGCCCAAGCTTATCGCGAGCATTATCGAGACAATCAAAACACTTAAAAGTAGTGTGAATCCTTTAGATTTCATGGTTGGTCAACAAAACCTCTTTTAGAAACCGTTGCTTGTAAACTTATTTTTGTCGTCCCGACTTTTGCATCCGGGACATCCCCTTCCAAAACTATTGTTGCTATGGACTGCTTGTCGTCACCTCCCGCAGTTCCGTCGACATAAAACCTAAGGCGACTAACATTCACCTGCGTAGCGGTAATTCTTTGGCAATCGATAACATCCCCAGTATCGCCGTCGCACGGCAAAGTCCCATTTGATGATTTAACGAGCTGATAAGCATCAGCGTTGTTGTTGTAATAAAGCCGATAGGTAACTCTCTGGCCCGCGCTGTTGAGAAACGTAAACGATGTATCTCCGGAGCTAGCGAAAGTGCAATTTTGCGGGAGAGATAAAACGCCTGTAGCGCCACAATGAAATTCGCGCCCCGTCCTGATTTCTTTTATCATCGCTTCGAACGCAAACCTAAGGTTGTCTTGGGAATTTTGTATGTTGACGACTTTCCGTTGGGCGTTGGTTATCGCAAAAAGGATAACCATTATCATGAAAATTGCCACGGTAAAAAGTCCGACCGCCACCATCAGTTCAAGCAAAGTAAAACCTTTTTGGTCGGAATTTTTCATCAGTTATTGAAAATATGATGGGTTAAGATAACGTTCCTAGTTGGTCCGAACCTTTCACTCCAACTAACAATGACGCGAAGTCTTCTCTCGTCCGAAGCAGGCGGACTACCAACTGGTTCTAAAAGAACTCTTCTGATAAATATCGTATCGGTCCCGGATACATTATTATAGATACCACTTGAACTATCGAACTTTACAAAAGGACACGTAGAGCTACAGCCAGTTATCGTGCCATTCAAAGCATCAACATAACAACCATTCGCATTGTGACACCCTCCCGATCCATCAATTCCAGTAAGCCAAGAAATATTAGAAAAACTGTTCGATTCTTTTTTGTTTATGATAAATTCCAAACCCTCCTCCGCGAGGTTATACGCGATTATTTCGTTTTCGGTAATGCTGGCGCGGGAAAGGGCCTGCGTCGCGACCGCAAGCGGACCCAAAATCCCAAGCACCAGGATGGAGATCGCGACGATTGTTTCTAAAAGTGAGAAGCCTTTCATATTATCTTCCGGATATTTGCCCTGACAACCAAACCGCGACAGTGCGCTCGTTGCCATCTGGGCTTTTAATTCTAATTTCGAAATCCGGCACATTTTGATAAAAAGTGCCAGCAGCATCATCCCAAGCCTTAAGCGTAGTATCCGGATTCGGGCGTTGATATACAATAGTCATCCGATCTAAATCACAGTTATCAGGTTCGGACGATCTTAACCCCTTACAAAGCTCGCTTATCGTAACGTTGTTAGAAATTTTTACAGTCTGGACCAACTCCCCCGCAAGGCCCGGCGATGGGGCATCATATAATTTGTCCCCGTCCAAATCCACGAAAATGCTGTAGCTGCCCGGAACGGTTTTGTCGAAATGGATTCCCCAAGAGTTAAAAACTGGCGCGGTTGAAGTGTTCCTGTCGTGGTCGAATCCTCTTACCGCGAAAGCCGAAGCCTGCGCTTCGCGGATAGTTAAGGCAATCTGTTGGGCGTTCCTGCGCAAGCTAAGGGCGGCCGCAAAATCATTATAGTTCCCCAAAATAGTTCCGGTTATTATTCCGAGAATGATTATCGTTATCAAACCTTCGAGTAATGTAAAGCCTTTCACTTATTCGAATTTAAAAAGTATAACTTCCCCGCCCGAAAGCGAAGATTCGAACGGCCCGGCCTTCGCGGGGCGGCCGTTTAGATAAAAATTCCAGCGCTTTCCGTCTTCCCCATTTTCTTTTTCTCCGATGGCGCGCGGTTCAAAATGATTTTCGATCGAAAGAGGCAACCCATAGATTGCGTTCGCTTGCTGGAGCATTCCCCAGGCCGTAATTCCTGGACGATAATTTGTCATAAAAGTCCTTTCGTTGCCGTCGCCAAAATCTATTATGAGTTTAACTTCGTCGCCCGAGGGATAGGAAAAATAGATGGAGTAAGCGAACATTAATACTAAAAAAAATCCGGCCGAAAACCAAAATAGAGTAATTTTGTCGTGATTAAAATTTTCTTTCTTAGCCATAGAAAAATGCGAAAGGCATTAGAAAATCTCCGAAAAAGAAAGCAAGCAGTATTCCGGAAGCTAGGAATGGTCCAAAGGGGATTTCACTTTTAAGTGTAATCTTGGAACTGGCCAAAAGCAATAGGATGCCGAGTGCCCCGCCTACCCAAAAACTTAAAATAAGGGCCGAAAGGCTTGCCGGAAAACCAAGGAAAATTCCTCCGCCGAGCATCAATTTCGAGTCCCCCAGCCCCATCCACCTTCCGCGGGAGAAAAGCCATAATAGAAAAAGGAACAACGAAGGGATCAAGCTAAGCAAAAGTTCGGCCAGGTTTATTTTGAAGAAAAATAAATTCCCCAGAACCGCGACCGCGAGGAGCGCGTAAGAAAAAGAATCGGGAATTATTTTATGCCGGAGGTCGTAAATCGCGATCGCGATCAATATCGAAACAAAGAGGAGCCAGAAAAAAAGAACCCCAAGGCCGTAATCGGGATAATTATTCATCCATTTAACAAAAATGGAGAGAAATAAAATTCCGGTCAGGAGTTCAGCCGCGGGATATTGCCAGGAGATGACGCTTCGGCAAGACCGGCACTTCCCCTTTAAAAAGATATAGCTTACAAGCGGAAGAAGTTCCAAGGCCGAAAGAGTCTTCGAGCAATTGAAACAGCGCGAGCGGCCCTTGGTAACTTTTTCTCCGGTATTATACCGGAGCGTTACGGAATTAAGGAAGCTCCCGACAGAGAGGCCTAAGATAAAGAACAAAATTTGATGAGCGAGCATATCCTAATTCTAGCCGAATTCAACAAAAACACCCCACGAAAACTGTGGAGTGTTTTTGTTTTGCATCCTAGAAGGAAACTATGGACACACTGTAACGTTTCCAAGTGGAAGAGCGATAGCTTTTGAGCTTCCTGCGCTATCCACGCACCAATTATCCGCGTTAACGTCGGATACGCCAATTAGGTTAGCAGAAACAGCATATGCAGTTAAACTAGCGTGACAAGAAAGAGTCACATTAGCTGAAAAAGCTCCAGTCGTGTTGGTGTATTCTTTAACTGGGGATGTATTGAACATGTTAGCTGTACAGACATCAGTCGCAGCACCGTAACCACCAGTATTGTCATAATGAATCTCAGCAGCCACACGTATTCCAGCAAGCTGTGCCTTGGTCTTTGCATCAATACCCTTACTTCTGGCCGTGTTTAACGAAGCCAAAACGACAGAAGCTAAGATACCAATGATGGCGATAACTACCAAAAGCTCAATCAACGTAAATCCTTTTTTATTTGAAATTTTCATTTTTTAACCTTTGAACAAAAGAGAAACGACCTTTTTATCTTATGCCCTTATTATATTTGATGTGCTCCCCTTTTACTGTGGATAAGAATTACCTAATTAAGGGCAAACTCCCGCATTGTTAGCTTGAACCGTGCCAGTCGTGGTAACTCTCGAGTTTCCATTATCATCCACGCACCAATATCCATCATCAAGTAATCTGGCCGTAACAACATAATCAGACGCGTTTGCTCCATTGGTTGTACATTTCAAGTTTCCTGCTGGCAGATAAGGATAAGCGGCAGTAGCCATATATGGATCTAAAAGAGGATCTGTAAACATTCCTGAGCTACATCCATTACCAAAATTCGGGGCGACAGGCGCCTCCGTTCCAAGTACCGAAATACCATAATTTCCTACCACATCTCGATAAAGTTCGGCTGCGGATCTTATACTCGAAAGTTGCACCTTAGTTTTTGCACTATTAGCCTTTTGTCGAGATTTATTCATAGAAGCCAAAACAACAGACGCCAAAATGCCAATGATGGCAATAACCATTAAAAGCTCAATTAACGTAAATCCTCTTTTATTTGAAATTTTCATTTTTTTCATTATCAATAAGAACTAATTGCAAGTTACGTCATTATTTCCGAGCGGGCTCGCGATAGCCATAGATGCCCCTGTCGAATCCACGCACCAATTATCCGCATCATTAGGCGCAGAACTTGATAGGGTCGCGGAGACTGCAAAAGCAATCGCGTCGTCGTCATTATCGGCATCGTGGTGGCAAGTTACCTCTGTACCGGGCGGGTAGTTATCTTCATCAACCAAGGAATCCATATTCGACGTGACATCATCAAACATACTGTCATCGTTTGCCGGCGCATCGCACGAATCATCGTCAGCATCTTCGGGGCTGTAGTGGTTGTATTGCGTATAGTAAAGTTGGGCCGCAGTTCTGATTTGTTCAATTTGCAATTTCACCTTTGCATCATTCGCTTTCTTTTGGCTGTTATTAAGTGCTGCCAAAACGACAGAAGCTAAAATACCAATGATGGCGATAACAACCAAAAGTTCTATCAAGGTAAATCCCCTCTTTCCGCCCAATGTTTCCATAAACATATTATAGGGCTGAAGAAAGATTATATATTGGCATAAGCACGGATACGACTAGAATACCAACGCCCAAACCCAGGAAAATTATCATGATTGGTTCAATCAAGCCGACCAAACTATCGACGGTATTTTCGACTTCTCTCCGATAAAAACGGGCCATGGTTTTCAACATAAAATCGAGCTTGCCGGTCTCCTCCCCGATTTTTATCATCTGAACAACCAAAGCCGGCATATCTTTATATCGCGAAAGGGCTTCCGATATTGGAACCCCGCCCTTAACCGCTTCTGCCGTCTCTCTGATTATTTGCTTAAAGACTGCGCTCCCGACAACTTCCCCACTCAACTCAAGCGAACGCAAAACCGTAACCCCTCCCGCGATCAGTGTTTCGAGGTTGTCCGTGAGCCGCGCTACGTAAAATTTGTGCAAAATATTTCCTACAATCGGGGTATCCAAAGCAAAGCGCGACAAAACGAATTTCCCTTTTTCTGTTTTTGAATATCGCCATAACATAACTCCGGCTCCGGCTAAGAGAAAGAGAAGTACGATCCCAAACCGGCGCATAAATTCCGAAAGGCCCATAACGACCCGAGTATAGAAAGGGATCTCCGCTCCGGATTCAACCAAAATCACAGTTATCTGCGGGATTACGAAAGCCAACATCAAAGCCATGACCGCGATAAAAACAGTAAAAACGAAAGCGGGATATATTAAAGCATTCCTGGTTTTGGAAATAAGTTCGTAGTTTCTTTCGAGATATTCTGCCAAGTACGCAAAAATTTCTTCGAGCTTGCCGGACTCCTCGCCAGAACGAACCATGTTTACATAAAAACTAGAAAAAACATCCGGATGCCTGGAAAATGATTGCGCGATGGAAAGCCCGCCCTGGATATCCTGCGAGACTTCATTTAAAACTTCGCGCAGGCGCGGCTTGGTTGTCTCCGCGGCCAAAACCTTCAACGAATCGACTACGGGAATTCTCGCCTGAAAAAGAGTCGCTAGCTGTCTCGAGAGGATCACGACATCCCGAAGTTTTATTCCCCCGCCCAAAGCTAGTATTTCTTTTTTATACCAAGGCAGGTCCGCATCAAGCGGTTCCACGGAAATCACGATCAAAAGGCGCCTTTGAAGAGCCGAAACTGCCAACTCCACATTCGGCGCGTCTATGGTCCCGGTCTTTGCTTCTCCCGATTGGGTCCTTGCTTGGTATTTAAATAAAGCCATTATTTGCCTTTACCCATTAAGTTCGCGAGATTTTTCGGATCGAGAGAATAGGTCATCGCGGTATCAAAAGTAATTTCTTCCTGCTCTACTAAATTTATAAGCGATTTGTTCAGCGTGATCATCCCGATTTCAGAGTTCGTTTCAATTACAATATCAATCTCGTGAACTTTATTTTCGCGTATTAAATTTCTTACCGCGGTCGTCGCAATCAAAACTTCATAAGCCGGGATCAATCCCCCGGAGATGCGCGGGATCAAGCGCTGGGAAAAAAT
>MFIE01000005.1:12994-18935 GCA_001778785.1 Candidatus Giovannonibacteria bacterium RIFCSPLOWO2_01_FULL_46_13
CTGCGCGGCGTTGTTGGTGTGGAGAGAAGATAAAATTAAGTGCCCGGTCTCGGCCGCAGTAACCGCGGCGGATATCGTTTCATGGTCGCGCATCTCCCCGATCATCGCCACGTTTACGTCCTGCCTAAACATGGAGCGAAGCGCTTTGTGGAAGCCCTTCGTGTCAAAACCAACTTCGCGCTGGTCGATGATGGATTTATCCTGCGTAAAAAGAAATTCCACAGGATCTTCAATCGTAACAATGTGTTCGGCCCGCTCCTGGTTAATTATCTGCACAAGCGAAGCCAAAGTCGTGGATTTCCCGTGCCCAGTCGGCCCGACCACAAGAAAAAATCCCTGCTTCTTCTTGACAAAATCTTTCAAAAATTCAGGAAGATGCAGGTCGGTTAGAGTTTTTATTTCTACCGGGACTAAGCGCAGGGCCGCGGCCACGAAACCTTTTTCAAAAAAAGCGTTAACCCTGAACCGGGCCTTGTCCGAAAAAGTGTATGAAAAATCCAATTCGAAATCCGAGAGGAATTTTTCGCGGGCTTTTTCATCCAACATCGCAAGCACAAGTCCCCTGGTATCCTCCGGGACGAGCATGGGTTTTTTATCAAGCGGGGTTAATTTTCCCGCGACTCTTAAGGTCGGGTGCCTGCCAACCGAAATGTGCAAGTCTGAAGCCTGCTCGGCGAGAACGGCCTGGATTAATTCTTTTAAGTCAGCTTGGTAATCTTTTCCTTCGCTCATGATGCTTTTGCTAAAAGTTCTTTTACTTTATTTACAACTTCCGACGGAGTTGAGTTCGCCTTGACAATATAATCCGAAGCCCCCAAAGCCAGGCCTTTTTCTATATCTTCCTTCTGCCCCAAATTTGAAAGGACGATTATCTTGGAGGCTTTCTTGAGATTCTCTTTTCCGACAATCCTTAAAAATTCAAAACCGTCTATGTTCGGCATGACTATGTCTAATAAAATCACATCAGGCGTCATTCCCTGTCTTAAAAAATTTAGCGCGTCCTCCCCGCCACGTGAAAGCTCCACCGTGAAACCGGCCTCGCGGAATTTAATGGAATACATGTCGAGTAAAAACTCGTCATCGTCCACCAGTAAAATTTTTTTATTTTCTGCCATTAAAGTGTCTCCGTTAATTCTTCAAGGCCTATCCTGCCGTCCAATACTTTTAAGATACCATCTTCCCGCATTGTTATCATCCCCTGCCTGCGGGCTTCGTGCATAATATCGGCTTCGGTCGGCCCCTTTAAAATTATTTTTTCCAACTCCGGGCTCATGGTCAAAACTTCGAACACGCCGATCCTTCCGCTTGTACCCTTGGGGCATGTAGCCGACGGTAGGGCTTGATAAATCTCCGCGGGAAATTTAATTTTTTTCTTTTGATCCTCAGGAAATTCTTTCAGTTCTTGGTCGATTTTATCCTTGATAATTCCCTCGAGCGGTATTTTTTTTCTGGAATCCGGGCAAAGCGTTCGGATAAGGCGCTGGCCGATGGCTAGGTTCAAAGTCGGAGGAATCAGGTACGAATCGACGCCCATGTCCACAAGCCTCGGGATAACTCCGATCGCGGAATTTGTGTGAAGTGTAGAAAGTACAATGTGCCCAGTGAGCGCGGCATGGATGGCCAACTGCGCGGTTTCTTTATCGCGAATCTCTCCTACCATTATTATATCAGGATCCTGCCTCAATATAGAACGCAAACCTGAAGCGAAATCATATCCAATCTCCGGCCGGACCTGGGACTGGTTTATTCCAGAAATATTATACTCGATCGGGTCCTCTAAGCTCACAATGTTATATTTTTCTTCGTTTAAAGTCTGGAGCATTGAGTAAAGGGTGGTCGTCTTTCCGGAACCGGTGGGGCCAGTAAGCAATATCAATCCGTACGGCTTTTCCAAACCAGCTTTAACTGTTTCAAGATTTCTGCCGTCGAGGCCGGAAGATTTCAGGTCGCGAACTCCTTTTTCAGAATCCAAAATACGTATGGCGACTTTTTCCCCGAAGGCCGTTGGGAAGGAAGAGACTCGAAAATCTATTTCTCGCGCATCTATCCTTGCAGAAAACCTTCCGTCTTGCGGTTTTCGCTTCTCGTCGAGCTGCATGTTCGTCAAAATTTTCACGCGCGAGACTATCGATTCATGTACTTTCATCGGCAAAATCAAACTTGTATACAAAATCCCGTCCACCCTGAAACGTACGCGAAGCTTGTCTTTGGAAGGCTCAATATGAATGTCGGAAGCGTGGCCCTCGGTCGCGTGCTTCAAGACAACTGCAACCATTTTTGTAATCGGCGCTTCTTCAACTATCCTTTCCGTTCCCTCGATTTTTACTTCAGAGGTGGCGGTTTTTGTGCGGACATCGTCCCTTAAAGCCGTTTCAAGTTCGCCCAAAACTTTGGTCATCTCTCCTCCCAACCCTTTATACATTTCCAAAATTTGCTTAAATTCTGTGGTGGAGATCAAATAAACCCTAAAAGGCATATTTAAGCGCGAGGCGATAAATTGCAAAGCTTCCCTGGCGTCCAAATCTGACGGGTCTACGATTCCAATTTCCAAAACTCCATCTTTGACCCCAAGCGGGACAAATTTGTAAGTCATCGCCGAATCTTCCGGAACAAATTTCAGGATATCAAAAGAAACCCTTGCGCCCTCAAGGCTTTTCGCGGGGATGCCCGTGACTTTAGTTTTAGCTTCGAGGATTTGGGCCGAAGATATTCCAGCTTTCTCCAAAGACTCCTCCAGAAGTAATCCAGTTGTTTTGGCCTCTTCTTTCGCGGCCTCGAGTTTTTCTTTGGAAATCAGCCCTTTCTGCAAAAGCTGATCTACGAAACGGGTATCCGCCATAGGTTAGAAACTTCGAAATGGGTTCGAGCGCCCCCGAACTTCCGGCAAAGGCGGAAGCTTTGATCCTTCTTCAAGCCCTACAAATGTTTCTGATTTGAAAAATTCTGTGTCTATCACTATCCCCTCCAAAAGAGCAGCGCGCGCTAAAAATTCAGGAGAAACTGTGCCATCAGGAATTAGTGGGGCTAAAACATCTCCGCTTGTGTCCACGCTACCAGCGGAAAAATAAGAATACCAAACGTAACCACCGGCGATTAAGGATATGACCAAGATGATAGCTAAAATGTTTTGGCGGTTTAATGTCATTTTTTCCAATAGGTGTGAGCGTTTAATGTAAACTCGTACAGGTCTTTCGTGCCTTCGCCGGAATCGAACATAAGCGAATCAACATCTATCAGCCTGCGCGATTTTTCCGCAGCCTCCAGGAACGCGATAAACGAGGCGTAATTTCCAGAAACAGAAATCTCAAACGGGAAAGTTTCAAAATTTTCTGTGCCCGGCACAACTTGATTTTCGCCGCTTTCACTTTTAACTTCCTCGGTCATTGAAATGCTCTTAAGCAAAAGGCCATTTCGCGTCGCGAGCCTTTCTAAGTTAAGGAGCCAAACCGCGGAATCCGGTTTGCGCGGGAAAAATTCTTCGAGCTTCGCCATATCTTCTGGAGAAATGGAATTATATTTTGCCAAAATTTCGTCGCGCTTCCGGTTAAGTTCCTGCATCCTTGCGAGTGTGGCTTCGGTCGAAGCTTTTTCTATTTTAACTTCACCGACTTCCTGCCAAAGCGGGTATGCCCAGAAAAATCCGATAGCCACCCCGATCACTATGAAAAGTATTCCTAAAATATTTTTGCCGCTCATTGTATTTTTATGAGAGTGTCATTGAAAATAATATCTAGCGCTAAATCCACTCCGCCGTTGGGGGTTAGCATAAAGTTACTTAAACCTAGCGAAGCAACCGCGGAATTTTTCTCAAAAATTTCTTTCTGTTGGGCCAAGACCGTATAGTTTCTGGCTTTGGCATCTAGCGTTACGTGGTTCTCCGAAGCGTTCAAATTGAAATTGGAAAACCTGACGTTGGGGATGGTATTTTCTTCCAGGAACGTAAAAATGCTTGAAATATAGAGGTGTTCAGCTAGAGCACTCTTGGCAATCTCCATGGATTGGGAAACCCGCGCCCATTCTTCTATATTGCTCTCCTTGAAACTGTCTTCAATTTTTTTCAAATCAACTGTTATCGCTTCGATCTCGCCTTCCAAAAATTGTTTGTAAAAAATAACGCCGACAAGCGCGGCAACAACTATGGCTAAAACTAAAATTCCTAATACGAAAAATACTCCCAACGGCTCGCTCGGGCGAGCGTTGTTATCTTGGCCTGTTCGCGGTATTAATGATGGTTCTGGCATCAAACTATTTTTAATCTACTCTTCTAAGGATCGGAGGGCCGCACCTAATGCTCCAGAAAAACTCGGCCCTATCTTTTTTAAAACTTCTTCGAGGAACGCCAGGTAAGAAACTTTTTGAAAAGGATCGCCCAATTTTACCTCTACTCCAAATTTTGTTATTGAAAAATCTATTAACCCTTCTAACAGCGAGCCTCCGCCCACCAGCCACACTTTTTTGCACGATCTCTCGGAGCGGCGGCGATATTCGCTTATAACCCGAGCTCCTTCGGACAAAATATCTTCCATGATTGGCTCGATAACGTTCCTGATCTCTTTGTGCTCCGGCCGGGACGAAAGCCCGGTATCGCGCTTTAACCTCTCCGCCCTTTCAAAATCTATCGAGAGCGACCTAGAGAGCACATCGGTTAATTCGAGCGATCCGCGTTCAAAGGTATGGACCATACGCACAACCCCATAATCCACGATGATGAAGCGGGTTGCCTGCGCGCCGAAATCGATAACGAGAGTCGGGTGAAGCTCTTTGCTCAAGATTGAGCGCACCTGGCTGAATATCTCTATCTCGAAAGATTTCACATTTATCCCGGCACCCCGGAAAATTTTCTGATATTTTTCGACAACCTCGCGGTGTATCGCAACCAGCAAAACTTCTTGGAACCGCCTTTCTACCGAAAACCCTTCGCTATTCTGCCCTTCCGTAGAAGACCCTTGAGGCAAAATCCACCAGTCCATAATCACCTCGTTTACGGGCACAGGAACGTGTTTTCTTGCCTCGTACGGCATTGCTTCCCTGAATTCCGCCTCGGACATCAACGGCATCGTTATAACTTTTACGAAACTTGAGCGAAGCGGAATCGAAACTATGGCGTTGCCCGCCGTAGCTTTCGCCTCTTTCATCAAGTCCGTCAGCATTTCAACGACTTTCGTTTCGAGCAGGCGGACACTTTTCCCTGCCGCCATGTCGGAATATGGGCCGGTCGCAATTTCCCCGTAGGTTTCGAGAATTACTTTTTCTTTTTCCTTCCTAAGCTGAACAATTTTAAGGCTGGAAGACCCTAAATCTACGCCCAATACTCTCGACTCCTTTTTGAAAAGAGCAAAGCCTTTACCGAGGGAGAACTTTTTTAAGAAGGACATCTCCATGCATGGCTACTATTATTATATCATAATAATAACATATGCGAGACATTATCCACACGGCATTTGGCAAGTTTCTGTCCGTTATTTTCCCGGATAACTGTATCGGGTGCGGAAAAGAAGGGCAAGTCTTCTGCCAAAACTGCGTTGTTAAGACAAAAAAGCAAACCCGCACAAAAGCTTCGGTCCTTTTCCTTGATAAACTTTATTATTGGGGCATTTACGAAAATAAAACCCTAAGCCGAGCGCTCCGGCGCTTTAAATACCAAGGTATACAGGGCTTATCCGAGCCGTTTTCTGATATTTTAAAAGATTTAATAACTCCACACCTGTCCTATTTTGGCAGCGAAACGCTGATCGTCCCTATCCCCGCCCACATCAACCGAAAAAGAGGACGCGGGTACAACCAGGCGGAACTCTTGGCGGTAAAACTGTCCGAGAAAGTTCCGATTCCGCTTGCGCCAGATATTTTGGTTAAATCTAAAAACACGCAATCGCAGACTTCCCTCTCCGGCGTCGAACGAATTTTCAATGTCAAAAATTCTTTTTCTGTGGCGCGTCCCGAG
>MFIE01000005.1:18949-19112 GCA_001778785.1 Candidatus Giovannonibacteria bacterium RIFCSPLOWO2_01_FULL_46_13
AAGGATAATTCTCGTCGACGACATCATTACAACCGGCGCAACCCTCTCCGAGGCCGCGAAAGTATTAAAAGAGGCCGGCGCGAACGAAGTAATCGGCTTAGTTGTAGCCAAGTAGTCAATCTTCCAAAATATCAAAAAATCGCTACAATATATTATCTATTGG
>MFIE01000006.1:0-852 GCA_001778785.1 Candidatus Giovannonibacteria bacterium RIFCSPLOWO2_01_FULL_46_13
TTGTCAGGGACGGAGTTATTTAGTAACAACGATTTTATTTGGATTGACCTCGTTCAGATGCTTTTTGATAACAATGACCAATTTCTCCAGGATTTGATTTTGGATAGTAGTGGAAATTCCGTCGGGAATATTACAAAAGGAAGTGTCATAGAAAAAGTTGGGAATGTTGATATTTTTGAGTCCCTGATTAGTTCTCTGGAAAATGATGGCTATTTGGAAGGCTCTAGTCTTTTCTTTTTTCCATATGATTGGCGTTTGAATCTGGATACCACAATAGATTTATTGAACGATAGAATTGAGGGCGCGAAAAGAAATTCCGGATCAGATAAAGTTGATATCGTTGTACATAGTATGGGTGGTCTGGTCATTAAAAACTATATCAATACATATGGGAAATCCAGTATAAATAAACTTATTTTTGTTGGGACGCCACATCTTGGAGCACCTAAGGCTGCTAAGGTTATTCTTGAAGGTGATCGGATAAGCGTACCCTGGTTGGAGGAAGATCGAGTTCAAGAAATCGCTGAGAATTCTCCGGCCATATATTCGCTTCTTCCAAATCAAACTTACTTTAATAATCTGCTAGGATACATTAGGCCGTTTTCGTTCTCGATTTTTGAAGATCCACTATATAATTATAGTGAAACGAAAGAATTTCTAATCCAAGAAGGTGCGAATAATAATGTCTTTATCCAAGCGGAAAGTTTCTTCGGGAAAAATCTGCAGAATACGGATTTCTCGGGAATCGATACTTATAATATCGCGGGCTGTCAGACCGAAACACAGAGCGAATATGATCTTAATATTTTTAACAACATTGGCTGGGTTGGGTACAGTACGGGGGATGAAACC
>MFIE01000006.1:860-6046 GCA_001778785.1 Candidatus Giovannonibacteria bacterium RIFCSPLOWO2_01_FULL_46_13
AGGAAGTGCGGACTATATTAACATCCCCGATTCAAAAAAATATTATATGCGAGATATTAAGCATTCAGAATTGCCAAGCACGGAAGATGTGCGATCAGCCGTCCTAAATATTTTATCCGGAGAAAATATTACAATTACCGACGATTTCAGGGATGATCCCGCTTTTTGCGGCATCAAGGGAAAAATTACAGCCTGGCATAGCCCGGTCGAAGTCCATATCTATTCAGAAGGCAAGCATACGGGACCGATTGAAGGTAATGCCATAGAATATGGGATTCCTGGAGTTGGGTACGACACAATTGGGGAGAAGAAATTTATTTTCCTCCCAACGGACGAAGGCCAGCAATATAATATAGAAGCTAAAGGAACTGATACCGGAACTTTTGATCTATTAATTTCGGAGAACGAAAATGGGAATATTATCGAAACTAAGGTATTTAACGACGTACCGGTGAGTCCCGCAACGAATATTGATTTTCCGATTTCAGATTTAACGACAGATGAAACTATCGAGGTGGATCAGGGGACGGGATCAGCGCCCGTGAACGCTGTCGCGACTCTTTCCGGAAGCGAGAGCAACGATGTCGCTTCGCCGGTAACAACCGCAAATACAATTGGTACGGCGGGATTGAATAGCTGGTATAAAAGCGACGTGAGCGTGGAGCTAAACGCAACGGATGATAATTCCGGAGTGCTCGAGACTCGGTACTCGCTCAATGGACAGACATTTTTGCTCTATAGTGCTCCAGTTCCCATTACGCAAGAGGGGACGACAACTGTAAGATATCTCTCTATAGATAAAGCCGGGAACAATGAAGAAACAAAGACGCTTGAAATTAAGATTGATAAGACCGCGCCGGAAATAAATTCCAATTTTGATAAGCAATTGAAAACATTCGTTTTTAATTCCGGCGATGCCGGAATATTGTGCACGCAAAACCAGTGCACTGCCACCGATCCCGCCGGCAATACGGCGAAACTACAGTTTGAAAGGTTAAAACTTTTAAATATTTATACGCTTATATTCAAGTCAATCTCATATAATTCTGGGGCAGTACAGAAATTTCCAGACAACGCGTTTCCAGTTATATTCGAAAACAAAAATACTGCGATTAAACTTTTCACGCAGACGTTTTTGCTGAAAAAACAGCAGATAATGAAAATTAATTACAGCCCAACAAAAAATCAATCTGTGATTTATTCCCTGAAAAAAGACGGAGGGTTTGCCAAGCAGGTCTTGGAGGGCATCAAAAATTTGGTTGTAAATAGCAACATGGGCAAATTAGAAACTATGATAAAATAAAATTATGCATAGGAGATTTGTTTTGATACTTATTCTGCTTATTATTGTCCCCACGCTGGCTCTTTTTTGGGGCGGATGTTTTTCTCAAGATAAATATTTTTTATGGGGATATGAGTGCCCAGGATCTTATATATATGTTTCTAATTTATTAGGACTTCTTGGTAGCACGCTCTTAATTTATTTTAATTTAAAAGAAAAGATTCACAGTAAACTTTGGTATTTCCTCGGGATTTTATTCGCAGTTATATTCGCGATACATTTGTTTATTTTCTACTCTTTGTCGAACATCGCCCTCTTCTAAAGAGGCGGAGTTTACTCCATTTTTTGGTGTGGTATTTGTTCCATTCTCTTTCCAATTTCGGTTTTTAAATTCAAAAGGCCCGAACTGATTATATCAGCTCGGGCCTTTTATTTTGCAAGTTAAAACGACACTTGGTGGACTTTTTTCTTGGTCTCATTCAATGAGGCCATCGCTATGAGCCTCCTTTCGTAGAGGCCATTGAGATCCTGTTTGAACAAGTTCGCAATGTATGACCCACTTGTCTGTAGCGCCCTATAGGACCTTGTAGGCGAAAAGATATTCTCAGCTTCAAGTTCGCCTTCCGCCTTGATTAGCAGTTTGCGGACGGATTTCAGCGTCAGGATTGCCGGAGAGAGGTTCCGATGGTTGTGTCCCTTTTGGACATCCAACAAAGTTACGCGCGTATCAATCATCTCCTTCAATTTTGGGTATAAATTTAGGAGCTGAAGACTGTATACGATCAAGTCCGGAGCCACCTCTTTTATCATTATCTCCGGAGAAGGATTCCCGCCTTTGTGATGCAGTTCTTCGGCGTAGGTGCAAACCTTTCCGGCGGCTTTACCGATATGCCAAAGCATGTGGTCAACCCATTCTTCCCTTGAACTTTTATGCTCCCAATACTTTTCATCGTATTCTTTTCTTTCTCTGATTAACTCTTCAATCGTTTTTTTCAATTTCCCTCCTTTGTGTTTTGTTGTGTGGGGAAAGTTTCCATGCATAGAACAAGAAACCGATCCCGCAGAGCAGAAAGACGAGGACGCTTACTTGGTCTTGCAGGATTTTGTGCTTGTCCGCGAAGAAATAAATATCTTCGCGGAGGATCGCGTAAAAAATCCCAGACATAACCAGCGATCCGAGCCCAGCTAACATTAGAATCCCCCAGCTTAGGAATTCCAGAATGGGATGGTTTTTGTTTTCAACGAACTTCGCGGAGTATCCTGGTACCATAGAAGCCCTCCTTTTGTAATGTTTTACATAAATCTACTCCTCCTGGACTAATTTTTCAATAGAGCTATACTCGCGGATGAAAGGAGGAGATATGCCAAAACATAAGAATGGGTTAGAACTCCCTGAGATGATCATTATTATTTTCCTCCTCCTGGTTTTCATTCTGGCCGGAATATTGTTAAGCTAAAGAAAAGTAAAATTTCTTGAAGGAGGAAGATTATGTCAGAAGACGGAGCAGTGTTCCTTCCCCAACATGATGGCTGGGATTCTAAGCCCTATAAGATCAAGTTTGATCAGTCTCCGCAGAACGAGAGGGAAAGAGAAAGGTGGGCGCGGGCAATCAAGCCTAGAGATCCAAGAGATTTGCTGATTGGGTACACTCAGTACGGAACTTACATTCCGCTGAAATAATTCCAACGGCACCATATC
Organism: Candidatus Giovannonibacteria bacterium RIFCSPLOWO2_01_FULL_46_13; assembly: GCA_001778785.1. Lineage (GTDB taxonomy): Bacteria > Patescibacteriota > Minisyncoccia > JACPKW01 > UBA11713 > 2-01-FULL-46-13. The sequence continues at coordinate 3,842 of MFIE01000006.1, forward strand.
GGCAACCCCAGTTCCATCGGGGTTGCCTTTTTATTTGGAAGAGTTCTATTATGGGTGCATATGGACTATTTATCTAACGGACGTATAAAGGGCGTTGTGGCCGCCGTAGGTGTTTTATTGGCTCTATTTTTAGCGATAAAATCTATCGAGGCCTGGCGCGGATTAACTGTTCCGAGGGTGGATCGACCAGCTATCTCGGTAACCGGCGAGGGCAAAATTTTTATTAAGCCCGACATTGGCCAGGTGAATTTTGCGGTTGTAACCGAAGCCGCGACCGTAGCGGACGCGCAGAAAAAAGCGACGGACGCGATCAACGAGGTTTTTGCTTCGCTGAAAGGAAATGGAATTGAGGAGAAAGACATCAAGACAACAAATTATTCGATTTCCCCGAAATACGATTACCAAACGGATTTGATGTATCCGCCGCGCCCGGTGGGCTCTCCAAATATTTCCGGGTATACGGTTTCACAAAATTTGGACGTAAAGATAAGGGACTTGTCTAAGTCGGGAGAAATTTTGACTAAGGCCGCGCAAGCCGGGGCAAACCAGGTTGGCGGAATTATGTTTACGACAGAGGACCTTTCAGCTATCCAGGCCGAAGCCCGCAATAAAGCGATCGAAGACGCTTCCAAAAAAGCGAAAGAACTCGAAGACCGCTTGGGAATTAATCTTGGGAAAATTATAAACTTCTATGAATCGGGCGGACCGTACCCGATCTACCGCGACTACACCGTCGGCAAAGGCGGGGATAGCACTATGCCCGCGCCCGCTATACCAATAGGGGAAAATGAGGTCGTGGTAAATGTCACGGTAACATATCAGATTAGGTAAAAGTTATAAAACATATGGAACAAAAAACAGGGCCAAAAGACGTATTTCTGCACATTCTCTCGGTAGTCGCTCTTTATGTTGCGGCGGGAAGCTTTATCGCGCTCGTCTTCCAATATATAAACATCGCGATTCCGGATCCGCTCCAGATTGGGTATAGCTACATCTCTAATACTTATGATTCGATCCGCTGGTCTATCTCGATCCTTATTGTTGTTTTCCCGGTTTATGTTTGGTCGGTCTGGTTTTTAAACCGCGGATATGCGGCGGTTCCGGAGAGGCGGGAAATCCGCGCGAGGCGCTGGCTTCTTTACTTCACGCTTTTTGCGGCGGCCCTCATTATAATCGGGGACTTAGTGACGCTTGTATACAACCTCCTTCGCGGAGAATTTACTTCGCGGTTCTTGCTTAAAGTGTTAACTATCCTCGTTGTCGCGGGTGCGGTATTTATCTATTATCTCTGGGAAGTTCGAAAAGCCGGCAAGGATGGCAAACCCCTGTACGTAAAAGCGATTAGCTACATATCTATAGTCGCTGTTGCGGCGGCAATTGTTGGAGGATTCTTTATTGTAGGTTCTCCTGTCGAAGAGCGAGCTTATCGTTTTGATGATGAACGGATTGCGGACCTACGATCTATAGAAAATGAAATATTTTATTTCTATCAGGCAAAATCCTCACTCCCTAACAATATATCCGATCTTAAAAGTGATGTTCGTGGATTTATCCCACCAGTTGATCCGGAATCTGACGCGAATTACGTATATCGAAAGGTGGGCAACTTAAGCTTTGAACTCTGCGCCAACTTTAATCGGGCGAATCGCTCGGGCGTCACAGAAATTCCTTCGATGGCGTATGATCCATACTATGCTCCTGAAAATTGGCAGCACGAAGCGGGACAAGTTTGCTTCTCGCGAACTATAGACCCAGACCTCCTGCCTCCAATTGAAAAACCGATCCGATAAAAATATATATTTAATTCTCCATAACGTCCGGAGCCTGTATAACGTAGGTTCAATTTTTCGCACGGCGGACGCGGCCGGAGTTTTAAAAATCTATCTGACCGGATATACTCCCGATCCTTCGCAGAAGACGGCTTTGGGCGCCGAGAAATTTATCCCGTATGAAAGACATAGAAATATATCGAGCCTACTTTCGAAGTTGCGAAGGGCGAAAAAAATTCAAATAGTTGCTCTCGAGCAGGATAAAAAATCCATCGACTATCGAAAATTTAAACCGAATCCGCCAGCTGGCGGATCACTTGCTTTAATTTTGGGCAACGAAGTCCGTGGGATGTCGCCTGATCTTTTGAAAAAAGCAGATAATGTAATCCAGATTCCGATGCGCGGCGAAAAAGAATCTTTGAATGTTTCGGTTGCG
>MFIE01000006.1:6086-7525 GCA_001778785.1 Candidatus Giovannonibacteria bacterium RIFCSPLOWO2_01_FULL_46_13
ATTAGGATCCCGGACTGGCTGTATAGGTAAACGTCTTCGTGCAGGTTCGCCCAGAATTCACGCGTGCGGCCAAGATAAACTCTCCACTCGCCCTTGTCGAAATCCGAATCGTTTTTAAAATCTTTCACGCACCCGACATAATTTAAATGCTCGCCTATAAAGGCCGCGCATTTATTGTCGATCCCGGATTCGAAGTTTATATTAGGGGTCTGGCAGGCGAAACTCCTTTCCAAAAAGCGCTCGCAATTTTCGGAGAGGTCGCGCACTTGGGGAAGGGTCGTTGCAATCGGGCAGGAATTGGAAATTCCCGGATAGTAATTTTGGCCCTGCGCGAGGTATCCAGAGCATTTATTTATTTTAAAATTTATTCCTCGCGGAGAGGGCCCGGTTGAAACCAGCGCCCGCTCGCCTGGAGCCAATGTTATGGGCCTTCCGTTTTCGTCCGGGCCTATTACAACACTCTCATTATTTTTATTTTTCAAAACCATCCCGGTTAAAATAACTTTCCCGCGGTTTAACCCGTAAGCGGATATCTGCACGTATTCGGTTTCGTATGGCAGACGGGCGTTCCCAAAAGCCTGCACGCTTAATTGGTTTTCGGTCGGGGTGGAAATTGTTCCTGTGCTTTGGCTAGAACTTGGGGGTGTGGGCGCCGGAGGGTTTATGAAAGACGGCGGCACCTCGCGCAATTCTTCCTCTACCGTCCCTTGTTGGGAAGGGGAGCCGAAACGAATGTCCGAACCTCCGCCGAAAAAACTGAAGCCGGAATCTCCCCCTGAGCTAAGCAGGGCGACGATTACAACCACGACAAAAATCCAGATCCAGGGATCTGTTCCGCCGCCTTCTCCGCCTTCTCGTCGTTCAGCCATATCTTAATAATAAAAGCATTTGGTTTTTTTAGCCATTTATTATAGGATGGTGCTATGTTAAGCCTTTTTCCAGAACTTTTGGAATTCGAAAGATTGGCCTCGTTTCTTTTGCGCCTAGCTTTGGGCATTATTTTTATTGCGCACGGATACGCGAAAACTTTTTCGAAAAAAGATAAGGCCACTCTTGCGGTGGGCGTATTTGAGCTCGCCGGAGGGCTTATGGTTTTTCTAGGATTTTTAACGCAGTTAGGCGCGATATTTTTAATCGTCGACAGGTTGGGCGCACTTTGGAAAACGAGGTTCAACGGATACGAATTTAATATCCTGGCTTTGGCCGCCGCGATTTCACTTTTGGTTTTGCGCTCAGGATTTTTATCAATAGACCTTCCTTTTTAGCATGACGGAAAACGCACGATTTAATTGCGAAGGGGCGAGCATAAGCCTCGATGAATTGGTGGAGAAGCTCGTCCAATTCGTAAAAGAAAAACCGGAAAGGGAATATAAAATTGTTGTCGGCACGGATTCCAAAGCGGACAAGCAGACGCATTTGATAACCGCGGTTTCCATTTT
>MFIE01000006.1:7547-7754 GCA_001778785.1 Candidatus Giovannonibacteria bacterium RIFCSPLOWO2_01_FULL_46_13
TATTTTTGGACGCGCTCCGAAGAAATCCAAACCGCGACAATGCGCGACAGGATTTTTAAAGAGGTGATGTATTCCATCGCCTTCACTCAGGAACTCCGCTCGCGCTTAAAAGAAAAAATCGGGGAGGAATATTTCTGGGATGGAAAAATTTCCGTGCACTTGGACGTGGGGCAGAACGGCCCGACTAAAGATTTGGTGGATGCCGTC
>MFIE01000006.1:7803-8611 GCA_001778785.1 Candidatus Giovannonibacteria bacterium RIFCSPLOWO2_01_FULL_46_13
CTTTCGGAGCGTTTGTTTTAGCAGATAGGCACACCTGAGAAAATTGTCCTCGTCGTCCAATGGATAGGACACAAGCCTCCGAAGTTTGAGATCCGAGTTCGACTCTCGGCGAGGACACAAATACATGTCCGGGCTGTAGTATAGAGGTAGTACGCAAGGCTGGGGGTCTTGTAGCCGGGGTTCGATTCCCCGCAGCCCGACATTGATTGTATTTTGGTTGAGGTTCGGGTAGGATTAAGTGTCGACTATTGTCAGATTAGTTAAGATCCTAAAAATGGACGAAGACAAAAAGCCGGAAGAGGAGACAACCCCCGAGGGAGATAGCACTCCAGAGGAAACGACTCCTCCCCAGGAATAACGTTGATTATAAAAACAAAACCCGCGATATCGCGGGTTTTGTTTTTGGGGTCTTTTATGCACATTTGGTTCGGGTGCTATGTGTAATATAATTAGTTGTATATGTGGGGAAGGAAAGATAAATTAAAGATTAAAGCTATCTCATTAAGGAAGCGGGGACTTAGTTATAATGAAATTCGATTAAAAATCCCCGTTGCAAAAAGCACATTAAGTCTCTGGCTTAATTCCGTGAAGTTGAAACCGGAGTATAAAAATAGGCTATACACAAAACAGATTAAATCTTTATCGTTTGGTGCAAGCAGTCAGAAAGAAAGGCGAGCCAGGGAAGTAGAAATTATTGTGGAAACTGCTAGAAAGGAAGTCGGCCTCCCGCTTGATCCCGAAGTTTTAAAAATGATGGGAGCGGCGTTATACTGGGCAGAAGGGAGCAAAACAAAAAATTTTACCATAA
>MFIE01000006.1:8631-23150 GCA_001778785.1 Candidatus Giovannonibacteria bacterium RIFCSPLOWO2_01_FULL_46_13
ATTTTATTTTTCGTAAAGTGGCTTGAGGGGGTTTTTGAAATTGAACCGAAAAATTTGAAGGCATGGCTAAACATTTATCCCCAGCAAAATGAGTTAGGTATAAAAAAATTTTGGTCCTCCTTAACATTGATCCCTATTCAAAATTTTGGAAAAAGTTTTGTAAAACCGGTCAGCACTGGCTATAAAAGAAATAATTTGTATTATGGCACTATTAAAGTATTTGTTCCTAAGGGAACGGATATGCGCCATAGGGTTTTTGGTTGGATCAAGGCTGCCCTAAGTGACATAGATGTCAATTCCAAGCATAGTCAGAAAGAATGGGTTTCTTTGACAAAAACTGCACGTCCTGTAAATTTAATAAAAAACCTCCTATAGCTTAGTGGTAAAGCACCCGCCTCTTAAGCGGTGTACCTAGGTTCGATTCCTAGTGGGAGGACAATTAGAAAATTTTAATCTAAGCCCTTCTTGTGATATTATCCCGGCTAGATAATGTTTCTTTCCTATATAAAATTTTTCAGGACAAGGAGGAGTAATGGAAATTGTACAAAATGGCGAAGGGAAGACAGCAAGGATTAAAACAAGAAAATGGGCCGATATGCATCACCATTTTCGCGAGGGCAAGATGCTGAAGTTGATCGCGCCTATGGTAAGGAAGCGTTTTGCGATAGCTGTTGCGATGCCTAATCTTCCGGAGCCTACCACGACTTCTGGCGCTATGACTGAATACCGGGAGCGTATTCTATCAGAGACGCGAGAGGATGAGGGAGGTAATACAAATTTCCAATGCCTGTCTACTCTTTACCTGACCGACACGATGGATTTGGGTGAAGTTGTTAAAAGTATGTCTCTGGGTGCGGTGGGTGTTAAGTATTATCCGCCAGGGCTCACAACCAACAGCGAAAGCGGCGTACAAAATCCTGCTTCGATGTGGACTAGGGGAACAATACCGTATCTGGTGTTGAGTTTCCTTTCTACAAGCGGAAAGGTCTTGCTGCTTCATGCGGCCGACGGGTTTGATGAAAAGAAGAATGAAATCGATCCCTTTGATCAGGAAAAACATTTCATTCGGAAAACGCTTCCGCGTATTATCGACGCGCATTCCGACTTAAAAATATCCGTGGAACATTTGTCGAGCCGAGCCGGTGTGGATTTTTTACGCAAACATGGCGGATCCAGGCTCGGATGTTCCATAACGCCGCAACATCTGCTTTGCGATCGGCGTGATTTATTTCGCGGCGGCTTCCGGCCCCATAATTTTTGGTGGCCGATCTTTGGACGGGAAGAGGACAGGGATGCCTTAAGGGAGTTCGTCAAAGAAGGCCGCGGGTACGTTTACGCCGGGACGGACTCCGCTCCCCATCCTATTTCTGAAAAAGAAAAAGACGGGTGCAAGGGCGGGGTGATGGTTGCGCACGCGGCTGTCGAATTCTATTTGGAGGCTTTCGAAAAAATGGATGCCTTGGATGAGCGCTTAGAGAACTTTGGCTGCATAAATGGCCCGCGTTTTTACGGTCTTGAGCCGAGCAAGGAGGAGATTACTTTCGAGCGGCGCAAACGTGTCTTACCGACCCGCTTCACTTTTAACAAAGAGGGTAGTGAGATCGTGATTCGTCCGTTCCGCGCGGGTGAAAAAATTAACTGGCAACTAGTCTAGTTGCCAAAAACCGTCCAGATGACCTGGACGGTTTTTTTATTTCTTACTTTTCCAGGACCGCAATTTTGGGTCGCGGGACTCGAACCATTTGTCTTTCGCGTCGAACCACCAATGGTCCGGGTGCATTTTTATTATAAGTTTTACTAATTTTTTTCCCGCCGGAGTCCGTATACTTTTTGCGGCGATATTTATCCATTCTTTCGTTTTATTGTTTCCTTTCGCGCCTTCCTGCCTTAAGGTCGCGATCCACTCGATTTTGTCCGCGTCTTTGGCTATCTTCGCTTCGAGCGTTTCTTTTTTCTGCTCTTCTTTATACGCTTCAAGAATTTCTCCGCCGAAAGGCATATTTTTCGCGAGGTCTTTGATCGCTTGAGACTCGGCTAGGCGGCCGTAGCGCTGGTGGATATAATTCAAATCCGAAGTCCGCGCTTCCCCGACGTCGTGCATCAAGCACAAAAATATTACCCGATCTTTGTTTGATTTCGGGGTGAGCCGCGCCAGAAGATACCCGATGACGGCGGTCCGAAAAAGATGCTCCGCTACGGATTGCGCCCCGGTTCCCAAAAACCACAGGCCCGAGCGGGGAGTCCTCTCTAAAATCCCTACCTCATATACAAAATCCGCGATAGCGTTCCAGTCTTTTTTCGAAGTGGCCATGCCGCTATTTTAACGCGTATCTCCTATTTTTTGTAGGTCAAATATTTTTCCTTTTTGATGCAGTCTGTACAGATTTTAATCCTTCCTCCCGCAGGCAAAGTCGCCCACTGTAGGTTGGGATATTTTCTAGATTTTTTGGTCGGGTTGTATTTTCCGCGAAGGAGCACTCGTGTGCCTCCCATCTGCGAACCCTTCTGGCAAATTAAGCAAGCTTTAGCCATATTATTCGTTCCGGCCCGCATTTTTCTAGGTCTTTAAAATGCGCGCCCTCACTTAGGCTAGATAATATGATAAAGTAAATGAATATGCAAGGGATCGATATGATATTCTCAATAGCGATTTTGATAATGTCCGTGGTGATACACGAGGTCTCCCACGGCGTCGTTGCCAATTGGCTGGGGGACCCGACCGCAAAATACGCCGGGCGGCTTACCTTAAACCCGATCCCGCATCTAGATTTGTTCGGTTCGGTCCTGCTTCCGGCATTTTTTATTTTAGTCGACTCGCCAATATTTTTTGCATACGCCAAACCCGTCCCGTATAACCCGTACAACCTTTCGAACCAACGCTGGGGACCGGCGATGGTCGGCGTCGCGGGGCCAATTTCCAATATATTGGTCGCGATAATTTTTGCGATAGTTTTAAATTTCGGCGTTTTTTCCGGGGAATTCCTCGGTATATTTATTTGGATTATTCAGATAAACATATGGCTCGCTCTCTTTAACTTGATCCCGATCCCGCCCTTGGACGGCTCCAAGCTTCTTTTTTCCGTCCTTCCGGCCCGCCTTTTGTATTGGGAGCAGATCCTCGAGCAATATGGATTTTTTCTCTTGATCGCCCTTCTTTTTATCCTCCCGGATGACGTGCTTTTGGTGCCACTTTCGCGCTTGGCTACTATTATAGTGGGACTTTTGATAGGGGTATGATTGACGCGAATCGATACATCTGATAGACTTTTCCTCATCATATGCCGACAATAAACCAGCTGGTAAAAAAGGGCCGAAAGCCCATCGTGAAGAAATCTAAAGCCGTGGCCTTGGCCAGGGGTTTTAATCTTTTGCAGAACCGGCCGGTTTTTTATCCCTCGCCTTTTAAACGGGGGGTTTGCTTGAAAGTTTTTACGACAACTCCAAAGAAACCAAACTCCGCTTTGCGAAAAGTAGCCAGGGTCCGCTTAACCAATGGAATGGAAGTCACGGCATATATCCCGGGAGAGGGGCACAATTTGCAGGAACACTCGGTAGTCGTCCTTCGCGGAGGCAGGGTTAAAGACTTGCCTGGTGTCCGTTATCACATCGTCCGCGGAATGCTCGACACTTCCGGAGTTGAAGGAAGGAAACAGCAAAGATCTAAATACGGCGCTAAACGCCCAAAATCTAATTAAATTATGAGAAGGCCATTTAAGAAAAAAGTTGAAAGGAATCCTGACCCGGTTTATCAATCGGACCTTGTTGAGAAATTGACCAATTACATCATGGAGGACGGAAAAAAATCCACCGCGCGGAAAGTCGTCTATGGAGCGATGAAAATTTTGCAGGAAAAAACCAAGAGCGACGACGCCCTTAAGGTTGTCGAGGAAGCCATAAACAACGCTTCTCCTCTTTTGGAGGTGCGCTCGCGAAGGGTTGGAGGGGCGACCTATCAGGTGCCGAGGGAAGTTAGCCCAGGAAGAAAAACTACGCTTGCTTTGCGCTGGCTGATTGCTGCGGCCCGTTCTAAAAAAGGAAAATCCATGGCGGAAAGATTATCGGAAGAACTTTTGCTCGCTTCCAAAAACGAAGGAGGGGCGATCAAGAAAAAAGAAGACACGCGCAAAATGGCGGAAGCGAACCGCGCCTTTGCCCACTTCGCCTGGTAACGTATGGCCCGAGAATATCCTCTAGAAAGAGTACGCGATATTGGAATTATCGCACACATAGACGCCGGAAAAACTACGGTTTCCGAGCGCGTTTTATTTTATACCGGAGTCTCGCATAAAATCGGGGAGGTGCACGAAGGGGAAGCGGTGATGGACTGGATGGAACAGGAAAGGGAGCGCGGAATCACGATTACTTCCGCCGCGACGACATGTTTTTGGACGCCGACCTATTTACCGCAGGACAAAAAAGACAAATCAAACGAATATCGCATAAATATTATCGACACGCCGGGACACGTGGACTTTACCGTTGAGGTGGAGCGCTCGCTCCGCGTTTTGGACGGAGGGGTTGTAGTTTTTGACGGGGTTTCCGGAGTCGAGCCGCAATCGGAAACTGTTTGGAGGCAGGCCGATAAATATAAAGTTCCGAGAATTTGTTTCATAAATAAATTGGACAGGATGGGCGCTTCGTTCGTCGGAAGTTTGAATTCTATTTTGGAAAGGTTAACTCCGAACGCGGTGGCGGTAATGATCCCGGTTGGCCTCGAATCAGATTTCAAGGGTTTGGTAGATTTGATGCGCATGAAATTTATCCGCTTCGAAGGCGAGCACGGGGAAAATATAGTTTTGGAAGATATCCCGGAATCACACAAAGCCGAAGCGGAAGAATGGCGGCACAAGATGGTAGAAAAAATTGCGGAACAGGATGATACGCTCACCGAAAAATATTTGGAAGGAAAAGAAATCAGCCAGGAAGAGTTGAAAAAAACACTACGCAAAGCAACGCTCGCGTATAATTTGGTCCCGGTTTTTGCGGGCTCCGCCCTTAAAAATAAAGGTGTGCAGATGATGCTCGACGGAGTTGTGGATTATCTCCCGAGCCCGGCGGACCTGCCGCCGGTAAAAGGTGTTGACCTAAAAACCGGGGAGGAAATTTTGCGTCCGGCGGACGACAACGCTCCCTTCACGGCGCTCGCTTTTAAATTGCAGACCGACCCGTACGTCGGCCAGCTTACGTATTTCCGGGTTTATTCCGGAACGCTCAACGCTGGTTCGTATGTTTTGAATGCTAACAGCGGGGACAAAGAAAGGATTGGGCGAATTTTGCGCATGCACGCCAACCACCGCGAGGAAATAAAAGAAATTTATGCTGGAGAAATCGGGGCGATCGTCGGGCTTAAAAATACCCGCACGGGAGACACGCTTTCCGATCCGGAAAAGCCGATACGCTTGGAGACGATTACTTTCCCGGAGCCGGTTGTATCTATGCGCATTGAACCGAAAACCAAACAGGACCAAGAAAGAATGGGCCTTGCCTTGAAGCGCCTTTCGGAAGAGGACCCAACGTTCAGGATCAAGTCCGACGAAGAAACTCTCGAGACTATCATTTCCGGAATGGGCGAATTGCATTTGGAAATTATCGTTGACAGAATGAAGCGCGAATTTAAAGTTGAGGCGAACGTCGGCCGCCCGCAGGTTGCTTATAAAGAAACTATCCGGCAAACAGCAGAGGCGGAAGGAAAATATATTAGGCAATCGGGAGGACGCGGACAATACGGGCACGTCTGGCTTAGGGCCGAGCCGCAGGAACGCGGCAAAGGTTTTGAATTTGATAATGCTATACGCGGAGGAGTTGTCCCGCAGGAATTTATTCCGCCGATTGAAAAGGGGGTCAAAGAAGGCCTCGATAGGGGGGTTGTCGCGGGGTTCCCGATGGTGGATTTGAAAATTACTCTTTACGACGGCTCCTACCACGAAGTTGACTCGTCCGAAATCGCTTTCAAAATCGCGGCGTCCATGGCGACGCAGGAAGTTTGTAAAAGGGCCAAGCCGGTTTTGCTTGAGCCGATCATGAAAGTTGAAGTTGTTGTCCCGGATAAATTCATGGGAGACGTTACCGGCGACCTAAACTCGAAGCGCGCGAGGATCGAGCAAATTTCCGACCGCTTGAACATAAAAGTAATCGAGGCCAAAGTTCCGCTCTCGGAAATGTTCGGATACGTTACGAATTTAAGGTCCTTCACCGAAGGCCGAGCGTCGTATTCGATGGAATTCGACCACTACGAAGAAGTCCCAAACAACGTCGCTGAATTGATCAAAGAAGGCAAAAAATAGCTCACTGGTAGATAAAATATCTAAGATCTGCTATGCTCCCTGCGAAAGGAGATAGCACATGGAAAAAGACAAGAACTTTACATTTGATCTTTCGGCCAAAGGGCTGAAGATTGAGATCAAGGATTCCTTTGGAAGTTTGAAGCTCGAACTACCTCCAGACATCGCGAGACCGTATTTGGCTGGTACGGACATTCTGCGTGAACGAACAGTTAGAGAGCAGTTTATTGATCCTCTCACGATAATGCTCAAAATACTTTGTGCAATATCCGAGATGTCTGTTGCGTATCCTGACGGAGCGTATGCAGTCTATCCTATGATGCGAACTTTACTTCACGGTCTAAGTAATGCATGCGTTAATTTAATGGACGCCGGAGAGCGTAAGAAAAAGATTCCGCAAAATCCTCGTGGAAACGCTTAGACTTGAGAATGACAACCCGAATAAAAAGGCGCGTGGCGATTAAGTTCGTCCGCGCCTTTGTGTTTAGGTAAATAATCCGTCATATAATAAGTTATGCATATAAAAGAATTGGGGCATGTCGTGCTTTATGTGACCGACCTCGAAAAGATGCGGAATTTTTATCGCGACACGCTCGGGTTTAAAGAAATCGAATCTATCATGCGCGGGGCCGCAGTTTTTTCTTCCGGAAGGACGCATCACGAACTTTTGCTGATAGAAATCGGGGGAGAGCCGCGCGAGAAAACGGAATCGGAGCCCGGCTTGTACCATATTGGATTTAAAATTAGCGATTCGACGGAAGAATTAAAGAAAGCTTACCGCGAGCTTAAAGAAAAAGGTGTGAAAATTTTAGGATCAACTGACCACGGCATAACGCATAGCTTGTATGTCGCGGATCCCGACGGAAACGAACTCGAACTGTATGCGGATGTCTCGGACGAATGGAGGCGCGACCCTAAGGCAATCTTGCAGCCCGCAAAATATTTGGATTTGGAAGACTAATTGTTTTTCCGTAGGAATTTGCTATGCTTTCGGTAGAATTCTTTTCATTAGTTAGAATAATAAGGAGAATTTATGGAAAATATAGGTTTTGAATTTTCTTCCGATGCCGCCGCAGAGCTAGATCAAATAACGGAGAGGCTAAAGTCTTCCCGTGGAAACGCGATAAATCACGGCCTAGGGAAACTAAAGTGGATCGTGGAAGAACTTGAGCAAGGGTCGAGAATTCTAGTAGAGAGGAAGGATGGAGAAATCGTAGAGGTTGAATTCCCAGAAATTGAATCTATGCTCCGCTGGGCAAAGTTTTGGAAGGGTGTCGACCGCCTCCTGACTTTTATTAAGAGGCCATTCATGCGTTTCTTTGGATGAGGAGCGTTTCAATGAAAGATAAAGCGCGGGTTCGCATGGACTCGCGCTTTACTGCATTAAAATCCATATTCTGTCAATGTTCGCGTGGTGTTGCCTATGGGCTATTGACGTATTTTAAGGCTTAGATTAGTATGTTAAGTACCCGCCTACCGGCAGGCAGGCGCTAACAAAATTTAGTGGTTATTACTTTAATTTTTTTATTTTATGGCAAAATTTGAAAGGACAAAGCCCCACCTGAACGTAGGTACTATCGGGCACGTAGACCACGGAAAGACATCCTTGACCGCGGCTATTTTGCATGTGCTGAAATTGGCGGGAAAGAACGTAAAATTTGAATCTATCGACCAAATCGACAATGCTCCCGAGGAACGCCAGCGCGGTATTACAATCGCCCTTCACCACTCGGAGTATGAATCGGACAAGAGGCACTATGCGCACATCGATGCCCCAGGCCACGCTGACTATATAAAGAACATGATCACGGGAGCGGCCCAGATGGACGGCGCCATTTTAGTAGTCTCCGCCGCGGACGGCCCAATGCCGCAGACCAGGGAGCACATCCTTTTGGCCCGCCAGGTAGGTGTGCCTGCTATAATCGTATTCTTGAACAAGGTAGATATGGTGGACGACAAGGAACTCATAGACTTGGTTGAGACAGAAATTCGCGAACTCTTAACAAAGTATGAATATCCTGGGGATAAGACTCCAATAATCAGGGGATCAGCTGTGAAAGCTTTGGAGGCCAAGTCTCCGGATGACGAATGGGCCAAGCCTGTTTTAGAGCTTATCGACACCCTCGACACTTTCATTCCCGAACCGGTTCGCGAGATCGACAAGCCATTTTTGATGCCCGTCGAGGACGTTTTCTCGATTGAGGGACGCGGAACGGTTGTTACCGGCAGGGTTGAAAGAGGCAAGATAAAAATCAACGACGAGATAGAAATCGTCGGCTTGAAGGACACCCAGAAAACCATCGTTACCGGGATCGAAATGTTCAATAAACAGCTCGACGAAGGTATCGCGGGGGACAACGCTGGAATCCTTTTGCGCGGAGTTAAGAAGGAAGACATCGAGCGCGGACAGGTTTTGTCCAAGCCGGGATCAGTCAATCCGCACACTGAATTTGAGGCTGAAGTTTACATCTTGACCAAGGAAGAAGGTGGAAGGCACACCCCATTTTTCACCGGATACAAGCCGCAGTTCTACATCAGGACGACGGACGTTACCGGAGACGTGGCTTTGCCTCAAGGAACGGAGATGGTTATGCCGGGAGACACGATCAAATTTACGGTAAAACTTATCGGGCCGGTTGCCTTGGAAGAAAAGCAGAGGTTTGCCATTCGTGAAGGCGGAAAGACCGTTGGAGCGGGTGTGGTGACGAAGATTATTAAGTAGAAGATTGAAAAGTAAATAATGGTAACAAAGCCATCCAAAAGTGAAGTTGAGGAGGTCCAAAAGTTGCGCATCCGCGTACGCGGGTACGACCACAAGATTCTGGACTCCTCGATAAAGCAAATTGTGGACACCGCGTCGCGTTACGGCGCGATGGTGGTTGGTCCGGTCCCGCTTCCGACAGAAATCCGGAAGTATACGGTGAACCGCTCAACTTTCGTCCACAAAAACGCCCGCGAGCAATTTGAGATGCGGGTCCACAAGCGCCTTTTGGATATTATCAATGTCACCCCGAAGATTATTGACTCGCTTACGAACCTGAATCTTCCTGCGGGAGTGGATATAGAGGTGAAAATGTTATAAGTATAATTTGTGCCGGGAAAAAAATTCCGGAAATGAGCCGGAATTTTTTCTTAAGAAATTTTTATGAAGTTCATGCTTGCCCAAAAAATTGAGATGTCGCAAATCTTCGATGAAGCCGGAATTGTAAAGCCGGTGACTATTTTGCGTGCGGGCCCGCTTGTCGTAACCCAGGTAAAGACAAGCGAGAAAGATAAGTATGAGGCGCTTCAGTTGGGATTTGGGGCTAAAAAAGAAAAGAATTTAACGAAACCGGTTAAGGGGCATTTAAAAGATTTGGGAAGCTTCAGGTGGCTTCGCGAAGCGAGGATGCCGGCCGGGGAATTAAAGCGCGGAGACAAGATAGATATATCTATTTTTAAAGAAGGAGATAAGGTCAAAGTCTCGGGCCTTTCCAAGGGGAGAGGATTCCAGGGAGCGGTAAAAAGGCACGGTTTCCGCGGAGGATCGAGGACGCACGGACAGAAGCACTCGGAGCGCGAGGTGGGTTCGATCGGAGCCACTTGGCCGCAGAGGGTTATAAAAGGAAAAAGGATGCCTGGAAGGATGGGCGGAATAAGGGTTAGCGTAAAAAATTTGGAAATTGTAAAAATTGAGCCCGAAAAAAATCTTTTATATATTAGAGGAGCTTTGCCCGGAGCGCGGGGGAGCTTAGTCGAAATCAGGGGCTAACATGGAAACGAAAGTATATAACCAGGAAGGAAAAGAAGTCGGGACGAAAAAAGTTTCGGAGAAAGTTTTTGGTTTTTCCTGGAACGCCGATTTGGTCCGGCAGGTTTTTCTTTCGGAAAGGGCCACGGACAGGAGAAATATCGCGCACACCAAAGACAGGAGGGAGGTTTCCGGAGGCGGAAAAAAGCCTTGGCAGCAGAAAGGGACGGGGCGCGCTAGGCACGGATCGATCCGTTCGCCGATTTGGATCGGAGGAGGAATTTCCCACGGACCGCGAAACGATAGGGACTACTCTGAAAAAATAAATAAGAAGGCGAGGAGAAAGGCGCTTTTGACTGTTTTGTCGCAGAAGCTCCGCGACAATGAAGTTTTCTTCTTGGAAGATTTGAAAATTTCGGATGCCAAGACAAAGAAAGCCAAAGAAATTTTAAAAAATATGCCGATCGACTTGAAATCCTCAACATTGGTTGTCCTTCCGGAAAAAGATGAGGCGACCTGGAGGGCTTTGCGAAATATAAAAAATATAAGCTTGACCGAGGCGCGAAATTTGAATACATCGGAGCTTCTTTCCAATAAATATGTTTTGATGGCCGGAAATTCCGGGGAAGTATTAGAAAAAACTTTTGCCGGAAAATAATATGTCAAAGATCACCCATCCAATTATTACAGAGAAAGCGAACATGCTCGCCGCGGAAGGAGTCTACGCATTTCGCGTTGAGAAAAACGCCAACAAGTTTGAAATAAAAAAAGCCGTTGAGGGCATGTATAAAGTTAACGTGACGAGGGTCAACCTCGTGAGCGTGCATCCGAAAAGGAGAGTTCTCCGCGGAAGGACCGGCTTCAAGCAGGGATACAAAAAGGCGCTCGTCAGTTTAAAAAAGGGACAGAAAATTGAATTAGCCTAATATGAAAAGTTTTAAACCAAAAACGCCTTCAAGGCGGCAGATGACAGTCGTGGAATACAAAAAAGTTTTGACCCGTTCGGAACCGGAGAAGAGTTTGGTATTTGGAATTAGGCGCGCGGTAGGGAGGAACAACCAGGGAAGGATAACCACGAGGCACAAAGGCGGGGGCGTAAAAAGGCTTTATCGCGACGTTGATTTTTCGATGGAGAAAAAAAATATCCCGGCCAAGGTTGCCTCGGTTGAATACGACCCAAACAGGACGGCTTTTATCGGGCTTGTTGTATATAAGGATGGGGAGAAGAGATACATAATTCTTCCGTCCGGGATAACGGTCAACGAAGAAATCTTAATTTCTGAAAATGCCGCTGTTAAGAAAGGCAACAGGCTCCCATTGAAGAATATCCCTGTTGGAACGCAGGTATATAATATAGAAGTTTACCCATTGGGCGGGGCTAAATTGGTACGAAGTGCTGGTACTTTTGCCGAGGTTTTGGCCCAGGATTCTCCGACGACCATGATCAAGCTTCCTTCTGGTGAGGTGCGAAAGCTTCCGGAAAATTCCTGGGCTTCGGTAGGGCAGGCTTCCAATGAGGACTCAAATCTGGTAGTTATCGGTAAGGCCGGACGCTCCAGGTTGCTTGGAATAAGGCCAACGGTACGAGGATCGGCCATGAACCCAGTCGACCACCCATTTGGTGGAGGTGAAGGAAGGACCCAGCGCGGAAGGCGCAGGCCGTTAAACAAATGGGGCAAGGGTGTCCGCGGGGTGAAAACCAGGGGTAAGAAAAAATGGTCCCAGGGTTCTATTATTCAAAGACGAAGTAAATAATCATGTCACGCTCAGTAAAAAAAGGTCCTTGGGTGGATCCAAAACTTTTGAAGAAAATTTCTGCCATCAGGCAGGGAGATAAGACCATAGTTAAAACATGGTCGCGTTCTTCGCAGATCGCGCCCGAGATGATCGGCTTTACTTTCGGCGTGCACAACGGAAAAGATTTTATCAACGTGACGATTTCGGAAGAAATGGTCGGGCACCGCTTCGGGGAGTTTGCCCCGTCGCGCAAATTTACCAGGCACGGAGGAAAGATGCAGAAGGAGCTCGAAGCTCAAGCTAAACTTGCGGCCTCCCCCGCGGCTCCAGCGGCCAAATAAACCATATGAAACAAGTAACTGGAAAATTAAAATATTTGGGATTGTCCCCGCGGAAAGTGAGGGTGGTAGCGCGGGAAATTTCCGGGCAATCCGTTAAAGAGGCGGGGGAATACCTGAAGGTTGTTCCGCGCGCTCCGGGCTTGCCTTTGGAAAAACTTTTGAAGTCAGCGATCGCGAACGCAAAACATAACCACGGCCTTGCGGTAGAAAAATTATTTATAAAAGAAATTCGGGTTGACCAGGGACCGACTTTGAAAAGAAATATGCCAAGAGCTTTCGGGCGAGCCTATCCGATAAGAAAAAGGTCAAGCCACATAACTTTAATACTAGGAGAGAAATAATGTCGCATACAGTACACCCATATTCGTTTCGTCTCGGAATTTTGAAGGACTGGAAGTCTAGGTGGTCCCAAAATAAATTTTACAGGATATTTTTGAAGTCCGACGTGCTTTTGCGCGAGTGGCTTGCGAAGCGTTTGCGCGGAATGTACATCGCCGATATCGAAATCGAAAGAGGGCAGAACGAACTTAATTTGATTTTAAAAACTTCCCGCCCGGGCCTTTTGATAGGAAGGGGAGGGGAAGGGATAGAAAAATTGAGAAAAGAAATTTCTATGGTTGCCGGAAAACTTAAATTAAATTTGCCGAAGAATTTTAAAATTTCCGTGCAGGAAATTAAATCGCCCGAGACGCACGCCAAGATAGTCGCGCAGATGGTCGCCGAAGATTTGGAAAAGCGCATGACTTTCCGGAGGATCTTGAACCAAACCTTGGAGAAGGTTATGGCAAACAAGGAAGTAAAGGGGGTCAAGGTGGCCCTTTCCGGAAGGCTTGGCGGAGCGGAGATGGCGAGATACGAATGGCTCAAGAAAGGGCAAGTCCCGTTGACGACACTTCGCGCGGATATCGATTTTGCCAAAGAGCGGGCGCATCTTCCGTACGGGGATATTGGGATAAAGGTTTGGATTTATAAGGGCGAGGTATTTGAGGCTCCCAAGCCGACCAATTAATTTTAAAATATGCTTTTTCCTAAGAAAGTTAAATATCGAAAATGGCAGAGGCTCCGGGGGCAGTATAAGGGAGTCGAGACGAGAGGAACCACTTTGGCTTTCGGGGCTTTTGGCATTAAAGCTTTGGCACCCGGACAGATAACCTCCCAGCAGATCGAAGCTTCGAGAAAAGTTTTGACGCGCTATACGGCGAAGGGCGGAAAAATGTGGATCCGGATCTTTCCTGACCAGCCCTTTACTCAAAAGCCTCCAGAAGTTACTATGGGTGCCGGCAAGGGAGATCCCGTTGGGTATGTGGCCGTGGTTAAACCAGGGCGCATTCTTTTTGAACTCGACGGCCTTACCAGGGAAAACGCCATGGAGGGGCTTAGGAAAACCCAGGCCAAGATACCGGTTAAGACCAAGTTAGTATCGAGAGGATAATATGGAAACGAAAGAATTAAGGCAAAAATCAAAAGATGAACTTCAAAAACTTCTTGACGAAAAGAAGGGGTCTTTGGATAAATTCCGCTTTGATTTCAGTTTCGGGAAAAATAAGAACGTTAAGCACGGATCGATTTTGAAGAAAGATATCGCAAGGATTTTAACTATCTTGAACGAGAAATAACATGACAGAAACAAGATCAAAAATTTTTAGGGGGGAGGTTGTCTCGGACAGCATGCAAAAGACGCGGGTCGTTAAGATCGAGCGCTATTTCAAAATCCCTAAATACGGAAAATACATCAAGAGGTCAAAAAGGTTAAAAGCCCACGACGAAAACAACGAATATAAAGTAGGCGATAAGGTCGTGATCCAGGAAGTAAAGCCGATGTCCCGCGAAAAACGCTGGAAGATAGTTTCTAAAATATGATACAGCACAGGACAATGTTAAAAGTAGCCGACAACACGGGAGCCTTATTGGTCCAGTGTATTAAGGTTTTAGGTGGGACGAGAAAAAGATATGCCCAGTTGGGGGACATCGTTGTCATAACCGTTAAAAAAGCCGAGCCGAGAAAAATCGTAAAAAAGAAAGATGTCTTGAGGGCTGTTGTAGTCAGGCAGAAAAACGCTTTCCGGAGGAAGGACGGCTCTTACGTCAGGTTTGACGACAACGCGGTCGTGATTTTGGATGGCGACGAACCCAAGGGGGGAAGGATCTTCGGGCCTGTTCCGAGGGAGCTTCGAGACCGCGGATTTTTGAAAATTATTTCCTTAGCCCCCGAGGTAGTTTAATTTTTCACCATGGCCCAAAGAATAAAAAAAGGCGATAACGTGCAAGTAATTTCAGGAAAGGACAAGGGACAGTCCGGGAAAGTTTTACGCGTTTATGCAAAAGATGATCTGGTTTTGGTGGAAGGGATGAATTTAAGGAAGAGGCACAAAAAACCCCGCAAGGCTGGGGAGAAGGGGAGCATTATCCAGTTTCCGTTTCCTTTGACCG
>MFIE01000007.1:0-13996 GCA_001778785.1 Candidatus Giovannonibacteria bacterium RIFCSPLOWO2_01_FULL_46_13
CGATTTTGGAATCGGGCGCAGGCGGAATCCGCACGGATTTCATGGACGTGCAATTTTCCGATTTCAAAATCGAGGAGATTTAAATTACTGCATCAGATTTATCCCTTCGCGTGTTGTTCGGACGGGGACATTGTTCGTGGCAAGGTAATCTACGATCTGTTGGAAAAGCTGGGGGGTTATGGAGTATTGAGTTTGGCTTGAGTCCACGCGGTGAAAAACTAAGATCAGCCAAAGTTTTTGCGCCTGCGCTTGGTCGACCCAGGATTTAACTTGGGCGAAGGTCGTATTTACTTCGGCTGGCTGGCGCTTTAGTAGATATTTATTTCCAGTTTTCGCATTGAAACCGCCGTCCGAAGTTCTCGCCCCGATATATCCGGACTGCTTCACGATAGCATCCGTTGAAGCGTTATACGAACCGAAGGGATAGGCAAAAGTATTTACCAGGGATATCCCAAGATTTATTAAATCTTGGCGTGAGCCCGCGATCTCCGATTGCTTCTCGGAATCCGAAAGCGTTACGAGGTCGCGATGAGTTCTTGTGTGTGCGCCTATCTCGTGCCCCTTGTTGTACATGTCGAGGGCTTCGTTTTGATTTACATAAGCAGGAAAAGAAAACCTGCCACTAATAATATACTGCGTAGTTTTAAATCCTTTCGCTTGTAAAATCGGGATCGCATTCTGGTAAGTTGTTTTCCATCCGTCGTCAAAATTTAGGGATACGAATCCTTCAGAGAAAGTATTTGATGGCAGGTCTTGTTTGCGGAGAGAATAGTTATCCGTCCTTAAAAATCCAACTTGGTTGATTAGGTGAAAAATTGTCAGGTGCGTCGCGTTTGACGGGACGGTAAAAGTTTTTTGGAACGTGCTCCAAGAAGAGGCCGGACCAGGCGATCCTATGTCGAGCCACGAAAGTGATCCATTTGAAAGTTTATATTGTATGGTTACGAAACTGGAGACGTCGCTCTGATATTGGTCCGAAAAAGTGTATGTCGCTCCTGCTTCGACTGGAACCTCCGCAAAATACCACTTGGCGTCCCCGGATGTCCTCTGGGTTAACTCCACTTCTACGGCCCTGGCCCCGTTTATGCCAGAGACCGGATATTTGAAAACCGCGGTGTTTGTTCCCCAGCGTCCGCGCGCCCACGATGTTGGGTTTGCGCCACTTTGGCTTTCAAGGGATGGGTTCGGGATTATGTTTGGTCCCTCTGCTGCAATCGCGTAGTTGAGACCGTATATATATGTAAGCCCCCCAAAGATGAGGGAGAGTACCATGAAATTCAAGACGTGTTTATTAGACATATAGCTTTAGACGCCAAATCTGAAAGATTATTACAGTAATCCCGTCATATAAGCTAAAGGCGATAAAGTAAGGCCTTTTTAATTTTTCAGAAGTTCAGTTAAGCAATTTTAATGCTATTGCAAAAGGTCCCTCCCAAGCGGAGGTAATAAAGGGATTTTTGGAGGGGTCGACTTCAAAAACAATTACAAGGTCTTAATTAGATTAAAGTTATGGCCCTTGTTATCAATTGGCTTATTGCGACATTCGCAATTATTGTTACCGCTTATCTTCTGCCGGGGGTTACCGTTTCCGGAATCGGAGCTGCTTTGATAGCCGCCTTGGTGCTGGGCATCATTAACGTGTTCATTAAACCGATTCTCTTAGCTCTTTCTTTGCCGATAAACATTTTTACGCTGGGCCTTTTTACTTTCGTGATAAACGCCCTTCTTGTTTTGCTGACTTCGGCAGTTGTTCCGGGATTCCTGGTGGAAAATTTCTGGTGGGCGCTCCTGTTCGGTCTGGTGCTGGGCTTGGTTAACTATCTTATTGGCATCGCTACAGACGAAGAATATGGGCGTGCTAAATAATATGTGGAGTGTCCGCAAGCCGGGTCGAATTGCGGACAAATTATTTTTGTTAAATTTTTCATCCTTTACCATGGCGCGAAAAGGATCAAAAACTGAAGTGTATTCTGACTCTGAAATATACGAAGACCTCGATATAGGCGCGGAAGAAAAAAATATAACCGAGGCCATCAACGATTATTTAAGGGAAAAAACGGAGCTTACTAAATATAGTGTCTCTGAAAAAGATATCGACGTAATTATGGACCGGGTGCGGGATATTGATCCCGATTTTGAGGACACCCCAGCCACCCGAGAGGAAATTGAGATGTATTTGCGAAGACGGTTTTAGGAGTTACGCCGGAGGGACTCCCTCTTTTACAGCGTGGTATAATTTTGAAATGGATAAAAAGCTCGAGGAACTCGAAGATGAGGGGGCCCTCCGGACAGACGAGCTCCGGACCGCGAACAGGATCCTTAAAGCCCAGCTCGAGATGCTTAAAGAGCAATCCGAGCTGATAAACCTGGCTTACGACGCGATTATCGTGCAGGATATTTCCGGCACGATAATGGGATGGAATGTCGGCGCGGAAAAAGTCTACGGCTGGAAGGAAGAAGAAGTGCTTGGAAAACATACGCATGAACTTCTTAAAACAAAATTTCCTGAAACCGATAAGGCAATTTTGGATGTCGTTTTGCGCGAAGGAAAATGGGAAGGTGAGCTCTTACATACGAGAAGGGACGGAAGGGAAATAGTGGTGGCCTCGCGATGGGTTTTGCAGAAAGATAAACTCGGCAACCCTGTGTCCATCATAAAAATAAATAGGGATATAACAGAGAAAAAAAAGCTCGAAGAAAAAGTCGCTTCTTATACTAGGGAACTTGAAAATAGGGTGGCGGAGCGGACGCGCGAGCTCGAGCATGTAGTGAGTGAAGTCGCGATGGACGCGGCAAAAAATAAGGCGATCTTCGAATCCATCGGCGACGGGGTCATAGTGGTAAACGAAGAGGGCAAGATCGTCAGGATCAATCCTCGCGGGGAGGAAATGATGGGAGTGAAAGCCATCGATTTGATCGGCCAGCCTTACACGAAGATCGCTTTGGAGATGGAAAACGGTGAATCGGTACCGGAGGCAGAGCGGCCGCTTTACAACACGTTAAGCCAGAAAAAAACTGTTCTTTCACAATCTACCTATTATTTGGTCCGCAAAGATAAAACGAGATTCCCTGTTGCCATGATTTCGACACCAATCGAAATAGAGGGGAGGATAATTGGCGCGATCGATGCGTTTCGGGACATAACCAGAGAAAAAGAAATTGATCGCGCGAAAAGCGAATTTATTTCAATTGCTTCGCACCAGCTGCGCACACCTCTTACGACTTTGAGTTGGTACACCGAATCTCTTCTTTCCGGGCGGGAGAAATTGACTCCGCGCCAAAGCGAATACTTGACGGAAATAAAAGGGGCTACGGCGCGACTTTTGGAGCTGGTTGCGAGCCTCCTCAATATTTCCAGGATAGAGCTCGGAACTTTCTCGCTTGAATCTAAAGTAATCGATGTGGTCAAAATATGCCGGGAAATTCAGGCGGATATGAAAACGACCATAAAGAAAAAGAAGCTCAAAATTCGCGAGAGTTTTCCGAAAGATCTGCCTGTCATGAAGCTTGATATGGATCTTGTGCGCGTGGTTTTCCAGAACCTTTTCTCGAACGCCGTTAAATATACTCCAAAAAACGGGTTCATATATATAGGCATAGAGAGGGTAAAAAATAACTTGATAATAAAAATGCAGGATTCGGGATGCGGGATTCCGAAGAACGACCAGAAAAATATGTTCAATAAATTTTTTCGGGCAGAAAATTCTAAAATACTCGATCCTAATGGAAACGGCTTGGGGTTATATATAACTAAAACGATTGTGGAATACGCCAAGGGGAAAATATGGTTCGAATCGGAGGAGAACAAGGGAACAACATTTTTTGTTGACCTGCCCACGATCGAGCGAAGGAAAAAACCTAGAAATTAACCATTTAATTTTTTACTATGATAAAAGAGCAAAACGTTTCGACATTTCTTGATGCGTATAACAAATATTCTTCAGCGATTTATTTGCACTGCTTTTTTAGGGTTTTTTCGAAGGAGCGGGCAGAAGAGCTCGAGCAGGAAACTTTTATGAAAACTTGGCAGTATCTTTTGGATGGGAAGGAAATCAAGACGATACGGCCGTTTCTATACCGCGTCGCTTATAACCTTATAGTCGACGAATCGCGCAAGAAAAAATCAGTAAGCTTGGATGCGCTTTTGGAAGACTCAAAAATTACGGAGCCTTCGTACGAGGATTACGATTCCATCGAACGCTCCGCGCTTTTTAAAGACGTAATAAATAAACTTTTAGGATTTAACAAAGAAGAAAAATCCATAATAACCATGAGGTACGTGGATGACTTAGAGCCGCACGCAATTGCCGAGGTTTTAGGCACCTCCCCGAGCAATATTTCGGTGCGTCTGCACCGCATTTTAGCCAAGCTAAAAAAAGAGTTTTAAAGCATTTCTTCTCGCCTGTCAGCGTTGACCGGCAAGATAAATGAAAGCATAACCCCAAAATTAATTGGACGGCTTTTAGGGCGAAATGCTGGAGTTTCTTCGATTATCCACATTTCGAAATTTAGATATCCACGGTTTTGTGGAAAATTATTTTTGCAAAAGGTTTTCTAACCCCTATGGTGATTAGGTACCTTAATCCGGGTTTATTTTTAAGGAGGCAAATCAGTGATGTTAAATAGAAGCGAAATTAAAAATCACACATCAGATTTGGGAATGACTCGAAGTGGTACGGGATATGGCAAACAAGAAAAGGATTTTTATTGGAGGACTTGCCTTGATGGTCGTATGGGTAAGCATGGGAGGAATTAAAATAGCAAGCGCTGTGTCTGCGCGAGAGGTGGGATCTACATTTTTCTATGATTTCCGCGTCAACGGAACTCTGGAGGAAGCTTGGCCGATGGATTCATCTTCGAGCCCGTATTTCTGGCTTAACTCCGGAGCGTACATGACGCTCAAGGACGGAGTCGGACGAACGGTTTTGGGAGAGCTTCCAAGTTCGAACAAGTGGCGCCTGCTCTACGCGGCAAGTAATCCGCTCGACATGGACAACGGGTATCACCCTCAAAATCTTTTCCGGCTCGTGACGCGATCTAAGTGGCAGAACTTCAGGCAGGAGGGATACTTCCAGATTAAGAAAGATAATTTATCCGCGAGCCCAAACCGCAACCAGTCGAACGGAATATTATTCTTTAACAGGTATACCGGAGACGGACAGACTCTCTACTACACTGGAGTCCGCGTGGATGGCGCCGCGGTCGTGAAGAAAAAAATAAACGGAAAATATTTCACGATGGCTTCGAAGAAAATATTGAACGGAACTTACAATTCCTCTTCGAACCCGAACCTTATGCCGAAGGACACTTGGATAGGTTTGCGTTCGGAGGTAAAAAACTTGGCCGGAGGGAAAGTCAGCATAAAGCTTTTCACCGATGTCGGGAAAACCGGAAAATGGACTTTGGCTCTCGATGTTATTGATGATGGCTCAAGCTACGGCGGGGCAGCCATAACCCAGGAAGCGTACGCTGGGATCAGGACGGACTTCATGGATGTAATCTTCGATGATTATAGATTGACCAAATTCTAGCCAGGATAGACTAAATTAGTACTTTGGGATCCCGCCCCGATCACGCTTGATCGGGGCGGGATTATTGGTATACTATGGCTACAATCATGCCAAAAGAAAGCAAAAAGAAGATTTTGGTAATAGAGGATGAGCTTCCTTTATTAAAGATATTGGTTAGCGAACTCTCCCTCGAAGGGTTCCAAGTTTTTTCCGCGGGCGACGGCCAAGAGGGGCTTAAACTCGCCGTAGCTAAAAAGCCCGACCTAATATTGCTTGATTTAATCATGCCCAAGATCGACGGAATGACTATGCTTAAAAAATTGCGCGAGGACGAATGGGGCAAGGACGCTTCAGTTTTAATATTGACCAATTTGGAGGGAGACACCCAGAAAACCCTCGAGGCCCTCCAAAGCGGGGTTTTTGAATTTATGGTTAAGTCGAGGTGGCAGTTGGAGGATGTCAAAAAACGTGTTAAGGAAAAATTATCAGTTGTATAATTTTATATATGAACAAAACACTCATTGTTTCTGTCGTCGTAGTGATAGTGCTAGCGGCGCTTTATTTTTTCTGGGCCCCGATCAAGGATTTAACCGGGCTCTCGAATCTTGGCGAACAAAATACGCCCGAGACCCCGCAAACCCCGAGCGCGACCCCTCCGGCAGGCACGCCACAGGCTAGTACTAAGAAAATCAGGGTTATCTCTCCGAACGGCGGCGAGGTTTGGCAGAGAGGTAAGCAGTATAACGTAAGGTGGGATACAACGCTCGCAACCAACATCGATACGTATGTCGATTTGATCCCCGCGACGACGATAATAACGAATCCGTATTCGGCTACTTCACGCATTACTGGAACGGAAATGTTCCACTCTTCGATTTTTCCTCAAGATAATACTCCTGGCGAGGGTTCATTCTCGTACCGCGTTCCTGATGCCATAAAACCAGGGACCTATCAAGTTCTCGTTTTGATGGGTAAAGACTGCAACGCCCTTACCGGGCCAAGGTGCGATTTCGATCTTAGTGACAAACTCCTGACGATTAAATAGTGGCCGACCATTTCTTCCCATTGAAGGACCGTTTTGAAGTTGCCGAAGGGACAATGGCTTAGATGTACAAAATAATTTTCTTCGATGGGGATGGGACGCTTTGGTATCCCAAGAGCACTAAATGGAGCAAGAAGCCATTTTGGGTTTATGACGCATCGGATAAGCCAAAAGATTATTTAAAACATCTCATCTTGACTCCTCAGATGATGCAGACGCTTCATTCCCTGAAAAAGCGCGGAATAATTTTAGCGGCTCTTTCTACGCATCCTCATAGACGTCTGGAGGCTGATTTTCATATGGGACATAAAATAAGACACCTTAAGCTCGATACAATATTTGATCACGTTTATACCGCGCGGCCGTATCCGTGGGGAAAGGGAAAGGTTATGCAGAGCATTTTAAAAAGATTGAAAATTCCAAAGTCTCAAGCACTTTTGGTGGGTGACAGCTACGTGTTCGATTATCTTTCCGCTAGAAGAGTCGGTATAGAGTGCATTCTTATACAAACGTCCTATTTAAATATCCCAAATGGCAGAAAGGTGAGAAGAAAAATTCGAAATATAAAGATGTTGTTAAACTTTGTTTAATGTGGTATTCTTATGTTGATCAAATTTTGTATCTTGATTTCAAGGGAGGCGTATCGATATGACTAAAACCTTGAAGCTCGTAGCTTCCAGGCACGAGCACGCAATTTTGGAAGGGATCCTGCGCGAAGGCCGAAATCCAAATATTGTCATAAAATGCAGGGTCTTAATTGGCCCCAATGACCATAGAATCCTCGAATACCAAGGATTTGATGATAGGCTCTTCTATTCTTTAAAAGACATAGATCCGGACGCGTTGGAGGAAGAATTTTATCGAAGACTGGCCGAGCTAGAAAGTTGGCCAGGCTACCACAAGACGTAAGTAATAAGTAAGAAACGTCTTATCATAAAGGGGCGGGAACCATTTCTCGCCTCTTTTCAATTAGCTATGGTATCATTCTTCTCATGGCTGACCATTTCTTCCCATTGAAGGACCGCTTTGAAGTTGCCGAAGGGACAATGGCTTTTGTCTTCGATACTTCTTCCGAGCCGGATTTTTCTTTTCGCGCCGGGCAGTACGTGGAAGTTTTCATAAAAAATCCTCCATACATCGATGAGCGAAAAGATCATCGGGATTTTTCCATAACCTCGAGCCCGGGCGATAAAAATATCCTTATGGTTGCAACGCGCCTAACCGGCTCGGCCTTCAAAAGGTCCCTCGCGGAAATTTCGTTGGGGACGGTTTGCAAGGTGGAAGGGCCTTTCGGCGACTTCAATCTTCACGAAAACAAAGATAAAAAAGCGGTTTTTATCGCGGGCGGAATTGGTATAACTCCGGTGCGGAGCATAATTAAAGACGCGACGGAGCAGAAACTCCCGCATAAAATAACTTTGATTTATTCCAACCGCAATCCTGCCGGCACCCCATTTTTAAAAGATTTGGAAAACTTCGAGAATGAAAACCCGAATTTCAAACTGATTTCCAAAATGACCGAGGAAACTGGGCAAGTGGACGCGAATTTTATCAAGGAAAGTTTGGGCGACCTTTCAAATACAGCCTTCTATATAGTTGGGCCGCCGGGGATGGTCCAGGGGATGACAAAATATCTAGAGGAATTGGGGGTTTCAAGGGATGATATGCGCTTCGAGGAATTCACAGGATACTAATAGTTGATAATCGCAAAGTTAAATAGTAAAATTGTTTTATGGCAAAAGAAGTAAAAATTTATACAACCCCATCCTGTGTTTATTGCAAGATGACCAAAGAGATGTTCCAGAAGAACAGCGTCGAGTACAAAGAAATGAATGTGGCGGCGGACCAGGCGGCTAGGGAAGAGATGGTTTCCAAATCCGGACAGCTTGGCGTACCCGTCATAGATATCGGAGGCGAAATTGTAATCGGCTTCGACGAGCTTCGGCTTAAAGAGCTTCTAGAAATAAAGGCTTAAATTCATTGATATTTAGACACAAAACAGCTCTTGCATAAAGAGCTGTTTTGTGTTAGGATGATTTCGAACTTAAATTGGCCATAATATTAAGGAGGGTTTATGCCTACAGAGAAAAAGTTGATCGGGTTCTTGGCCGTTGTCCGCCAGCCTGGCAAGTACGGAATGGACCTTGCTGAAACGTTCTTCCATCAGGTGATTCCGTCTGAGCAAACGCTTACGCCTGGCAACTGGAAGCAAGAGATCTCCAATATCTGGAATGAAATACTGGAGGGTGTCGTAGGAAAAAGCGACCTCAGTTATATTTGTCCAGACGAGATTAGTCTGCATATTGAGTCCGACCATTCACCGATTGTAACGATGGCTCTTCCGGTTTTTCTACCAACGCCACTCATCGAGATTTTTGATCGTTGTGAAGACTTGGTTGAAGGAATTACCGGACATCGTGATTTCCCGAAAGCTCTGGCGGATTTTCTTCCTCTCGGCCGCAAAAATGATTTGCCGTCTCTTACGGATTTTATTTCGGCTTTGACGGCCGAAATTCTGAAGATCCGTGAGGGAATACCCGAGCATGTACCTTATGGAAAATACGAACTCGAAATCACGCCGTAGAACAGTTTGTTCTCGGCTTCCAAAAAAACGGTTAGTTCTGCAACTGACCGTTTTTTTATACCTCTTTGTGAAATTCTTCGAGTTTTATTGAGAAAGCTTCTTCTTTGTTGTTTCGGAAAAGTTTTATGGAGATTTCATCGCCGATTTCGTGTCCCGAGAGCATGTCCTCTAGAGTTTCTTTGTCGGAAATTTCTTTGCCGTCGCAATGTGTGATTACGTCAAATTCTTTTATCCCCGCTTTGTCGGCTGGGGAATTAGGAATGATTGGCATGTCGCCAGGAACTCCTTCGTTTACAACCAAGGCGCCGTGATCGATGGGCAGGCTGAAGCGGTCACGCAAGAATTTATTTAATATTAGATAGCGCACGCCGAGGAACGGCCGGCGGATCCTCCCGAATTTTTTCACTTCGTCCAAATCCCTTTTGGCTTTCTCGATTGGGATTGCGAACCCGATATTTTGCGCCCCGAATACAACAGCGACGTTTACGCCGATTGCCTCACCCTCCAAATTTACCAACGGCCCACCGGAATTTCCTGGGTTGATGGCGGCGTCGGTTTGGACCAATCCGCGAAGGCGTTCCTGGTTCCCCATGCCGTCCGCGGCCGCGGAGATAAAGCGCGATAAGCCCGAGACGACTCCGGTTGAAACTGTATTTTGGAATTCTCCAAGTGCGTTCCCAACGGCGATAACGCTTTGCCCGAGGATGAGGTTCGTGGCCGTCCCTATTTTAATGAAGCTAACTTTTTCTTTGTCTTTGATTTTTAGAATCGCGACGTCGTTGATTGGGTCGCGCGCCAAAACTTCCGCTTCAAAACTTTTCCCGTCCGAAGTCCCGATGTCATAAGTGGCGTGTTTGTCTACGACGACATGCCGGTTGGTTAAAATTATTCCGTCGTCGGAGACGAAAAAACCAGAGCCTCCTCCGACTTTGATCCTTCCCTTGTCATCCTTTGGCGCGGATTGAATTTCGTGCTCCAGGAATTCTTGGTAATGGGGGAGACGAAAAAATTCGAGCGGCAAATCCTTGGTAATATCTTTTACGTCCTTGGCTATTGTTATTGAAACTACGGCCGGAAGCACTTGGGCCACGGCTTTGGTAATTTTTGTCTCATGTTCTGTCATATGCTTTATCATAACAGTAATTTTTGCTATACATAAAGAGCGTAGCCAAATCGAGCTTGCGGGCCCCCTACGGCCCGCCCACCTATTTTCTCGTTCCAGGAGAACATCGAAAATTCCTGGATCGGCGAAAATTTAAAGCAGTTTAAATTTTCGCCCTCGTAGTTCAATGGATAGAATAGTTCCGTCCTAAGGAATAGATGACCGTTCGATTCGGTCCGAGGGCACTTATAACCATGAAAGTTAGAATAAAAAGAATTGATAAATCACTGCCTTTGCCGGAATATAAAACTTCCGGGGCTGCGGGTTTTGATTTATCTGCCCGGGTTTCTTTAACGGTTCTTCCTGGAGGAACTGTTAGAGTCCCTCTTAACGTTGCAATTGAACCGCCGGAAGGATATATGGTAATGCTTTGTGCGAGAAGTTCCTTGCATAAGAAGGGGCTAATGCCTGCTAACGGAATAGGGGTTATGGATAGAGATTTCTCTGGAAATACCGACGAGTATCTCGGCGCTCTATATAATTTTACCGATAAAGAAGTTTCGATCGAGAGGGGGGAGAGAATTATGCAGGTAGTATTTAAACAATACGGAAAAGCAGAGTGGGAAGAGGTTGATGACCTCGGCAATAAAGATCGCGGCGGATTTGGCACGACGGGTCGAGTGTGATATAAATTTTAAAACCGGGCCTATCGTCTAGTGGCAAGACACATCCATGGCATGGATGGGATCGGAGTTCGATTCTCCGTAGGTCCACAATATTATTTTATGAAACTTTTCTTCGGAGATTTTAAAGAAAATATTCTAAATTTCATACGTGAATGCGGGTATTCGCCGATCGCTAGGGGCGTTGATGATGAATGGAATTGCGCGAGGAGCCTGCAGGGGCGCGATTATCCTAGATTCCACTGCTATATAAAAAAAGAAGGTGCGGGCTTGCGCGTCAATTTGCATCTCGACCAGAAAAAACCAAGCTATGCCGGCTCAACTAGCCACAGCGGAGAATACGAAGGAGAAATCATTGAACAAGAGGGAGAGAGAATTAAGCAAGTTTTCGCCAGAATCCGCGGCTGAATAGAAAATCGTTGTAAAACGTCATATAATATAACTATGAATGAATCTAAGGAACGGGTTAAGCCTTTATACCGAGGGACGCAAATAGTCTGGTACATTCTTTATGTGCTCGAAACTCTCTTGGTATTTCGCTTCGTTTTAAGACTGATCGGGGCCAATCCGGCCGCAGGATTTACTGATTTTATTTATACCCTAACACTTCCTTTCGTCGCACCATTTTTAAATGTTGTGGGCTCGCCCCGAGTCGCGGGAAGTGTTTTTGAGTGGACGACGCTTCTGGCTATCTTGGTCTACTGGCTCCTTGCTTGGGGAATTGTAAAATTATTGGTTATGGGAAAACCTGTTTCCACACCGGAAGCAGAAGTTAAACTTGATAGGCAAGATCGATAAGTATTTTACTGTTTCCGCCGGGTGTAAAAATAAAAAATCAGATTATTGTATAATAAAATTAGCTTCGTTTATTTGGGCCGCGAAAGGAGTGGTTATGAAACCATTTTTAATAATTTTGGGGTTGGGCGCGATGATCATTTACTCGGTTCTATCCGAAAATGATCCCAACGAGAAGAAGATCATTATAAGGAAAAAACATCGGAGGGGAATATTCCCAGTGGGGAACGTTCCCGAGTATTACAGATCTCATCTGTGCCATTAATTCTCTCGTGCTCCTCGGGGACGCTTGCAAAAGCGTCCCCTTTTTTCTTTGGGGGAGGGCTTTTAAAAAAGCTTTCTGCGTGTTAGAGTAAATATACTTTTTATTTGCCAGGAGGGGTGCCAGAGCGGTTGAATGGGCCGGTCTCGAAAACCGGTATGTCCGAAAGGGCATCGCGAGTTCGAATCTCGCCCCCTCCGCCAGAATATTATGACCCAAGAAATTTTAATTTACATAATTGGCGCCCTAGCTTTGGCCGCCATCGTCTGGATAATTCTTTTGGAGATGCGTCTCAAGAAATTTTTTGGCGGGAAAAAAGCCGGTGACTTAGAAGATGTCATGAAGGGGATTATAAAAGAGCTCGAGGCAGTGGACGGTTTTCGCGGGGAGATGGAAAAATATTTGGAAGGAGTTGAAAAAAGATTGCGAAGGAGCGCCCAGCACGTCGGGGTCGTGCGTTTCAACCCATTCCACGACGCGGGCGGGGACCAGAGTTTTTCCATGGCCATAATGGACGAAAAGAAAAACGGAGTGATTTTATCTTCGCTTTATGGGCGGGAGACTTCCCGGATTTACGCCAAGCCGATCGAAAACGCCTCGTCAAAATATCAGCTTTCAAAGGAAGAAGTCGAAGCGATAGAGGAAGCCTTAAAGAAAAATTAATTTATGAAAAGACCGCCAATCGTAGTCGTAATGGGACATATTGACCATGGGAAAACAACGCTCCTGGACAGGATACGGCAATCCAACGTGGCCGAAAAAGAATCGGGCGGAATAACCCAGCATATCGGGGCGTATGAGATAGAAGTTAATTCAAAAAAAGTCACGTTCATCGATACCCCTGGGCATGAAGCTTTTTCCAAGATGCGCTCGCGCGGAGCCAAGATCGCGGACATTGCGCTTTTGGTGGTCGCGGCGGACGACGGGGTCAAGCCGCAGACGGAGGAAGCCTTGAAGGCGATCCAGGAAGCGGGACTTTCTTTTATAGTTGTTCTAAATAAAATAGATAAAAACACGGCCGACCCGGAAAAAGCCAAAAAGGAGTTAGGCGACCGTGGGGTTATTTTTGAAGAATGGGGCGGGAAAGTTCCGGTGGCGAAAGTTTCGGCTAAGAGCGGGGAGGGCGTTCCGGAGCTTTTGGAATTAATTTTGCTTCTCTCGGAGGTGGACGATTTGTCCGCGGACCTTTCTAAAAAAGCTACCGGGGTTGTGATTGAATCCCATCTTGACCCCCAGCGCGGGCAGGAAGCGACTCTTTTATTGCGCGATGGCACTCTCAAAAGAGGCGATTGGATTTTGGCGGGAGGGGCCAAGGTCAAGACGAGGATTTTAGAAAACGACACAGGGGGCGCGGTGGATGAGGTTTTGGCTTCGAGCCCCGTCCGGATTGTCGGCTTCGATGAGCCGGTTAAAGTCGGATCTATTTTCCAGGCTTTTAACTCTCGCGAGGAGATGGACGAAGCGTTTGAAAATTCAGATAACCAAAAGCCTTCGGGGAGGCAGGCTATAGCTGATGGAGAAAAAAACATCCCGCTTGTCATAAAGGCGGACGTTGCCGGTTCGCTCGAAGCGCTCGAAAGCCAGATCTCTAAAATAGAACTTCCAGATTCCTCGCTCATTATTTTGCGTTCTGGCGCTGGGAACATAACCGAGGACGACATCAAAGTCGCTTCCGCGAGCAAAAATTCAGTTGTCCTGGGGTTCAGGGTAAAAATAGATAAGCACGCCCAAGCTTTGGCGGATCGCCTCGGGGTACGCGCAAAATGTTTCGATATAATTTACGAACTCGAAGACTGGCTTAGGAGCGAGCTCGAAAATATAATCGGCGAAGAGATCGTGAAGAAAGTTCTTGGCGTCGTGAAAATTCTGAAAATCTTCAAGGACGAAGGAAGTAAAAAAATCGTTGGGGGAGCCGTAGAGTCGGGAGGAATATATGTATCCAAGCGATTCACACTTTTACGGAGAAATTTCCCATTGGGGGAAGGAAAAGTTTCGGAATTGCAGACTGGCAAAATGAA
>MFIE01000007.1:14013-16075 GCA_001778785.1 Candidatus Giovannonibacteria bacterium RIFCSPLOWO2_01_FULL_46_13
CCTTGATCGAGATCGGGCTCGAGGTTGCCCCGGGGGACAAGCTCGAAATTTTTGAAGAAGAAAAAGTTAAAAGATCGCTCGCGAAAACATGAGTACGAGGAGGAGCGAAAAACTTTCCGAGTTATACAAGCGCGCGACGACTTCTTTTCTCCAAGAAAATATAAAATTGGAAGACGCGATTTTCAGCGTGACAGGCGTGGAGCTTTCGGATAAGCTGAACCGGCTAAAAATTTACTTTTCGGTCTGGCCTGACCAAAAGGAGCTCGATGTGATAAAATCGTTAGAGGGTTTGAAGGGGCTCCTGCGCAAGGATTTGGGCGATAATATAAAAACAAAGTTCGTCCCGGAGATCAGTTTCGTTTTGGACGATTCCGAGAAGAAAAGGCTAAGGATAGAGGAGCTCTTGAAGAAAGAGGAATAAAGGTATAAATTTTAACGTCCGGCCTGGTAGCCAAGTGGTAAGGCAAGGGTCTGCAAAACCCTTATACGCGGGTTCAATTCCCGCCCAGGCCTCTGGATTAAAATATTGCCCGGGTGGCGGAATGGTATACGCGAAGGACTTAAAATCCTTTGCCCTAAAGGCTTGTGGGTTCGAGTCCCACCCCGGGCACACTCGATTAGGCCGAGGTGGCGAAACTGGCAGACGCGCCAGCCTTAGGAGCTGGTGGGGCAACCCGTGGGAGTTCAAATCTCCCCCTCGGCACACTTTATGAAGTTTTCTAAAAAAGACTATTTAATCGCGCTAGGGTTTATCCTCCTGGCTTTTTTAATTCGAATCCCAAATATTTCCTATCCTCCGGAATTAGTTTTTGACGAATTCCATTATGCTAATTTTGCTGTGCGCACCCTGCACGGGGAGGCGGATATTGATGTCCATCCGCCGTTGATGCGAATAGTTTTCGCTGGGGTCCTGGATTTATTTTCCAATCAAGATGCGCGAGAGATTAAACCTAACGAAAACTACGGAGATTTCCCATATGTTCCTATGCGCCTTTTAAGTGTCCTTGTGGGCTCGCTTCTGGCCGGAATTATTTTTCTTTTGGCTAAAAAAATATACAACGATGATATCTTGTCCGCCCTTCCTGCGCTCTTCGTTGTTTTTGACGGCGCCCTCGTATCTTATTCGCGTTTAATATTGCCAGACATTTACATTCTCTTTTTTGGATTTCTGGGAATCTTGCTGTTGTTTTCGCGCCGATGGTACTGGACTGGCGCGGCCGGCTTATTGATCGGATGCGCGGCTTCGATCAAATGGAGCGGCGCCGGATTTTTAGCGGCAGGAATAATCTTTCTTTTTCTCGAGAAGCGCTTCAAGGAAATTTTTCTGCTCGCTATTTCTCTTTTTGTATCCTATCTTTTAATCTTCTCTATCTTGTTCCCATTGGAATCTCTTAAAGAAGTTACGGAAGGCATGCTTCATGGACACTTAACCGCTCCAGGGCACATTGCCGCCTCGAGGCCGTACGAGTGGCCGTTTATCCGAAAAACTTTTGTGTTGTGGGGAAGTGAAATTGATTCGATTAAACTCGTCCCGAATATTATAGCCTGGGCGGCCGTGCCCATTTCGGTTTTGGCTGGAATCGCCCTTGCTTTAATGCGGCGCGAGAAAGAATTAATTTTTTTAATTGGGGGATTTGTAACAAGTTACTTGCCCTTTTTCTTTATCGGCCGCTCTCTCTTTATTTATCATTACTTTCCAGCGCTTATATTTGGTTTTTTGTTAATTCCGGGGGTGATCGATTTCATTTCACGGATGATCTGGCCAGAAACAAAAAACCGGCTACATTATATATTCGCCGGATTGGTCGTACTTTTTTTCTTGATTTCCCTCCCGTTTATATACTAAGATAACTGGATATTGCGGCTATGGTTTAGTGGTAGAATGCGTCCTTGCCAAGGACGAGATGGGAGTTCGATTCTCCCTAGCCGCACATTTTTACTGAAAGTAATTTAGGAAAAATAAAACCGTAAGGCCCAGAACCACTAGGCCGAGAAATCCCGAGATAAATTTGAGGGAATCTTTATTCACAGAATGGATCGCAATCTGCGCCTGTATCGTTTA
>MFIE01000007.1:16083-27050 GCA_001778785.1 Candidatus Giovannonibacteria bacterium RIFCSPLOWO2_01_FULL_46_13
TTCCAGGAACCCCTCCCCCTGATTTTTATCATTATTCACCTCCCCGCTGCCCTCTAAAAATCCTTCCCCGTAATTCTTGTCAGGACGTGATTCGTTGGTTAAATCTAACTCCCCGCTACCCTCTAAGAATCCTTCTCCGTAGTTTTTGTTAGGATTAGAATCAAAGCTCCTCTCATATCCAGGCAGATCCGGCAGTCGTGGCGCGCGAAATCCCCCAATATCAAAAAATCCTATTACAACGTTTATAATTCCCCATACTGCAACCATCACGAAGAGACCGATTAAACCGTAAATTATATATTGCCTTCCTTCTTTTCGTTTTTCTTCGTCACCGCCGGAAATTATAAAGAGAACAATTCCCCATAAAAACACGATCGTCGCGATCGCGAAAATAATAGGGATTATCTTATTCAGAAGTTCTACGACGCTATTTATTATTCCGGTGACTGTTTGCGCGTGCGCAATTGGTATTAAAGAAAAATTCATTGTATTAAAAACGTTCTACAAAATGTATTAAAACCCAAATAATGCCATTGGCCCCGAACATGATCACGAGCCCAATGATTCCCCAAAGCATGTGCTGCTTGCCCTTATCCCTCTCCTCCTCGTTGTCGCGATTCGCGATGAATTCAACGACGCCCCAGAGGAAAAGGATAGTGGCAAGTGCGAACAACAATAGAACGATTGGCCGCAAAATCTGGTCGGTCAGGAGGGCAATTATTTCTTCAGCAGTTTTTGCGTATGCGACCATGTTTTAACTAGATTCCGCGAAGGTCTCCCGGCGATGTCGGGATGCCAGTGTTTCCTCCCGGAAGGAAGAATCCAACCAAGACGTTTACGATTCCCCATACCGCAACCATCACGAAGAGACCGATCAAACCGTAGATCATGAGTGACCTGGCTTCCGCGCGTTTTTCTTCGTTAGCTCCGGCAAGAAGGAATGTTATTACTCCCCACAAGAATACGATCGTACCGATTATAAGAAGGATCGGGATTATCTGGTTTAGGAGGGATTGTATCCTCTCTCTTATCGTGAAGACGGTTCCTTGACCGAAAGCGAAAAATGGTGTGGCCAATGCTACCGCGTACGGAAGAACTTTTGTAAGTTTGTTCATAATTTAGTTAAATATTATAAAATTTAAGACCTTTTAGCTTATTTTATTATAGTACAACATTTTGTAAACTTTATCCACACGAGCTAATTTTTATAAACCGAGAAATGCTCAGCATTAATTCCCGGAACAGTTATGACTTTGCCGGATGGCACCCCAGCTTTAAGTAATTGATCTTTCCTTACATCATTTTGCACTTCATAAACTGGACGCAAGCCAGCTGCCTCTGATTTCTGTATGAAATATTTTATATCATTCGTGCTTCCTCTCGCTGAACCCAATAGGTTAGCATCTACGCAAGTACCAGCATTGTGGCAGGAATTTTTATGGTTTACGGTAGGGGGCCATGTTTCTGTGACCTGCCAGTAGCCTGTTTTGCCGTCGCCGATTATAGCGGCGTTGAGAGATGATAGTTTTGTGTTTAGTTCGCTATCAACCTGGCAAGTTTGCCCTTGTGCCGAAGCTTTGCATGAGCCTGGTTTAACTGGGAAATTTCCAAGGTTCGTACATGTAGGGCACCTTTGCTGGGTTATGGGTGTGGCTCCCGGTTTTGTAGATGTTGTTGGCGCAGAGATTCCAGCGCCGCCAGTTACGAACGGGGAATTTTTGCAGAAATCCGTATTGGTCCATAGGGTTCCATAGAAGGGATTCTTAAAGGCGAGCGTATCTAGTATCGTGTTTATAATAATCCACGCGCCAAAAGCTATTAGAAATCCAATTATGGCCGAAGTAAGAATTTCTTTTCCTCGTTCAATCTTTTGCTCGGAGCCTCCCGATATTAACCAATAAATCCCCCCGACGAGAATAGCAATAACTAAGAGGGGGGTCGCGAGTCCCCAGAGGAGAAAGTCGATTACGTTATGCGCAAGTTCATAAAGATGGCAGACATTACAAGGCTCTCCCTCTCCGCCGCATGGTACGAGGGGTGTCCCAATCCCAACGTGCGCGTCCGCGGCGAGCGGCGAGAAAATTAAAAAGAGGCCAAATAAAATTATGCCTAAAAGATAGAGGCTATTGGTTATATAAAGCTTCGAGTTGTGATTTTGCATCGCGGCTCGCTTCTGCTTCTGACTTCGCGCCAGTATATACGGATTGTATCATCTGCGAGAAAATTCCTGAAGTTCGCGCGTATTCGATGTCGGGCCAGCTTTTAAATTTAACAGCCTCGCGATAAATCGTATCAAGGATTGCGTTTCCTGTGCCCGATCCGAGAAGGTCGCGGCGCGATGGGGCTAAATAAGTGTTTGAGGAAACTTCTTTAACATTTTCTCCAGCGACGAGTAATTTTATAGCTTCTAACGCCACTGTTTTATTTCGAGACTGTTCGATTATCCCGAGAGATAAAAATTTTCCGTAGGTTAGATTAAGTTTTCCGCCGGAGATTTGCGGTACGGAAGTAATGTCGAAGTTGATGTGGGGGTTTTCAATTTTCATTCGCGGATATTCCGAACCGAATCCGAGGTAGGTTGCCGCGAGTTCGCGATAAAAAGCTTCGTTGGAATTTGGCATGGCTTTTGACCATGAGTATGAAGTTTTCTGGATATTTGAAAAATCTGTATAGAAACGAAGGGCGCTTTGCACCGTGTCGGCCGAGGAGCCTTGTGGAGAGAAACTAACTTTTAGGCTTCGCTCGACGATCGGGGCTCCGGTTTGCAAAACTAAAAGGGAAATTATTTCTTTAAAGTTTTTGACATTTGATTCGAGCCCCAAAGGCGCCCCGGATTGGGTGATGGCCCCGTTATTTATTTTGGTAAGGCGCCGCGACGCGGAGACGAAAGCATCCCAAGTTTTGGGGGCGGACGCGATAGATTCATTCCTGAATAAATCTCGGTTGTAGTAAAAAACCAAAGGATCAATTAAATAGGGAAGTCCCAAGATTTCTCCTGATTCTTGGATTAAAATTTCGGTGCCATCGGAAAATGTGTCGCGGAAAATGCGCTCGGTTATAAATTCTTCCGGAAGCGGAGTGAGCTTGTCGCGGTATTCGAGGATTAATTCTGAAGGAAAAATAATTATATCGGGCCCGGCTTGCTCGGCCAAGGCTTCGATCAAGTCGCGCTCGAAAGTCGCCGGATTTTTCTGCTGGTAGTTAATTTCAATTGCATATGGAGCCACGCCGAGTTTATCTAAAATTCCTTCCATGTTTTGCTTGGGGATAGTACCCCACATGGTCGCGGTTTTAAGTTCTTTCGTATCGGTTCCGAAGCCGGGAAGCACACCCGCAAAAATTAAAACAGCTACAAAAGCTGCGGCCGCCCCGACGCTAAGCAATATTATTTGAAGTTTCCCCATCTTCGTTTTTATTAAGGCTTTTTAAAAATTAATCCGTAATGGTTTTCCCCGACGTTTAATTCTTTTTCGAAACTAAACCCAGTTTTCAAAAATAAATCTTCGGCTTCTTGCCGGTTTACGCGGTGGACGAGGGGAGGCCCGAAAGATTTTTTCTCCTCATCCCATTCAACCAGCGTCGCCCTTCCCGCGGGTTTTAAAATCCTGAAGGCTTCCTCCGCGAGATTTTTCCTGTTTTCAACTTGGAACAAGATGTTAGAGATCATGACCATATCAACCGTATTTTCTTTCAAGTGCGAGCCTTCTTTCTGGTCGAGGTCGGCCCGGAGCGTTTCGACATTAAAAAGGCGAGCTTCCCTAGCCTTGGACCGGATTATGTCCATTATTTCTTTTCTGATGTCCAAGGCGTAAACTTTTCCTGCAGCCCCCACGCGTTTTGCGATCGGGATCGAGTAAAAACCCGCACCGGCACCGAAATCCGCTACTTTCATTCCCGGCAATATGTCGAGTATTTTAACTATTGATTCTGGTTCTACGAATGCCATTTCTATAGGCAAGTGATCGAGGCGAGCTGATCTTTATCAAGCCTCATGATGCGAACTCCTTGAGTGGCTCTTCCAAGCTCTGGGATTTCCTTGAGCGAAGTCCTTATGACTTGTCCCTTTTTGGAAATCGCGATTATTTCTTCGAGTCCCGGCGTCAAAACCGTTGCGGATACGAGGTTTCCGGTTTTCGGCGTCACTTTGGAAGTTTTTATTCCAGAGCCGCCTCTTTTCTGGAGCCTGTATTCGCTCACTTTAGTTTTTTTGCCGAATCCGTTTTCCGAGACAACTAAGACCAAAGCGTCTTTATCGTCGGCTTTAATAACATCCGCGCCGACGAGCTCATCTCCTTTTTTAAGGCGCATGGCTTTAACCCCCTGCGCTCCACGCCCCATTTCGCGGACATCCGACGATTTGAACCGTATGGCCTGTCCCTTTTTGGTTGTAAGCGCGATGTGGTCGTTTTTCTCGGCGAGCCTGACCCAGCACAAGATGTCTTCTTTCTGCAGGCGGATCGCAATTATTCCGGAACGGCGGACGTCTTGGAAGTGTTTGGAGTCTACCTTTTTAATTATACCTTCTTTGGTAATCATGACTAAGGATAAAGTCTCTCCTTTTTTAGTCTTTGGCACGGCGAGCATTGATGTTATTTTTTCATCCTGCGAAACCGGCAGGAAGTTCTGGATAGCTTTTCCTTTGGAGACGCGCTTTCCTTCCGGAATTTCATACATTTTCGCCTGGAACACTTTTCCTTTGGATGTGAAGAAGAGAAGGTCGTCGTGCGTGTTGCCCGTCAAGAAGTTCGTTACAATGTCTTCTTCTTTTGTTTCGTGCCCGATTATCCCTTTGCCTCCGCGCTTCTGTACCCGATATTCTTCCGGGTTTACGCGCTTGATGTATCCGTCCTGCGTTAAGACGACGATTGTTTCTTTATCTGGGATCAAGTCTTCCATGGAAAAAGATTTAACTTCCGAAGAAATTACTTTCGTTTTTCTCGCGTCCGCGTATTTTCCCCTGAGTTCGACAAGTTCGTCTTTGACGGTCTGGGCAATCCTTTCCGGATCTTTTAAGAGGGCCCTTAAATCTTTGATTATTTTTTGTTTTTCCTTTAACTCATCGTCAATTTTCTGCCTTTCGAGTCCCGCCAAGGTAGACAGGCGCATTTCCAAGATCGCTGTGGCCTGCCGGTCGGAGAGGTCGAACTTCTTCATTAAATTCTTGTGTGCGTCGTCGCGAGTTTCCGAAGCTTTAATCGTCTTGAT
Source organism: Candidatus Giovannonibacteria bacterium RIFCSPLOWO2_01_FULL_46_13 (assembly GCA_001778785.1). Taxonomy (GTDB): domain Bacteria; phylum Patescibacteriota; class Minisyncoccia; order JACPKW01; family UBA11713; genus 2-01-FULL-46-13. The sequence continues at coordinate 21,289 of MFIE01000007.1, forward strand.
CACGGCGTCGATGTGGTCCAAGGCTATTTTTAGCCCCTCTAATATATGGGCGCGCTCCTCAGCTTTCCTCAAATCGAATTTAGCCCTTCGCTCGATTACGATTTTTCTCCAAGAAACGAAATTTTCCAGGATGCTTTTAAGCGAAAGGACCTGCGGCTGGATCCCGTCTACGAGCGCGATCATGTTGAAGTGGAAAGATTTTTCGAGGTCGGTATATTTATAAAGCCCGTTTAGGATTTTTTCCGGGACGGCGTCATGTTTTAAATCGATCGCGATGGTAAGCCCCTCTTTGTCCGATTCGTCGCGAATGTCGCGTATCCCCTCGAGCCTTTTCTCGCGGACAAGGTCCGCCATTTTGATTATTAGTTCGGATTTATTTACCTGATACGGGATGGAGGAGATCATGATTTGAAAATTGCCCTTTGAGTTCTCAACTATCTCCGCTTCGCCCCTGGTCAAAACCGATCCGCGGCCGGTCGCGTACGCTTGGAGCAAATCTCTTTTTGAAAAAATAATTCCGCCGGTTGGAAAATCCGGGCCTTTCACGAATTCCATCAAGTCTTCGGTGGTGGCTTTTGGTTTTGCAATTAAATAGCAGACCGCATCAACTAACTCTCCCAAATTGTGCGGGGGGATGTTCGTGGCCATACCGACCGCGATTCCAAGCGTCCCGTTCAAAAGTAGGTTCGGCAAAGCCGCCGGAAGGACCACGGGCTCCTGGCGCGTGCCGTCGTAGTTGTCGCGAAAAGGAACGGTTTCTTTTTCTATGTCCGCGAGAAGTTCTTCGGAAAGCTGCGTCATCCGAACCTCGGTGTACCTCGGGGCGGCGGCGTTGTCCCCGTCGATCGATCCAAAGTTTCCCTGTCCGTCCACGAGGGGATAGCGCATGGAGAAATCTTGGGCCATGCGCACGATGGAATCATAAACCGCCATGTCGCCATGGGGGTGATATTTCCCTAAAGTATCTCCGACGACCGCCGCAGATTTCCTATACTTGGCGTTATGCATCAAGCCCATCTCGTTCATGGTGTGCAAAATCCTGCGGTGCACCGGTTTTAACCCGTCTCGGACATCCGGAAGGGCGCGCGAGACAATAACGGACATGGCGTAGTCCAAATAAGAATCGCGCATCTCCGGTACAATATCCCGCCTAGTTATGTTTTTATCTTCTGACATTTTCGAAAGAATTTTTTATTACTTCCCATGGGGAAGGGCCACTACTTCCGGATTTTTCCGGTTCGTCCTGGAAAGTAACAAAGCTTGCCCACAATATTATTATAATCGCCATCGAGATTGCCATGCTGAAAAATAATATCCTGCGCTTCTTCTCAACGGGCTTTTCTCTTATCTCCTCAAGTTTATCGAAAAAACTCATCTCTATCCACCAATTTTATAAACTGATCACGGGCTCAAGGACCACAACTTTCATGCCTTCCTCCGGCAATTCTTTTTTCTTGATGGTCAGCTTCTCCTCGCCTTTAATCCCTTTCTCGCCGAGTTCGTCCAGGAATTCTTCTATCTTTGCGCCTTTGATGGATTTTGCGAGCGCGTAATGCATCGGGATCACGATTTTCGGTTCTATCAAGTTTATCACTTTAACCGCTTCTTCCGGATCGAGCACATCCTCGCCGCCGGCCGGGACAAAAAGAATATCTACCTCGCCGATCGCCTCAAGTGCTTCGGCGCTAAGTTCCGCCGTCCCAAGGTCTCCCAAGTGGCAAAGGCGCATATTTTCCATCTCGACTGTATATATAGTATTTAACCCTTTTTTCTCGCCTCCGGATTTGTCGTGGAAGGACGGGGATCCCGTGATTAAAAGTTCTTTCGTTTCGTATTCCCCCGGACCGGAAATTAAAAAAGGCTCCCCGGAGAGCTCATGCAAGCCATTGTGCCTGGGGTGGTTATGCGACGAGAGTACAACGTCCGCGGAAAATCTTGGGGGTTTTAAGTCGGAATCTTTGGAAGGCGGGTCAAAGGCCAGGGTCAATTTCCCGGATTCAACCTTAAAGCAGGAAAGGCCGTAATAAGTAATTACCATTGGATTATTATAGTATATTTTGACTTAAGTTTAAAGAGGTACTATACTTTCTTCTATGTTAAATTCGACTTCTAATCCCGCGAAAAACCAGGTCATGGACGAGCTTTGGAAAAAGATAACTATCGTTTTGCCGAAGCCGGACGACTTGATTGAAGCCAGATACCTCGAGCGCTCGGCGGCACGCGCCTTTTTTGACTTGGGACCGATCGGCACAGGCATGGTTTACGGCCGCGAATATATGGTAGCTCGGGACATAATCAAAGGATTGAAGCCGGGAGATAAAGTTATGGCCAAGGTTTTGGAATCCGAAAACGAGGAAGGATGCGTGGAGCTTTCGCTTCGGGAGGCCGGCCGGGATTTGGTTTGGCTTGAGGCTGAAGATTTAATGAGGAAGAAAGAAGCCGTGGAACTTGAGGTTCTGGAGGCAAATAAGGGCGGATTAGTTTTGGAATGGAAGAAGGTTAAAGGATTCTTGCCGGCCTCGCAGTTAAAAACTTCGCACTACCCGAGGGTTGAAGGCGGAGACAAAGACAGGATTTTCCAGGAATTAAAGAAACTCGAAGGACAAAAATTGATGGTTACCATAATCACGATGGATCCCAAGGAAGATAAAATTATTTTTTCAGAAAAAGGTGCCGAATCTTCGGACTTAAAGGAACTCGCTTCGAAATATGAAGTTGGGCAGATTATTGAAGGGGAGATAACCGGAGTCGTGGATTTCGGGATTTTTGTAAAACTTGAAGATGGGCTCGAGGGATTGAGCCACCTTTCGGAACTCGATTGGTCCTTGGTGCAGAATCCTCACGAGCATTTTAAAATCGGGGACAAGATCCGCGCGAAAATAATCGGCATCGAAGCCGGACGCGTTTCTTTGTCGGTTAAGGCATTGAAGCCGGACCCATGGGTTGCCGCGGGAACGAAGTACAACAAGGGAGATATAATCCAGGGAAGGGTTTTAAGATTTAATAAATACGGCGCGTTGGTCGCGATTGAAGACGGGGTTTCCGGACTCTCGCACATTTCTGAATTCGGAACAGCCGACAGGATGCGCGAAAAACTCGAGATCGGCAAAACCTACCCGTTCCAGATAACTCTTTTCGAACCAAAAGAACGCAGGATGACGCTGTCCTATTTAGGCGAAGACGCCAAAGCCGCCGAAGCCCAAAAGACGGAGTAAGTACTAATCTCAGCGGTTATTGACAAATAGCATGAACAGTGCTATTTTACTTTTAATAAAACATTGAGGAGGATTTATGAAAGTAGATAGGGGTTCCTTGGAAATAAGACCGGATTTAGAGAAAACTCTGGAGGCTGCGGGATTCTCGTCGATTAAAGAAGTCTTGGGTTCTCAGATATCCATCAGCTGGGAGGATGAGCCAAATTATATTCGCCTTTTCGCAACGGTTACGGCTTTTGAGCTTAGCGATGAAGGAGAAGAGGGCGGCTCATGTATGACGCTATGGATAAGTGCTCCGGAGGCCCTTTATTATAACGGGAAGGAGCACTCGCATCGTGTTTTTCGTTTGCAATTCCATGGCGATGTAGAGTGGGTGCTGTATACAGAGAGCAACAGCATCGATGTCGAGGTTGGACTGCTTTAAAAATTCATAAGAAAGGGGGTGATCAAAGCACTGTGAAAACACAGTGCTTTTCTTTTTTACATCATCTCTTCCAAAGTTTGGCCCAACATTTCGAAATACAAATTCCAGCCTATTTTGTTTAGGACTCCCGTTTGTTCGCGGCCTAAGATATTTCCCGCGCCGCGGAGTTCCAAATCGCGCTTGGCGATTTCCATTCCCGCGCCTAATTCCTGAAAAGACAATAAAGCTTCGAGCCTTTCTTCGGCGCGGGGAGTTAATTTTTGCGATGGATAAAGAAAATATGCGTACGCTTGGATATTCGTCCGGCCGACGCGCCCGCGTAACTGGTGTGATTGCGAGAGGCCGAGTTTTGTCGCGTCTTCAACGACCAAAGTATTTACGGAAGAAATATCGAGACCGTTCTCGATGATCGTGGTTGAGAGCAAGATTTTAATTTTCCCTTCGCGAAAATCGCGCATAGTCTCGACTAAATGTTTCTCGCCAACTTTTCCGTGGAGGATTTCTTTTCTTATTTTCGGGAATTGGCTCTCGAGTTTTTTTAAAATAAAAGGCATTTTCATAATCCGGGGAGAGAGAAAATAAACCTGCCCGCCGCGTTCCAATTCCTGCGAGATTGCCTCCCCGATCATTTTATCTGTCCGGGGCATGACGAAAGTTTTTATCGGGATGCGCCCAAGGGGCGGATCGGTAATTTGCGAAAGGGGGCGGATTTTCGAAAGGGAGAAGGCGAGCGTCCGCGGGATAGGCGTCGCCGATAAATACAAAACATCCACTTCGGGATATTTTTTCTTGAGCGCTTCTTTGTGGCGCACGCCGAACCTTTGCTCCTCGTCGATGATCAATAAGCCCAAATTTTTGAAGTCCAAATCTTTGGATAAGATCCTATGCGTGCCGACAATGATATCGATCCCGCCCTGTTTTAATTTATGCAAAATCTCTTTAGTTTTTTCTGGCGGCTCGAGCCTTGTAAATCTTTCCACCTCGATCCCTTCTTTTTCTAATCTTTTCCTGAAAGTTTGAGAATGCTGGTCCGCGAGCACTGTGGTGGGCGAGAGAATCGCGACCTGTCGTCCGTTTAGGACGACCCTAAGGGTAGCTCGAAGGGCCACCTCCGTTTTTCCAAACCCGACGTCGCCCACGACAAGGCGCTCCATCGGTTCGTTTTTGGCGAGGTCGCGAAAAATATCTTCGATGGCGCTTTTTTGCGAAGGAGTTTCTTCGAATTCAAACCTATCCCAAATTTCTTTTTCCATCGGGAAAGGCTCGTGCGGCGGGCGTTTTACTTCCGCGCGAGTTTTATAAAGTTCCAGCAATTCCTGCGCGAATTTCCTGATATCTTCGGCGGCTTTTTTCTTGGTCTCGAACCACAAAGGCGTCCCAAGTCGATTTATTTTCGGGCTTTTAAGTCCCAAATACGGCGAGATTTTTTTCTCAAGATTCTCCGGGACCATTAATCTGTCGGGGTCGCCCCCGTTTCTGGCGGGTGCATATTCCAGAACAAGATATCCATCTTTCTTGCCGCGGTAAATTCCGATTCCGTGGTCCTCGTGCACGACGTAATCTCCAGGCTCCAACTTGGACACTCGGTGTCCAAGTTGGAGTTTTTTCTCGTGGGGAATTATTTGGGCCTCGCGGATCGAGCCGATTATATTTCCGTCGAACTCGATCGTGATCGGGGTCTCACTATTGATCGGATAGATCGTGATAAATCCGCCCTGCTGGAAAAATTCTCCTTTGTGCAGATCTCCCATGTGCCGCGCGTATCCCATGTCAGAAATTTCGCGAATCAATTCCGAAGGTTTTTTGGCTTGCTCGATCCTAACGAAAACCGTATTCCTCCGCCAGAAATTATTTTTATTGGCGAGGTTTCTAAACTCCCCCAAATTTTCGGATAAAGTTAAATCGCCCCGTTCTAGAAAAGACGGGGTCGGAGCGGCAATCATTATCTCGTTATATATTTTAGGCGGCCCGGTCATTCATCATTTTTAATTACTATTATAAAGCGTCATGGCTTTCTCTGGGGATTCTTCGACTGCGACTTCGATGGCTTCAACGATTTTTTTCGAGATTTTTTTCACGAGGGCGGTCTGCTCTGGGGTGAATTTGTGGGTTAGGAATTTCAT
>MFIE01000007.1:27065-65992 GCA_001778785.1 Candidatus Giovannonibacteria bacterium RIFCSPLOWO2_01_FULL_46_13
CCGGACAAATTTTTCCGTGCCGAGCGCCCGGATTACCGATTCCACGCCTTTATGCCCGCCCGATCCGCGGTTGAATACTATCTTAAATCTTCCCAGGGGGAGGTCTATATCGTCATGCAGTAGCATTAAGCCTTTGGCGCGTATGCCGTGGGCCTTAATAATCTTGCCGGATTGGTTCATAAAAACGTCCGGAAGGATGACTTTTGCCCTTTTTCCATCGTACTTTTTTGCGAAAAGCTCTGCTATAAACTTGCCCGCGTTATGCGGGGATCCGTCGTACTCTTGGCCCGGGTTCCCGAGTCCTACTATATGGTATGCCGCCATAATTGCGATTTTATCATAACCCTTGATTTTCCTCTAGAAATCTATTACTCTTGGTTTATTGTTATGCCTCAAAACTCTTTTTGGCGAGATTTCCTACGCTTCATAATTGTGTCGGCAATAATAATAATTCCTGTAAGGACCTGGGTTGCCCAGCCTTTTTTGGTTAGGGGAGCTTCGATGGAGCCAACCTTCCAGGACGGTGAATATTTGATAATTGATGAGCTTACCTTCCACTTCCGTCAGCCGGAACGCGGGGAAGTCCTTGTTTTCAGGTACCCGCAGGACCCTTCTAAGTTTTTTATAAAAAGGGTCATCGGTTTGCCTGGGGAGAAGCTTGAAATAAAAGATAATAAGATTTTTCTTGTGAACGGAACAGAAAAAAAACAGCTTGAAGAGCCCTTCTTGCACGAAGCCCTAACCACTCCGGACGGAACGGTTACGCTCGAGGAAGGCGAATTTTATATGATGGGCGACAATCGCTTATTCTCTTCGGATTCGCGCAAATGGGGATCTTTGGAAGAGGGTTTGATCGTTGGACGCGCATTTGTAAGGCTTTGGCCAATAAACAGGGCGGATTTTCTCCCTGGAAACTTCAATTATGAAAATTAAAAAAGAATCACTACAAACGCCGCGCGGCACAAGGGACCTTATGGGCCAGGAGCTTTCAGTTTGGAGGAGAGTTTCGGATATTGCCGAAGAAGCTGCCAAATATTACGGTTTTCAGGAAATTAGGACTCCGCATTTCGAACACGCTGAACTTTTTGGCGCTTCTTTGGGGGAGACTTCGGATGTCGTAGAAAAACAGATGTATTCTTTCAAGACGCGTGGAGGGGACCACTTGGTGCTTCGCCCGGAAGCCACCGTTCCTTTGGTGCGGGCGTATTACGAACACGGCATGCAGGCCGAACCCCAGCCAATTCTTTTATATATGAACGGTTCGTTTTTTAGGCACGAAGCTCCGCAGAAAGGACGCTGGAGGCAGTTCGGGCAGTTCGATGTTGAGGTTATGGGCGAGGAGTTGGCTGTGGCCGAAGCTACGACCATACGCCTTTTCAGTTTGATATTTAAAGAACTGGGAATAGATACGACTCTTGAGATAAGTACGATGGGAGACAAGGACTGCCGTCCGCAGTGGAGGAAGGAGTTGGTTTCTTATTACAAAAAACACGTTGAGAAGCTCTGCAAGGATTGCAAGAGAAGGTTCAAGGAAAATCCTTTGCGGCTTTTAGACTGCAAAGAACCGGCATGTCAGGAATATAAAACCAAAGCTCCGCAGATGCTGGAATATGTTTGCGACGAATGCAAGGCGCACTTCAAGGAAGTTTTAGAATTCATGGACGCGCTGGAGATCCCTTACAGGTTAAACGGGACTTTGGTCCGAGGTTTCGATTATTACACGAGGACAGTTTTCGAATTTCAGGCAAACATTGTCACTAAAAAAGAAGACGGCACGGAAGAAACCAAGACTATGACTGTTGCTGGAGGGGGAAGATACGATTACCTGGGACAGGTTTTAGCGGGTAAGGATCTGCCGGCCGCCGGAGGAGGGATCGGCATGGACAGGGTTGTATCTATCTTGATGGAACGCATGGACGAGAAAGCGCAGGAAGAATTTACCAAAATTGAGAAGCCTAAGGTGTTTTTGATCCAATTGGGCATGGCCGCCAAAAGAAAGACCCTGGCCTTGATGGAAGAGTTCCGTAAGGCTAGAATCCCTCTAGCCCAATCGCTCTCAAAAGACTCCATACGGGGGCAGTTGCGCTTGGCTTCCAAGCTCGGCGTCCCATACAGCCTTATTATGGGACAAAAAGAGGCTTTGGAAGGCAGTATCATAATCCGCGACATGGATTCCGGAATGCAGGAGACTTTGCCGATAACCCGGGCCATCGAGAGGCTTAAGCTCAAAATAAAGTAATTATGGACTGCATCTTCTGCAAAATTGTAAATAAAGAAATTCCAGCAGATTTTTTGTTTGAATCGGACAAGCTTGTCGCGTTCGCGGACATAAAACCGAAAGCGCCCATACATATCTTGATTGTCACGAAAGAACATATTGTATCGATCAAGGAATTACAGGACGCAAGCTTGACGGCAGAGATGGTTATGGCTGCGAAAAAATTAGCGGAGGAGAAAAAAATGGAAGGTTATAAATTAGCGTTTAACGTCGGTCGAGCCGGAGGGCAGGAGGTGGATCATCTGCACCTGCATCTTATGGGAGGTTTTAATTAAATTATTTTATGGCAGTAGAAGTAAAAAGAAGGGAAAATGAATCCATCGGGGGACTTTTGAGGAGGTTCACCAGAAAAATCCAGCGATCAAAAATCATGATCGAGGCCAGGGGGCGGCAATACCGCGAGAGGTCCAAATCCGAATTCAAAAAGCGGAAGGAAGCCTTGAAGCGAATCGCCTGGCAGAAGGATATGGATAAACTTCGAAAATTAGGAAAAATAGAATAACAATCCAAAGCAAATGACTTTGCGCGAAAAATTGGACCAAGATTTAAAATCGGCCATGAAGGCGGGCGAGGCTCTTAAGGTTTCGACCTTGCGTATGGCCCAGAGCGCCGTAAAAAATAAAGAAATCCAATTCCTGAAAAAAGAAACCGGCCTTTCGGACGGGGAAATTATTGATGTGCTGAAAAGCGAAGTCAAAAAAAGAAGGGACGCGGTTGAAGAATACGGAAAGGCGGCACGGACGGATCTGGCCAAAAAAGAACAAGAAGAGCTCGAAATATTAGCGGAATATCTTCCGGCGGAAATTTCGGACGAGGATTTGGAAAGGATTTTGAAGGACGGCATCCGGGTAGCGGCCGCCCAAGATGAAAAAGATTTTGGCAAAGTAATGAAAGTGGCCATGCCGATACTGAAAGGAAAAGCTTCGGGCGACAGGATTTCAAACATGCTCAAAAAACTTTTGGGTTGATGCACTTTAACCCAAAATTTAAGAAAATTAAGAATAAAGTACTCGGAAAAAAATACGAACTCGATTTAATTCTTGCCGATTCGAAATTGATGCGGAAGCTCAATAAGGAATATCGAGGCAAGAATAAAGACTCGAACGTCCTCTCTTTTTCACTCTCGCCTTCGGTCGGCCAGATCTTTTTAAACCCTAATTTTATAAAAAAAGAGGCGCCAAAATACGGAAGGGACTACAAAACCCACTTTTCCGCACTTTATATCCACGCAATTTTGCACCTAAAGGGTTATAATCACGGGAGGGAGATGGAAAAAAGGGAAAAAATTTTATGGCGAGGAATATAGTTCAAGTTATCGATATTGGGTCGCATAGCATCAAGGCGCTTGCGGCAGAAAGAAAGGATTCTGATACGGGAATCCATATTTTGGGAGCTTCGATAGTGCCGACGCAGGGGGTGCGCCGAGGGATGGTAAATTCCAAGGAACTTTTGGCAAAAAGGGTGCGCGCGGCGGTGGAAGAAGTCGAAAGATTTTCCGGGATTCCTTTTAAGCACGCATTTTTAACTTTCGGCACGCCGGCTTTGGGTTTTTCAAAAGTCCGGGCGCGCGTTGCGATCGCGCAGGCTTCCGGAGAAGTAGGGCCGTATGATATCGAACGCGTCATCGCCCAAGCCAGGCCGTCCTCGCGAGACCTCCAAAATAAAGAAATTTTAAATACTTTCGGGATAAATTACAGCATCGACTCGGAAATATCCATGCGCGACCCAATCGGGGTAAGGGGAGAAAATTTGGAGGCCGAAGTCATGTTTATAACCTCGCTTTTAAAACCTCTTCGCGAAATAATTTCCGCGGTGGAGGAAGCCGGGGTCGCGATAGATGACGTGATCCCTGCCCCGCTTGCCTCGGCCCGGGCCCTTTTAACTTCGCGCCAGCGCGAAGCAGGCGCGGCTGTTCTCGATATCGGGGCGGAGACCGTGGATTTGGCGGTCATCGAAGAAAACCTTCCGTATTCGGTTGCGATTTTTCCTTTGGGAGGAGCGCACATCACGAACGACATCGCGCTCGGCTTCCAAGTTTCGCTCGATAAAGCCGAAGAAATAAAGACAACATTGAAACTTCCGGAAGATACGGCGCAGGCCAAGAAAAAATTACAGAATATAATGGAGGCGCGCCTCGAAGATATGCTTGAGCTAGTTGAGAACCATTTGAAAAAAATCGGGCGGCAAGGTTTGCTTCCGGGGGGAGTGGTCCTTTCCGGCGGCTCTTCCAAGATAGAAGGCATAGATGAGTTTTCTAAAGTAACGCTTCATCTTCCCGCGGACTTGGGCAGGTGCGATGAATTGGACACCGGGCACAAATTGCAGGACCCGATTTGGGCGACGGCGGTTGGCGCGGCTTTGATCGGCTTAGACCAGGAAAATGCGCCCCAACAAAAGCGCTCTACTTCGATGTGGCGCCAGAAAATCTCAACCTGGCTCCGCTCGCTAATTCCATAGAATTTCCAATATTTTCTAACATATAAATCTTTTTTATCTAGCCTTGACCGGCCATCGCTTCAGGGATAGGCTTAGTTATTAACTAATCTTATTTATGCCCCAAATCAAGCCAGAATTTGAGACAGCCGCGAGGCTAAAAGTGATAGGGGTTGGCGGTTCCGGACAGAATGCCGTTGACCACATGATTCGCTCCAGGGTGAAGGGGGTTGATTTTATTTCTATAAATACCGATGCGCAGGATTTGCATAATTCTTTAGCCGCGAAAAAATTTCATATCGGAAGAGAGGTGACGCGCGGACTTGGGGCGGGAATGAATCCGGAATTGGGACGGATGGCCGCGGAAGAATCCCGAAAGGAAATAGAAGATATGGTTCGCGGAGCGGACCTGGTTTTCGTTACCTGCGGTTTTGGCGGAGGAACGGGAACGGGTGGCGCGCCGATTGTTGCGGAGATTGCGAAGAACCTTGGAGTTTTAACGATAGCGATCGTAACGAAACCTTTTGCTTTCGAGGGTGAAGTTAGAAAAAGTATCGCCGAAGAAGGGTTGGTCCGGTTACGAAAAGCTGTTGATGCTATGATCGTGATCCCGAACGACCGCTTGATGAATATAGTAGAACGCGATACCCCCTTTTTGGCGGCTTTCGCGATGTGCGATGAAGTCTTAAGGCAGGCCGTTGAGGGAATCGCGGACTTGATCATAACCCCGGGTATCATAAACGTGGACTTTGCTGATGTACGGACGGTCTTGATGAATTCAGGCTCAGCCATAATCGGTATTGGAGTCTCGCAAGGAAAAAACAGGGCGCAGGAAGCAGCACGCCTCGCCATACATTCTCCGCTTTTGGAGGTATCGGCCGAAGGGGCCAAGGGAGTTTTGTTCACGATCTCTGGAAGGGACGACCTTTCTATGTGGGAGGTGCAGGAAGCGGCCAAGATCGTCACGGAAAATGTGGACCGCGAGGCAAAAATTATATTTGGCGCGGTTAAGGATGAACGCTTGAAGTCTGGGCAGGTAAAAGTTACGGTTATTGCTTCCGGTTTTCCGGGAGGGTATGCCAGGAACGTCTCGCTTTTCTCGCAGGACACCCCAATTCCGCACACCGAAAACGTCCAGACCAAACCGATAGAAGAAGTCTCCCAGAGTGAGCCAGAAAATTCGGAATGGGACTCGATCCCGGCATTTTTGAGGCGTTCAAAAAAACTATAAAAAGACTTTCTCCGTTTGGAGTCTGTTGACTAAAAGCCGGTCCCGATGCAACGTCGGGATTTTTTAGTTTTTTTGGTTTATACACATGGCATGTAGTTATCCGCGGGGGTAAAATAAGTTTACTAAAGTTGTATTTGCCCAAGCCCATGCCGTTAACTCAAATCAAAAAAAGAGACGGACGCATCGTTGAGTTCGACTCGGAAAAAATATCAAAAGTTATACAAAAAGCGTTCATTGCCGTACGCGGTGGGATTGAAGAAGAAAAACTCTACGGACTGACTAAGAAAATTGTAGGCGACATAGAGAAATTTTTCCCAGAGAGGATACCTTCAGTGGAAAATGCGCAGGATTTAGTCGAAAAAACCCTCATGGAGGAGGGTTTTTATGATGTTGTTAAGTCTTACATCTTATATAGGTACGAGCACGCCAAGATAAGGGAGGAGGAGAAAAGGGACATTTTGGAAAAAATTGAGTCTTCTGACCTTATAGTCATAAAAGGCGACGGGACAAAGGAAAACTTTGCCCCGGACAAGCTCAAGAATTCGGTTTTTAAGGCTTTGGCCGAATATGAAAAGAAGATAGACTTGGAAGCTTTACTTTTGGCGACGAGGGAGTCTATGCACGACCAGATTTCGACCAAAGATATTGCGCGTTCCGTGGTATTTACGGCGCGCTCCTTCATTGAGCAGGACCCAATATGGTCCCGCGCGGCTGCCAAGCTTTTACTGCACGTTATATATAAGGAAGTTATCGATGCCCGCCCGCTAGATTTTTCTGACCTTTCTCGGTACTACCGCGAAGCCTTCGTAAAAAACATAAAGAAGGGAGTCGAGCAGGGAAGGTTTGACCGCCGCCTCTTGGGTCTTGATTTGGAGAGGCTTTCGTTTGCGCTAAAACCGGAAAGGGATTCGATGTTCCAGTATTTGGGCCTGCAAACCCTTTACGACAGGTATTTCACTTCCGACCTGGAAGCTAAAAAAGTTTTGGAGACGCCGCAGGCTTTCTGGATGCGTGTTGCTATGGGTTTGGCTCTTGGGGAAAAGGAAGCGCCTGAAGAATGGGCGGAACGATTTTACGAGGTTACTTCAACTTTGCGCTTCGTGCCTTCGACCCCGACGCTTTTCCATTCGGGAACTGTTAAGCCCCAACTTTCTTCCTGCTATTTAAATACCGTACAAGATTCGCTAGAGGATATTTTCAAGACATTTGGCGATAACGCCCAGCTTTCCAAGTGGTCAGGAGGAATCGGGACAGACTGGACCAATATCCGTGGAACGGGCGCTTTGATCAAGGGCACGGGGGTGGAATCCCAGGGGGTCATCCCGTTTTTGAAAATTGCTAACGATACAACGGCCGCCATCAACCGGTCCGGAAGAAGGAGGGGGGCGACATGCGTTTACCTAGAGACTTGGCACATAGATATAGAAGACTTCTTGGAGCTCCGCAAAAATACTGGGGATGACCACAGGAGGACGCATGACATGGATACGGCCAACTGGATCCCGGACATTTTTATGCGAAGAGTTTTGGAAGACGGCGACTGGACCCTTCTTTCTCCGGACGAAGCCCCAGATTTGCACCATATTTTCGGAAAGAAATTCGACGAGGCATACGAAAAATATGAAAAAATGGCTCGGGAGGGAAAGATTAACCTGTACAAAAATATAAAAGCCCGAGACCTTTGGAGGAAAATGCTTACAATGCTTTTTGAGACGGGACACCCCTGGGTTACTTGGAAAGACCCGTCCAACATCCGTTCTCCGCAAGATCACGCCGGCGTTATTCATAACTCCAACCTTTGCACAGAAATTACACTAAACACTTCCAAAGAAGAGACAGCGGTTTGCAATTTGGGATCAGTAAACCTTTCTTGGCACGTTATCGAAAAGCGGCTCGACCAGGAATTAATCCGTGACACGGTTTCAACGGCCATGCGTATGCTCGATAACGTAGTCGACATCTGCTACTACCCGACGGGCGAGGCTAAAAATTCTAACATGAAGCACAGGCCGGTTGGGCTTGGAATAATGGGCTTTCAGGACGCCCTGTACATGCTCGACATAAATTTTGATTCGGAGGCGGCTTGCGATTTTGCCGACCGGTCCATGGAGATGGTTTCTTACTACGCGATTTTGACTTCGGCGGAGTTGGCCCGGGAGCGCGGACCGTATTTAACTTACAAAGGATCGAAGTGGGACCGCGGAATTCTGCCGCAGGATACAATAGAACTTTTAGAGAATGAGCGCGGGCTTAAAATTGACGTGCCGAGGACCGAACGCCTCGACTGGTCCATAGTGCGCGAAGCTATCCGAAGGAATGGCATGAGAAATTCCAACTGCTTGGCTATCGCCCCGACCGCGACTATATCAAACATTTCCGGAACTTCTTCATGCATCGAACCAATTTACAAAAACTTATACGTAAAAGCGAACCAATCTGGGGACTTCACGATAATAAACCCGTACTTGGTGGAGGACTTGAAGAAATTGAACCTCTGGGATTATGAAATGTTAGGAAAGATAAAATATTATGACGGTTCTATCGCGGAGATAAACGAAATCCCAAGATGGCTTAAGGAAAAATACAAAGAAGCTTTTGAAATTAACCCTAGATGGCTCATTAAGGCTGCCGCTTACCGCGGACGCTGGATAGACCAATCTCAATCGTTAAATATTTTCTACAGGGGATCATCCGGGAAAGAAATTGCAGATATATACGTATACGCTTGGGAAATGGGATTGAAGACTACGTATTACTTGCGCACGCTTGGAGCTTCGCAGGTTGAGAAATCAACTTTGGACGCTGGTAAATTCGGGGCAACTCATAGGAGGGAAGAGAATTTTTCCGAAGCTATGGGTCCGGTAATGCAGCTTAAGCACGCGCTCGGAGTTGCGGAGGAAGTTCCGACCGAAGCTCCGACCCAATCTCCGGTTATGGTACAAATAGAAGAGACCCAGCAGAAAGTTCAGGTTGTCCTCGCCAAATCGCAGGACGGCCTGTCTGCGCAGGCAGGTCCAAAACTCTGCCGCATAGACGACCCTAACTGCGAAGCATGTCAGTGAAACAATACTTATCAAAAGAATAAATAAAGAAGTGCCAATAACAAAAACCCAGCAGAAGGTTGATATAAACAGGCGCCGCATCATAAACGGGGAAGATGCCGACGTTATTCAGCTTTATCCGATCAAGCATAAATTCGCTTGGGACGCTTATCTGGCCGCAAACGCCAACCACTGGCTGCCGACGGAGGTTAATATGCAGAAGGATGTGGAGCAATGGAGGTCGCGACACATACTTTCGGACGACGAAAGATTGGCCTTAAAAGTTGTCCTGGGATTTTTCACGACAGCTGATTCGATTGCGGCTAATAACGTCTCTATGGCCACCTATAAGCACGTAACCTCGCCAGAGGTAAGAATGTACATCCTGCGCCAGGCGTATGAAGAGGCGATACACACCCACGCTTATCAGTACATCGTGGAATCTTTGGGCCTCGACGAAGGGGAGATTTTCAATATGTACCGCGAGCACGATTCCATTTACAACAAAGACTCTTTTGTACTCTCTTTTAACGAAGGGATTTTTGATCCGAGCTTTAAAACCGGGACTTTTGAAAACGACCAGAAATTTTTGGAAAATCTCGTTGTCTTCTCCCTAATAATGGAAGGAATATTTTTCTACTCGTCTTTTGCGGTCATGTTCGGCTTCCAGAGGCAGAATAAACTTGTCGGCTCGGCTGAAGAAATTCAATACATAATGCGCGACGAATCCATGCACCTGAATTTTGGGATAGACCTTATAAACACGATTAAAAAAGAACAGCCGGAACTTTGGACGCCAGATTTCCAGCAAAGGGTTATAGATTTGGTCAAGAAAGCTGTTGTTTTGGAATATACTTTTGCCCAAAATGTTTTTCCACGAGGGATTTTTGGGATGAACGCTGATGGGTTTAAAAAATATATTGAACACATCGCCGATCGCCGGTTAATCAGGGTGGGGCTTCCTTTACAGTACGAAAGCCCGAATCCGTTCCCATGGATGTCCGAAGCAATAGACCTCTCAAAAGAAAAAAACTTCTTCGAAACGCGGGTTATCGAGTACAAAACCGGAGGAGCCTTGGAATGGTAGATTGACAAAACTCAAATTTTCTGTATAATGGTTGAAGATACGTTGGATGGTCGCTCCGCCTCATCGGCGGAGAGGAAAGTCCGAACACCTAGAAAAGGATAGTGGGTAACGCCCACCTCCGCCGAAGAGGCGGACGGGATAGTGCCACAGAGACAATACTAGTCGCGACTTTCGTCGAGACAAAAGGTGAAAAGTGTCCGCTAATAGCGGGCTCGCTCCGGCGGCAACGTCGGATCGTGGAAAACCCTATCTGGTGCAAGGCCGTGGTCGCCTTAGGCGACAGTGCCGCTTCAGTTTCTATCGCAAGATAGATTCGAGATAAATGACCATTATCCGCCGATGAGGTGGAACAGAATTCGGCTTATAGACGTATCGCATATCAAAAATCCGCTCTCTAAAGGAGCGGTTTTTGATTTACTTTTTAGTTTTGTTGTATTTTCGCTTGCGAAGTTCGCGGAATTTTTGAAGGACGGATATTTTATAAAGCCGATATTTAGTTTTTGGATGCCGGAGGCATTCCAATTTTTTAGATTTTTCCCAAAGCCTTAGGACTTCAGAGCTTACCCCTAAAAAAACTGCGGCCTCACGGATCCTAAGATATTCACTGTACCGCTTTTGTGGCTTGAAACTCATGTTGTGGTATAATTACCTAAATTCTATGTCAGATGGATTTAAGGAACAAGTAGCGTATATTTCAGATCTTGGGTCGAGGGCATCGGAATGGCTTTTTTATGGCCTGATTTTTCTTTTTCCCTTTTTTACCCTGCCTCTCACGATTTTCCCAGTAGCGCTCAATAAAAGTTATCTTCTCTATTTTGCGATTTTAGTAATAGGGGTCGTATACCTGATTTCTTCTCTCCAGGCCGGGACTTTCAAGATTCCAAAGGGTCTTGCCGGAGTTTTCCTCCTCGTCTTTTTAGCTTCGATCGCGATCTCGAGCCTTTTCTCCCAATCTCCGCATGCTTCTTTTTCCGGAATTGGCAGCGAACCAGGCACGCTTTCCGCGATAGGCCTTTTTGTGTTGACGCTCATAATGTCCTTTTTAATTTTGGATTCGGAAGAAAAAGTTTTCCGAGGACTTTTCGCCCTTTTCGGGTCATTTTTAGTCTTAGCACTTTTCCAGATATTCCAGGCTCTCTTAAAAATACCGGTCTTCTCTTCCCTCGGAACAGATCCAACCTTTAATCTCTTTGGCTCTTGGAACGAGCTTGGGATTTTGGCGGGGCTTGTGATCTTAGTTGCTGCCATTTTCATCGATTCTCTGCCGGGTTCTTTCTTGAAAATAATTTCCTGGGTGGTTTTTATCTTTTCCTTTGTTATCGCGGCTTTAGTGAATTTTGAACTTGTCTGGTGGGTGCTTGCCGGAGTTTCCATAATTTTTCTTGCCTATAATTATTCCCAGCACCGCGACTCACGTTCACTTTTTAAAATCTCTTTCGTAGTTTTGTTGATTTCCCTCGTTTTCATATTTGCCGGGGACTTGATGACTGACCTTATAAACCAATTTGGGATTAATTTTATAGAAATCCGCCCGAATATGGAGTTTACTTTAAAAACGGCTTCCGGTGCGCTCAACGAGAATCCAGCTTTTGGTTACGGGCCAAATACTTTCCTTTACGCTTGGTTTGATTATCGCCCGTCAGAAATACTTGCGACTCCGTTTTGGGAAACGAGGTTTAATTCCGGTTTTGGATTTATCCCGACTTTGCTCGTTACGATCGGCATGGTCGGGGTCATAGCACTCCTCGGATTCCTGGCATTTTTCCTCTACTACGGTTTCAAGGCTCTCGTAAAATCTTATTCGGCTTCATCTTTTCTGATTTGGGCGACGTTTGCCGGAGCATTTTACTTGTGGGTCTTCGCCTTTATTTATTCCGGCGGCTTCGCTCTCCTTTTTACGCTTTTCCTTTTCTCCGGAATGTTTTTGGGCCTCGCGATGAAGAAAGGCATTATCGACTATTACGAAATTTCTCTTTTTGAACATTCGGTCGTGGGATTCATGAGCGCCCTTTTGATAATTTTGTTCATTGTGCTTGGTGTCTCCTGGTTCTCCGTCATCGCCCAGAAATATTACGCTTCGATTTTGTACGGACAGGGGGTCGAGGCTTTTGTCGCTGGAGATTTGGATAAGTCTGAAGATTTTCTGGCGCGGGCGGTGCGGTTTGACCAGCGCGATTTATATTACAGGAGCCTTTCCGATCTTGGCATTGCAAGAATGCAACAGATAATTAACTCAAGCGCGAGCATGTCTCCGGAAGAAATTCAAGCGCGATTCGAAGCGACCCTAGGCCAAACTATTGAATACGCCCAGAGTGCTAGCTCTTTAAATCCAGTTGATGCGGCTAACTGGATGAGTTTGGGAAGGGTTTACGAAGCGGTTATGCCTTTAGGAATCCAGGGTGTCCCGGAACTTGCTCACGGTGCTTACGCAAGGGCAGCGGAAGAATTTTCCTCAAGCCCTGAGCCGCTTTTAGCCTCCGCGCGCGTGGAGCTTGCGCGAAACGACCTTCCGAAGGCCAGAGAATTTTTGATGAAAGCGATAAGCCTGAAAAAAGATTTTGCCCAAGCCCATTTCTTGTTGGCCCAGCTTGAAGCCGCAACCGGAAACAAAGATCTCGCGATTAAAAGTTCCGAGACGACAGCCCTCTTGGCGCCGAACGATGTCGGAGTATTGTTTCAGCTTGGGCTTCTTTACTATCAGGACGAGCGCATCGATAATGCCCGATCAGTTTTCGAACAAGCTACTAGAGTCAATACGAATTATTCAAACGCGCGATATTTCCTCGGTTTGATTTATTCAAGGCAGGGTGATAATGAAAAATCTTTGGCAGAATTCAGGAAAATTGAAGAATTGAATCCCGATAATGCTGAGGTCAAAAAAATAATTGAGAACCTTACCTCGGGAAGGGAACCTTTGTTCGGAATTTCTCCTCCTAATGATCCACCGGAGAAACGCGGCAACGTACCGATAAGGGAATAAAATGGTTTTAAATTTCTTTTCCTTTTTCGGAAGTGAACTTAAAAGTGTCACTCAGTCGGCGGCTGTTTTGGCGCTGGCCGGAATTTTAGCGGATGTTCTTTCTCTTTTTCGCGACCGCTTGCTTGCCTCTGAATTCGGGGCTTCGCGCGCGCTAGACATTTACTATGCCTCTTTCCGCATTCCGGATTTCATTTATACCTTCTCTCTTTTTTTCGCGGCTTCGACCGCACTCATCCCGATAATCCTCGATAAGTTTTCCGGAGACAAAAAGAACGCTGAAGAATTTTTTGGAAATATTTTCTCGCTTTTCGGTCTAGCCACAATCTTTCTGGTCGTGGTCGGTTTTTTCTTGATACCTTCGCTCATCCCATATTTTACTCCGGGATTTTCCTTGGAGGAGCAGAGGGAAGCGATAAACCTTTCACGAATTTTATTGCTCTCGCCGCTCTTTCTCGGCCTTTCGAACTTAGTTTCCTCCGTAATACAATCTTTCCGCCGCTTTTACGTTTACGCCGCTTCTCCTCTTTTTTACAACCTCGGCATAATCATCGGAATTTTATTTTTCATGCCGCGCTGGGGCCTCGCCGGGATTGTCTGGGGTGTCGTCCTGGGAGCGTTTTTGCATTTCGCCGTGCAGCTGCCGACTGTTTTTTCTTTGGGCTTTTCCTTGCGCCCGCGCCTTCCAAAAATTTCTTCCGATGTTTTGCGCTCGCTTAAACTTTCCCTGCCGCGTACACTTGGGCTTTCTTTAAACCAATTGGTTTTAAGTGTTATCACCGCTATGGCTTCGACTCTAGGCGCGGGAGCGGTCGCAGTTTTTAATTTTGCTACAAATTTGCAGTCGGTCCCACTTTCCGTAATTGGCCTTTCGTATTCCGTATCAGCTTTTCCGACGCTTGCCGCCTCGTACGCCAGAAACGGGACGAAAGATTTTTTGGACCATTTCTCACTCGCCCTGCGCCATATTTTTTTCTGGTCACTTCCGGCGACTATTCTTTTTATAGTCTTACGCGCGCAGATCGTGCGCGTGATTCTAGGTGCTGGCGCTTTCTCTTGGGTTGATACAAGGCTTACCGCGGCCGCTCTTTTCCTTCTCTCGCTTTCCATCCTCTCGCAAGGGCTTTTAATGCTTTATGTCCGCGCTTTCTACGCGGCCGGACACACTTACCTTCCTTTAAGAATAAATCTCGTCTCTTCCGCCATGACTTTATTTTTTGCCAAATGGTTTCTAGATCTTTTCAGGAATTCTTTTGAATTTCGCGAATGGTTTTTGTCTATCTTGAGAGTAAGCGACATCGGCGCTTCTGGAATTTTGATACTTCCGCTTGCAATTTCTCTCGGGAGCATAATTAATCTCCTACTTTTGATAATATTTTTTAAGAAAAGTTTTAAGATGAAAGAAATTTCGCCGGGCATCAGCCGCTCGTTGAGGGATTCGGTGCTTGCTTCTATCTTTTTGGGCGGAGTAACTTACGCGAGCCTTAGATTTTTTGCGGGAATTTTCAACCTTGATACTTTCATTGGGATTTTTCTTCAGGGATTTCTCTCGGCCATCCTTGGAATTTCTGCCGGAGCGTTGATCCTTCTTTATTTGAAGAACCAGGAATTTCACGAATTCTATGAAGCCTTCAAGGATCGAGTTTGGCGAAAGACGGTGGTTGTCACCTCCGAACCTGAAAAATTGCCCTAATCGCTCGCTTTTAGGCTTTTTTTATTTTAAACTCATCTCATGTCAAACATTCGGAATTTTAGTATTATTGCCCACATCGATCACGGGAAGTCTACGCTTGCCGACCGCATGCTTGAGATGACCAAGACCGTGGAAGAGCGGAAGATGAAAGAACAATATTTGGACCAAATGCCGCTTGAAAGGGAGCGCGGGATTACGATTAAAATGCAGCCCGTCCGGATGGAATACGCCGTAGGCAATGAGCCTTATATTTTGAATCTGATCGACACTCCCGGGCATATAGATTTTTCATACGAAGTATCGCGCGCGCTGGCCGCCGTGGAAGGCGCGGTTTTGCTTGTGGACGCGACCCAGGGGGTACAGGCGCAGACACTTTCTAATGTCGAGCTCGCGCGTTCTTTGGATCTCGTGATTATCCCCGTGATAAATAAAATAGATTTGCCGGGAGCGCGAGTGGAGGAAGCGGAGACGGAGATAAGAAATTTATTGGGCGATAGGGAAATTTTGAAAATCTCGGCGCGCACCGGAGAGGGAGTTAAAGATTTATTGGAAGCAATAATTAAAAAAGTCCCTGCGCCTAAAGAAAGCGACGGCAAGGCGCGGGCTTTGATTTTTGATTTTGAATATTCGCTTCACCGCGGGGTTGTTTCCCACGTCCGAGTTTTCAACGGACAAATTAAAAAAGGCGACCGCTTGCGTTTCTTTGCCTCCCAAGAAGATTTCGTCGTGGGCGAAGTTGGGTTTTTTAAACCGGAGTTAGAACTTTCCGAAAAAATTTTTGCGGGCGAGATTGGTTACATCGTAACGAATATAAAAGAAGCACGAATCGTGCGGGTCGGGGATACTATCTTGGCGCCCTCGGAAAAACCATTGCCCGGATACCGGGAAGTGAAGCCTGTTGTTTTCTCCTCGCTTTTTCCAGAGGACCAGGATAATTTCGACGAATTGCGCCGTTCGCTCGAACGCCTAAAATTATCGGATGCCTCGCTTTCTTTCGAAGAGGAATCTTCTGGTGTCTTGGGGCGCGGTTTTCGCTGCGGATTTTTGGGGATGCTGCACTTGGAAATTGTAGTCGAGCGGCTCAAGCGCGATTTTGACGTCGAGACGATTGTGGCGACGCCGACCGTGAGATATTCCGTAAAAACTAAAAAAGGCACTTTGGAAATTTATTCCCCGCACAAATTTCCGGAGGAAGGCGATATCCTTGAAATTTCCGAGCCCTGGCTCAAGGTGGAAATTTTAATGCCGCCCGAAAAATTATCTTCAGTCTTGAAACTTTTGCAGGAGCACGAAGTTTTGATAGGCGAGACGCATAAATTTTCGGAGTCGCGGCTTAAGCTCGAAGCACAAATGCCACTTCGCGAGTTGATGCGCGATTTTTTTGATGAATTAAAAAGCGCTTCAGCAGGATACGCTTCGCTTAACTATGAATTTTTAGAATCAAGAAAAGGGGACCTGGTTCGTTTAGATATAATGGTCGCCGAAGAAATTGTCCCGGCTTTTTCCAGGATCGTGCCGAAGTGGCGCATGGAGGAAGAAGCGGAGCGGGCGGTTGAGAAATTATACAAAATACTTCCTTCAGCTTTGTTTACCTTAAAAATACAGGCCCGGGCTTGCGGAAAGATTTTGGCTTCGCGCTCGCTTAAGGCCATGCGCAAGGATGTTACGGGGTACCTTTATGGCGGAGACCGCTCGCGCAAAATGAAACTCTGGAAAAAGCAAAAAGAAGGGAAAAAGCGCTTGGCCGAAGACGCCCGCTATTCCATCCCTCCGGATGCGTTCATAAAAATGCTTAAAAAGTAGGGTTTTTTAGAAGAGGGGTAGTGCCAACGTTACAATCATCGAGAAAATTACTAGAATGGATATAGTGATCCAGATGATTTGGTTCCTTTTCTTCTGGCGCTGAGTAACCATACATAATTTTAGATTAAAAAATGCAGGTTTATCAAGAACGGAGAAAAATACATAGGTTTTTGCGCTCGCGTCCGGTTTTGATTTTCCTCGGGCTGGTGGCGCTCATCCTGCTCATATCCTCTTTGCGCATGGTCTGGCGCGCCTACCAAGCCTCGAATGCGCGGGAAAAGGCCCAGGTCGAATACGAAAGGCTTTTAGCCCAGAAAACCAGGATCGATGAAACGTTGGGCGACCTGGAAAATTCCGATGTTTTGGAAAAAGAGGCCAAGCGCAGGTTCAACATAACTTCTCCCGGGGAAAGAGTTTTGATAATCGTCGACCGGGAAGAAGAGGAGGGCTTAATGGCCAAGCCGCCGCACTTAAAGCTTTGGAATTTTGTAAAGAATTTTTTTGAATGAAAAAGAGATTAGTTATTTTAATTTTTTCTTTGATAATCCTGACCGCGCTTTTTTTCAGGGTGCGTTCGTCTTTGCCGACGGTCCGGGTGGAGGGAGAGAGCTTGCGGTGGGAAGATTTTTCGGCGCACCGCTCGGGGCTCCTGCGTTTTCGGGATTTAAATAAAGAAAATGTTTCGGACAAGGAAGTCGAAGAGGGAGTCATCGTCGCTTTCATCCAGGATGTTTTGGTAAAAAAAGAATTGGAAAGAAGAGGCCGGGGCGAAGAGGATGCGCGCCAGATCGTGATGGATGAACTCGGGGAAGAAAAATTAAAAGAGGTGGAAGACGCCACGGGCCAGCTTTACGGATGGACCCTCGAAGATTTTGAAAAATATATTCTCCTGCCGCAGGCGCGCCGGATGCTTTTAGCCCAAGAATTTGCCGGAGAGGAGAATCCGGACGAATGGCTTGAAAAATCCTTCAATGAGGCTAAAATCTCGGTATATCTACTTAGGTGGAAGTGGAATGACGGGGAGCTTAAAGAAAGATTCTAAGCGAGTGTAGTATAGTGGTAATATATTTGCTTCCCAAGCAAGGGACGCGGGTTCGATTCCCGCCACTCGCACACAGTGCTATCATTTAAACTATGGCTTCGTTTGATAATATAAGACGATCAAAATCATTTGTGCGCGGGTCGGAGATTATGGCAGACCGCCCGATGCGCCGGCCAAAACGTTTTACTTTAAAGCGCCTCATTTTAATTTTGATAATTTTAGGCGGGATTGGCTGGGGCGGGCACTACGCCATCTCAACAATAAAAGCCAATACGGAATTTTCGGTTGAGCTTGAACCGGGGCTCGACCGCGCGGGCATCGCGGAAAAAATCGGCGAAGAACTAGGCTGGAGTAAAAAAGAAAAACAAGTTTTTGCAGGAACGCACGCGCAGATACAATGGATGGCTTTTAGCGAAGAAGCCCTTCAAAGTTTTATGGAAAGGTTCAGGTGGGGCGATCTCGAAAAAGAATCGTTCTTGGTACAGGCCACAAAATACATCGAGCCGGAATATGATTTTTTGGCACTGCTCTACGCTCCAGGGACTTACGTCATAAAAGGCGACCAATCTATGGCGGAGATCGCCGATATGCTCGTTTCTAAAACAGAATTTTCCGAAACGGGGCTGAAAGAAGAAGCAGTTTTGAAGACTGTCGAGCTTGTCCGCAGGGACGTTGAGCTTCTTCCGGATTTGGTACCGCTCCCGGCCAAAGATGTACGGATCGACCGCAGGGGGTCGGACACGCTCCTATCTTTCTCGACGACTTACTATAACCAAGGCAAGGGCCCGCTGGAATTGATCGCTGATCCCGCAACCAAGGGGATCAGGAGCGATATCGCCCGTGATGTTTTGCAGAGGATTTACCGCGTTGACGGCGGACATCGCGATCGCGTCGCTGGGAATTTCCTTTGGCACCAAGAACACCTGCATTATCATTTCGCCGATTTCGTAATTTACGACTTGGAGGCGGTGGATGTAAAAAACCCTCCGGATTTGTCTGGCGTGCGGACGAAATCCACTTTCTGCATCCGCGACGTAAGTTTGGTAGATAAAAATTTTTCAATTGAAAATCGGGTTGAAAAAGCCAAGTACTTAATCTGCGGAAAAGAGTTGCAGGGAATCTCCGTCGGCTGGGGCGACACTTATTTTTATAATTACGTTGACCAGAACCTAAACATAACCGACCTGCCTTCCGGTACTTACCGCCTTTCATTTATCGCGAACCCTTCGCAGAAATTCGAGGAATCAAGTTACGACAACAATAAATCTTCCGTGCTTTTCGAACTCGACATGCAGAATTTCAAGGTAAAAATTTTGGAGGAGACGCCGAAAGATTTGCCGGCGGTCGAACATATTTACGAAGAGCAAGTTTTCTAAATGAAAAAATCAATTTCCATATTGGTAATTTTAATTTTGACCGCGGCGGCTTTTTGGTATCTGCAAAACGAGGCGATCGCCCCGAACGGGCCAAACGACGGGAATAACGGAAACCAAAACGGGGAAGAAATCCCTGATGTAGAAGTTGTTTTGGATGGTTTAGAAATTCCTTGGGATATTGCTTGGTTTCCTTCCGGGGAAATACTTGTTGCCGAACGGCCTGGCCGACTTTTGCTGGTAGATAAAAATAAAGAAAGGAAAGAAATAACCGTCGAGGGCGTTAAGCATTCCGGCGAGGGCGGGCTTCTCGGGATTAAGCTCCACCCCAATTTTTCAGAAAATAAATTTATCTATTTATATATTTCTTCAGGATATAACGCGAACCAAACCAGGAACCGCGTTGAAAGATATCGCTTGGAAAACAACGCATTGTCCGATAAAAAAATAATTATAGAAAATATTCCCGGGGCAATTTATCATGACGGCGGGCGCATGGAGTTTGGCCCAGATGGGCTCCTTTATATAACGACGGGGGACGCGACCAACGACAAGATCGCACAGGATAAAAATTCTCTCGGCGGAAAAATTTTGCGCCTGCAGGACGACGGGTCGATACCCCCTGAAAATCCTTTTAACTCGGCCATCTGGAGCTATGGGCATAGAAACCCGCAGGGGATCGCTTGGGACGACGCTGGACGCCTTTGGGAGACCGAGCACGGCCCCTCGGCGCTTATTTGGCCGAACTGCTGCCAGGACGAGATAAACCTAATCGAAGTAGGAAAAAATTACGGCTGGCCCGCGAGCGTTGGAGATAAAGTTGAGGCAGGCACGGTTGCGCCCGTGTTGCATTCCGGAAGAAATGTTTGGGCGCCAGCGAGTCTGGTATATCTTAAAGGAAGTTTATTTTTCGGGGGATTGAAGGGCGAGGCTTTGTACGAAGCGGTTTTGGACGGCGAAAATATAAAAGAATTTAAAACCCATTTCAAAAATGAATTTGGCAGGATCCGGACCGTTCGCGTCGGCCCGGACAAAATGCTCTATCTCGCGACCTCGAACCGCGACGGCCGCGGCAATCCCGAAGAGGAAGACGACAGAATAATTCGTATCAATCCGTCTAGCTTAAAATAGAAATTTATTCTAAAATGCTCCAATTGCCGACCTAGCTCAACGGTAGAGCAACGGTATCGTAAACCGTAGGTTCCGGGTTCAAATCCCGGGGTCGGCTCCAGAACACACGGTTCCCTGCCCGCAATGCAAAGCATAGCTTTGGCAGGCGGGAAGTCCCGGGGTCGGCTCAAGCGTGTTATAATAAAGCCATGGAATTACCGAAAGAGAAAATTGAAGAACTGGAAGGCGAGGTCCGCGCCGTAGCGGACCGTCTTTGACTTAGCTCGAAAAAAAGAAGAATTAATTAAACTCGAATCCGAAACTACCAATCCCAACTTTTGGGATAATTCAAAGCGCGCGGGAGAAATAACCCAGAAAATTTCAGAACTAAAGGGTTTTATTTCTATTTGGGAAAATCTAACCTCTGACGTAGGCAGCCTGAAGGAATTGGCGGAAATTGGAACGGGAGAAGGGCTCGAAGAAGAATTTTCCAGGATCTCGAATAATTTTGAAAAAAATAAAAAAGAAGCTTTTCTTTCCGGGCCATACGATAGGGAGGACGCTGTTTTGACGGTTATTGCGGGCGCGGGCGGGGACGACGCGGAAGATTGGGCGAGAATACTTTTGGAAATGTACCAAAAATATTCTGGGCGGCAAAAGTGGGGAGTCAAAACAATTCACACGCACTTCAATGAATTGAATGGGATAAAAAACGCCACGATAGAAATTCAGGGGAAACATGCTTACGGATATTTAAAAAATGAAACCGGCGTGCATCGCTTGGTGAGGATTTCCCATTTTGATGCCAACAAACGCAGGCACACTTCGTTCGCTTTGGTGCAGGTGATGCCGAAATTCGTGGATCCTGGCGAAGTTGAAATTAAAGATGAAGATTTGGACGTAAGTTTTGCAAAAGCGGGCGGACCGGGAGGGCAAAATGTTAACAAGCGCGAGACGGCGGTGCGCGTTACACATAGGCCGACCGGAATTGCCGTGCACGTTTCTTCCGAACGCTCCCAGGAGCAGAACCGCAAGAAGGCCCTCGAACTTTTGCGGGGACATTTATATACTCTCCGTGTCAAAAGCCAGAAAGAAGAAAAAGAATCTTTGCAGAAAACAAAAGCTCTCGATATCGAATGGGGGCACCAAATTCGCTCGTATGTACTTCACCCTTATAAACTGGTGAAAGACAGCCGCACCAGCGAAGAATCTGGGGATATTGAAGGAATTTTTGAAGGAAAGCTTGATTCATTCATCGAAAGCGAGCTAACATTGTAGTATTCGCATGATTTATTTTGACAGGGTTTCCAAAGTATATTCTCAAACATCAGTTGCGCTAGAAGACGTATCTTTCACTATCGAACCGCAAGAATTTGTTTCGGTGGTGGGGCAGTCCGGCGCGGGCAAATCGACGCTTTTGAAACTCTTGCTTGCGGAAGAAAGTCCGAGTTCCGGAAAAGTTTTTTTTGAATCTCTCGACATGCACAAAGTCAGGAACGCGGACTTGCCGAAAGTCCGAAGAAGGATGGGTGTCGTATTCCAGGATTACAAACTCCTGCCGACGAAAACCGCTTACGAAAATATTGCTTTCGCGATGGAGGCGGCCGGAAAAGGAGAAGAAGAAATCCAGCAGGATGTCCCGCAAGTTTTGGAGCTCGTCGGGTTGATGGATAAGGCTTGGCACTTTCCGTCGGAATTGTCCGGAGGGGAATTGCAAAGGGTTGCGATAGCACGCGCCATCGTGAACAGGCCAGACGTCATAATCGCGGACGAGCCCACGGGAAACCTCGACCCGATAAATACTTGGGAGATCATAAACTTACTGGAAAAAATTAACGAACTCGGCACGACTGTAATTTTAGCTACGCACGACAAAGACGTCATAAACTCTCTTAAGAGAAGAGTTATTACAATCGAAAAAGGAAAGATTACCAGGGATGAAAAGCGCGGAAGGTACGTACTATAAATTTAAAAATGTCACTTATACAAGTCAAAAGAACAATAAGGCAGGGCTTCATAAATTTTTGGCGCAACGGTTGGGTTTCGGTGGCGACAGTATTGATAATGGTGTTAACGCTTTTTATGGTAGGAACGCTCTTTTTTTCCAACGTTGTGCTCACTTCGGCCCTACAGCAGGTTGAATCCAAGCTCGATGTGAGCGTTGACTTCAAGCTCGACGCGCCGGAGGAAGATATCCTGGCGCTTAAAACTTCATTGGAATCTTTTGGCGAAGTTGGGAAGGTTGAATATATTTCCAGGGACGAAGCGCTGGAACGCTTCCGCGAAAGGTATAAAGATAACGCTTTGATAACGCAGTCTCTGGATGAAATAGGGACGAACCCTTTGCCGGCTAGTTTTAATATAAAAGCCAAAGATCCGGAGAATTACGGGACCATCAGCAGTTTTTTAAAAAATGATTCTTCGTTCCAAATTATAGATGAGATTCGGGAGAACCAGCCGACAATTGATGCGATCAACTCTATGATTTCTTCCGCACGGACTTCAGGGCTTACTTCTACGATCGTTTTGAGTATTATTGCTGTACTGGTTGCGTTTAACACGATTCGTCTTGCGATATATACATCGCGCGATGAGATTTCGATTATGCGCCTTGTCGGCGCCTCTCATTCCTATATTCGCGCGCCATTCGTTGTTGTCGGGATCATTCAAGGATTTCTCGCTTCAATTGCTGCGATGGTAATTTTGTGGCTGCCGCTGTGGTTTAACCATGACAATGTTTTGCTTTCGTTTGTGCCGATTTTCCCATTTGCCAATGGGTCGAGCGCATCGGAATCATTAGGCGGACCCAATTTGCTTAACTATTATTTTTCTAACTTCATATTTATTTTTCTTCTCCTGCTAGCGTCTGGAATTATTTTGGGATCGATCTCGAGTATCATCGCAACTAGGAGATATCTAAAAGAGCACAAGTAAGTAAAACAAAAACCCCCGATACCGGGGGTTTTTGTTTATGAATCACGGTTTAGTTTCGGTCTCGCCTGTCGAATCCTCGGCCTCCTCGATCTCCTCCTCCACTGCGAAATTTGTTTTCGCGAGGCTGAAGCGGGCGAGCTTCGTTTACAACGATGGTCCGTCCATCCAAGTTCTGTCCATTCAGCTTTTCTGTAGCTGCCTGAGCTTCTTCATCTGTCGACATTTCGACGAATCCGAATCCCTTGGATTTTCCGGTGAATTTGTCGGTGATTACATTTGCTGAAACCACGGTGCCAGCGGCCGCGAAAAACTCGCGAAGCTTGTCATCCGTTGTTGCCCATGCCAATCCTCCGACGAACAATTTGGTTGCCATTTATTATTAACGGTAACGAATAAATAATAATTACTTGACTAGAGATAATTATCTACTGCCACTATATCACAACCCTATTTTATTTCAAGCTAAACTTCTATCCCAAAAAATGTTTTCGCGGTAGTCGCAAGCCCGTAGGTTATGCTTACCGCGAGCGCGATTATGATCAAGTTCGTCGTAATCCTTTTCTTGGTGTCCATTCCGGAGAGGAAGGCCACGATGTACGAGACCGCGATTATCGTGATCGCCGCGACTACGATAGAAATTAAGGCGTTTTGGGCGCCGAAAATCACAGGCAAAACGGGAATGAGCGCACCAACGAAGTACGATACGCCGACCAATAAGGCAGAGGCAAACTGGCTCCCGCTTTCAAGGTCGTCCACTGGCTCGCCTAAGAACTTTCTTTTTCCAATTTCCGTATTTTCAACCTCGCGTTGGGAATTCTGGGCCGCGAAAGCGGAAGCGGCCATCGAAATCGATCCGGCTACCGCAACGGTAATGGCGGCGATCAAAACGGAACTTGTATTGGCGAAGGCGGCAAAAAACCCAGATACCGCCCCAAGTATTTCAACAAGCCCGTCGTTAAACCCAAGAAAAATATCGCGCACGCGCTCCGGATAGATTTTTGTCCGCTCGGACGCGGTTACGATATCGTCTTCGTGCTTAAACTCGTCCATCAGGATCCCTTTGACGTGCTGGCCTATCTCGTCTTCCTTATATAAGTTCCAAACAGTTAGGTATTTCTTTATGCCGTGCACCTCGATAGCCTGCAGGATCATATGGATTCCGGTCCTGCCAAAAACTTTGGCTATCAAAACGAGAACCCACAATTTAATTTTCCTTCCAGGGTCGAGTCTTGCTTTGGGAATCTTGAAGAAATTCTGCCAGAGGCCAAGATGCCTTGTTTCAATAGGGACGAGCTTATTTAATATCTCTTTCTCTTCTGGCCCGGCTATGTCCAAAAGCCGCTTGTATAGTGTTAAGTCAAAAAGCTCGTCCAATACGAGGGCCTTCCCCAAATTCTTGTTGTTCTCCGGTCTCATTGCATCATCGCCCCGCCCATCTCCATGAACTTGATTCCGCTCGGAAGGCTGAACACCGATGAATCAACGGACCACGGGTCGCAATCCCATTCGATTTCCTGGTTTACGTTCACACCGCTATTTCCACCGTCGCCCGCCGTATCTGCATTTGCCGCCATTTTAAACCCTTGGTCCATCGAATCCGTCCAAACGTAAATATTGCTTTGGTCCGTAATCATGTGGCTTTTCATGCTCTGGCCCCCGGAAACCGAAGTGAAGTCTCCGCGCATTTTTCCTTCGCCTACATATATTGTGCCTTCGCTGAATGAATTTTCTACAGCGGTTTTAACCGTGCACTTTTGGCTGCCTCCTTGGGCCATAAGGTTTTTTATGGAGCTTTTTGTTGACATCTTTTGAGTATCTTGATTATTCGTCTCCTGCGATGTATTTGGGGATTCCTCTCCTTTGCCGAGCATGAAATATGCCCCGGCCACAATAACTGCTACCGCTATAACTATCCAAATTATTTTATTCATATGTTTATTATGACGTTTTTAAATACAATTTTCTACTAATACCTCATTTTTTCTTTAAGATTTCCGTGAATTTTTTGCGCTCGGAGGGGACGAGCGAGGACCACATTTTCTTCTCGTGCTTCAAGACCTCTTTTAAAATGTCGTTTGGCTCGCGGGGGAGGAGGTGGATGTGGACGTGGTCAACTTTTACCCCGTCTTGGGACAAAAATGGGCGGTAATTCTGGCGCATGTCGCATCCGGAAGCAAAACGCGAAATTATTTTTTTCTGGAATTTCACGGCTGTGTCAAAAAGTTCGGCGCGCTCGGCTTTCGTCAGTTCTCCTATTTTCTCGACGTGCCGCTTGGGGATTACCAAAGTATGCCCGGGCAATAGCCTGGGGTTTGAAAGGATTGCAAAGACTTTTTTACCTTGCGCAAGGATCCTTGCTTCATCGTCTACGTTGCAGAAAGGGCAGTTAATTATCATGGATTTAGTATACTTTAATTATTGTAAAAGGCGCATCTGCTCACGCAGCTGCGCCTTTTTGTTTCTCCCAGCCAATGATCTGTACACCGGCATGAGAATTTGAAAAATCTCTCCGCCATTCGTATCCTTCGGGGAAACGAGCCACGCTATATTCCTTGAGCTCGTCAAAGAATTTCCTCCACTCGTCCCTCGTTAGATCCCTCAGTTGCCTAACGAGTTTTTTGGGTCGGACAAACGCCCCCTCATTCTCTTCTTTTATGATGATCAGGTGTTCCATCCATTTCCTCCTTCTTGCTTTGTTTGGGTTATGTCTAGCATTAAATCGGGATTTTTTCAATAATGTACGTATGGCCAAGATAACCATATTCGGGCTGGCGGGGACAGGGACAAGCTCCACCGGAAAAATGCTTGCTGAAAAGCTAGGCTATACTTTTATGTCTTCCGGAAATATGTTTAGGAAAATGGCTGAGGAGACGAACCATACTTTAAAAGAATTGGAGGAGCTTTCAAAAAAGGAATCAAAATACGATATTGAACTTGACCAAAAAATAAAAAAGTTTGGGGAAGAAAATAATAATTTTATAGTTGAATCCCGTTTGGCTTGGTATTTTATTCCGGATTCCCTGAAAATAAAATTAACATGCGATTTCGATGCAAGGATCGAAAGGATCGCCAATCGCGAGGGGATTTCTGCCCAAGAAGCCAAGGAGCACACCATCCATCGCGAGGAGGCAATTTTTGAACGATACGCCAGATATTACGGCATCACGGACTTCTCGGATGATAAGTTCGATTTGGTAATCAACAACACCGATATACCTTTGTCAGGAGTTGTAGAAAAAATAGAAAATTTTATTAAATCATCCTCCCTGTTGCCACTGTAAAATCCAATCCATTGGATAGATGAGCATTATTATGTTCAGCGTAAGGTTGTCGCGGATGTGGTAGCCGACAAAAACTTCCATGGTGACTATTAAAGAAACTGTGAGCCAGACGGGGAAGCGCCAGGCGGCGATAAACCCGAGGACCATCGCGACGGTATCGAAAAAAGAATTTATAACTGAATCGCCGTAGTAATCGAGGGAGATCGTGACTTCGCGGTAGCGGTTTATCACCATGTCGGTATTTTCAAAAACTTCCCAAGCGACTTCCGCGATTATCGCCAAAAGGAGCCCCAACCCAAAGGGCAGGTTCCACTTTTTTCTCAAAAAAGAATAAATCCAGTAAAAAACGAACCCGTGGATTATGTGCGAAAAAGTGTACCAGTCGGAAATATGCTGGGAATTTTCGGATGAAAAAGTAATCCCGTGCCACAATTTTATGTATCCGCATTTGCAGATCCAAACCTGTCCCATTTGGTGTAAAATCAGAATGAATGCGATGATGACTGCGGTGCTCAAAAGTAGATAAGTTTTCGGCGATGCATTAAAAAACCTCTGCATTATATATATTTAAAAATTACGATACTAAGGGCGATAACAAAAAGTACTATCAATGCTGCATACACGTACCCAATTAACCCAAGCTCTTTCTTGGAAATTGGAAATTTTTTAACAAATGGGCCGAGAATCAGGACGCCGCTTAAAATAAGTTCTGGTAAATATTCAAGAAAACGTTGTGTCATGCATTATTGTACGAGTAAAAAGGATAATATCGGGCATCTATTAAATTATATTCCTTTCTTTGCGCGGGAGCGATCGGATTCCGTCAAAAATTGTTTGCGTAAGCGCACCGATCGCGGAGTGACTTCGAGATATTCGTCTTCGGCCATTATTTCGAGCCCGCGTTCGATGGAGAGTTCGTATGGAGGGACGAGGTCGATTGCCTCGTCTGATAATTTCGAACGGGTGTTGGAAAGTTCTTTTCCTTTGGTTGGGTTCACATACATCTCTTCGCCCTTGGAAGTATTCCCTATGACCATTCCTGCGTAGACGTCCGCTTGCGGGCTAATGTATAAAGTTCCGCGCTCCTGCAAGCCCCAAAGCGAAAATCCTAAAGTTTTTCCGTTGGCCATTGAAATCATGGACCCCTGCGGGCGTTTTTTAATCTCTCCGGCGTGCGGCCTAAATTCTATGAAGCGCGAGGAGAGAATTCCTTCTCCCTTGGTGTCGATTACAAATTGAGACCTATATCCCAAAAGCCCTCTTGTCGGCCCCTCGAAGAAAAGACGGATGGTTTCTGCGTGGTGCGTAATATTTTTTAACGTAAAGGCGCGGGTTCCCAAGCGCTCAATTATTGCTCCTTGGAATTCCGAAGGCGTATCCACAACAACTTCCTCGAACGGTTCCATTTTCTGTCCGGCCTCTTCGCGGATGATCACTTGCGGCTGGGAAACTTGGACTTCGTAGCCCGCGCGGCGCATGTTTTCTAACAAGATCGCGATATGGAATTCCCCGCGGCCGTAGACACGGAAAGTATCGGAGGATGTGAAGTCAACTTTAAGCCCGACATTAACTTCAAGTTCGCGCTCTAAATATTCCCGGATCTGTCGGGATGTGACGAATTTTCCCTCACGCCCTCCAAAAGGGGAATTGTTTACCAAAAAAGTTAAGGAGATCGTTGGCTCGTCTACTTTTATCGCCGGGAGCGCTTCAGTATTTTCGTCCGCAGTTATAGTCTCGCCGATGTCGATATCGGCAAGTCCGGCGACCATGACGATATCGCCCGCGATGGCCTCCTCGGTTTCTATTTTCTCGAGTCCCTTGAAGGTATAAATTTTTGTGATTTTCCCCTGCCTGACGGTAGGCAGGCTTTGCGGGTTTTCAACATTTTTTATAAAAATATTTTCCTGGTTTTTTAAAATCCCGTCGTAGACTCGTCCTATCGCCAAGCGTCCCAAGAAATTGTCGTAACCCAAATTGAACGGCTGGAAACGTAAGGGTTTTGCGGACTTGTCCGCCGATGAGGCGGATGGAATGTGCGAGACGATTGTCTCGAGAAGGGGAGTAAGGTCTTTTGAGTCTTCGTCTAATTTAAGTTTTGCAACGCCTGTGCGGCCAATGGCGTAGACCACTGGAAAATTGGCCTGGTCGTCGTTTGCGCCCAACTCCAAAAATAATTCCAAAACCTGCTCCTCGCATTTATGGGGGTCAGCCGCGGATTTGTCTATTTTATTTATAACGACAATTGGTTTTAAGCCTAGCTCCAAGGATTTTTTCAAAACGAAACGCGTCTGCGGCATCGGCCCTTCTTGGGCGTCAACAACCAACAAGACCGAATCTATTGAGCGCAAAACACGCTCCACCTCGGATCCGAAGTCGGCGTGTCCCGGAGTGTCCACGATATTAATTTTGTTCCCCTTGTATGTAATGGAAGCGTTTTTGGAATAAATAGTAATTCCGCGCTCCTGTTCGAGTGTGTTTGAATCCATGGAAACTCCTTCGCCGATCGCGCCTGCTTGGCGCATCAAAGCATCGGTAAGGGTGGTTTTCCCGTGGTCTACGTGAGCGATGATGGCTATATTTCTAATTTCCATAAGAAAACCCCGCACAGCGGGACTTTCTTAAGATAGAACAAAAACTCGTTTATTTCAAGACCTCCCAGATTTTGGGGTCCTCTCCTCCGTCGATTTTGAATATCGCGATTCCTCGTACCCCCAATTTTTTAGCGAGGGCGACTTTCTGCCGGATTGATTCTGCATCAGACCACCAAACGACCCGGAATGACCACGGCAAAGTCGAAATAGACTGGGCGGGTGATAGTGAGGAGAGGGAGTTTGGTGGGTTTGATTCAACCTCGGCCGGAGCGACTGTTGTTGGCATGAAGTCGATATACGAAAAACTCATTTCTCCCGCGCGATTTCGCTGCGTAGTTAAGCCCATTTTCAAAGCCAAGTCGGTGGCATATTTTGGATTGAAGGCCCAAAGTTTTTGATAACTAAAGCCCGACGAAAGGGGAGTCGCGTCCCACTCGTATCCGTATGTCGCGACACCGATGACAAGTTTACGTGCCGGAATATTTTTCTTGGCCAATGTAACTACGGACTCGACCCATTTTGGGTCGGCGATAGGTATGTATGGATTTGTGCCGGCTCGGTTTGCGGTAAGGTCCGCCCTCTGTTGGTCGTATGTCATTATTCGCACTCGGTCGCAGTATTTGTTTATTTCAACATAGTCGTTCGCATATTCTATGTCGTCCGGAATATTGTCGTACCTTCTCTCAAGCGGGGTTCGTGCTTCTATAGTGCACATTACCCACTTATTTCCCATTTTTGGATACAGTTCGCGCAGGAATGCCGAAAAATAGTCTTTAGTTTCTGCTTTCTTCCCTTCAAAGTCCAAATCAATCCCACTCCAGCCGTATTCATAAACGTTGGCGACAATCTGGTCCACAAGCTGGCCTCGGGAAAATGGGTCGCTCAAAATATTGTGCATAGCCTCCCCATCGGACCACATTATAGTCGGGATATACCTGATTTTCTTGGCTTTCGCGGCCGCTTGCAGTTCCTGCCAGCGCGATTCTTCGAGATGCAGTGAGCCGTCGTATAGCGCCCCGTCATTGGTGATGCTTAAGCCGAAAGGGTTAATTTCCTTCAATTTATTGAGATTGGCTGTTGCATCGGCTATGCCTTCATCTATACGCCAATAGGGGATCCACCCCGAATATTCAAAGGGCGCGGATTGAGCTTGGGAGATACTAGGAAGAAGCATTGACAATCCTAGCAAGGCTAAAAATATTTGTTTATTCATATTAATGAAGACGTATTAGCCGCTAAAATCATATTTCCCAGCTGTTTTGTGCTGCCGGGCAGGGACTCGAACCCCAATACCATGCTTCAGAGGCATGTGTCCTACCATTAGACGACCCGGCAATAACGTGAATAATATCTTAAAAAGCTTGTAGCTTCAATATATTTGGGCTAATGTGAGGTGAAAATTAGAAGGAGGGTGTAATGAGAATTAAATCATTGTTCGTTTACCCGGTGAAATCTTGCAAAGGCTTTGAGGTTAATGAATTGCAACTTGAACAATCTGGCCCAAAATGGGATCGGGAATTTATGGTCGTGGATGCTGACGGTAAATTCTTAAGCCAACGAGAATGTCCAAAATTGGCATTGATAAGCGTGATTGTTCGGACCGCCTCGGTGTTAATTGTGAAACCATGGAGCGACCTTCTCATCCCCTTGGAAAACCATGCAAGCAAGCCGATCAATGTTGAAGTGTGGGGCGACAGGGTCGAGGCTCTCGACCAAGGGGATGTTCCGTCTAGATTCTTCAGTGATTTTTTGGAGAGAAGTTGCCGTCTGGTCCGTTATTGTAAGCCCAGAATGCGATATTCTGATTTTTTCAGTGGATCTGTGCAAGTTAGCTTCGCCGATGCTTATCCACTACTCATTATCTCGCAGGGTTCATTAGATGATCTGAATCGGCGCCTTTCCAGGCATATTTCTATGGATCGTTTCAGGCCAAATATTGTGGTGGAGGGCGTTAAGCCATATGCAGAGGACGATTGGGGCAGCCTTCAAATTAATGGGGTTTCGCTTCGCGGAGGGCCGCTTTGCGTAAGGTGCGTTATAACTACTACCGATCAAGATACTGCAATTACCGGGAAAGAGCCTTTAGCTACGCTCGCTAAATACAGAAAACGAGAAAAAGGCGTTGTCTTTGGACGGAATTTCGCCCATTTGACCATTGGTTCAATAAGAAAAGGTGATGTAGTCTCACTCTTAGAGAAGAAAAACTAGGCAAAAAAACGGGAGTACTCAAAAAGTACCCCGTTTTTTAAAACTTTTTAAATTTGCACGATCCATAATATAAAAAACCTTATTATTTCTAGCGTTTTCCTATATTTTTGGCAGTTTCTTGACGAGAGTGCTAGTTTAGTATGGTTTACTATACCTTTTTAAATATTTGACAAGTTGTTATCCACAAAGGATACCTGTATTTCCCCTTGTGTATTGGTTGTGTATATATTTATAATGATTAAAGGCAACGAAAGCTATCCCTTCTAACATGGGTGATTTGCTTTGTTGTAGCGGACCTTGACAATAGAATAATAACGGTTGAATGACAGAAAATGTTTTTTGGTTCGTCACACAATTATAACCTTAGATAATTAACCGGAGTCACGGGTCCGGTCGATCTCTCTCAATATGTCGAAGTTTCGCCACATTGAAGGGGAAAATGGCTTGACTCCTTATATCAGGAACATTATTAGTTTGGTTATTAACGCGTAGTTTTTTGGAATGTCGAAATCTCAAGAATCTACGTTTAACTTATTAGAAAAAATTACTAAATCATGAGTATTCGAACAAAGAAAGCTGCGAATAAAATCGCTGTTACTTTCTTAAGCGTCTCGACGGCTTTGTTCTTGTCGGGCGCTTCTTTAACTGTACCGTTGGTAGCAAACGCTGCTTTAACGGAATCACAGATACAGTCAATCCTCTCTCTCTTATCATCGTTCGGAGCTGACCAAAGCACGATCAATAACGTAAATGCATCGTTGCGAGGACAGCCGACGACCCCAGTACCTCCTTCAACGACTGGAAACTGTGGATTTACCAGAAGCCTTTCATTAGGCATGACAGGTAATGACGTAAAATGCTTACAGCAATACTTGAACTCCGTAGGATTTCAAGTATCCACTTCTGGCGCTGGTGCCCCAGGAATGGAAACAACTTATTTTGGCGCTAAGACAAAAGCAGCTGTCGTAAAATGGCAGGCCGCTAACGGAGTTTCTCCGACATCTGGTTTATTTGGACCGATTTCTCGAGCCAAATACAATTCGATGGCAGGAACACCAGGAACGCCGGGCACACCTGGAACTCCAGGGACCCCAGGAACACCAGGAACGCCTGGAACACCGGCTGGCACACAACTGATGATCGCTCCTGGAACACAGCCAGCTAACTCATTGGCGCCTCAGAACGCGGCTCGAGTACCTTTTACTACAGTTAGATTTACTGCCGGCACTGACGGTGACATAACAGTAAATGGAGTAACGGTAGAAAGAGGAGGCTTGGCCGCCGACACTTCATTCGATGGAGTCGTTCTCTTGGATGAAAACGGCGTACAGCTAGGAATTTCAAAGACTTTGAACTCTTCTCACCAGGCAACTGTCGGAGAAGCATTTGTAGTAAAAGCTGGACAATCTAGAACGGTGACTGTTGCGGCTAACATGGACTCTGATCTATCGCAGGAAGCTGGCCAGGTGGCCACTTTCTCGGTTGTTGGAGTGAATTCTGCAGCTACATTAACAGGGTCACTACCAATCTCTGGAGCTCAGCACACAATTAACGCGAGCTTAACTATAGGTTCGGTAACTGTATCGAGAGGATCTTTGGATCCTGGTGCCAATCAGACAAAAGAGGTTGGAACGACTAACTACACCTTCGCGTCGGTAAAGGTTACCGCCGGATCTGCCGAGAAAGTTTACTTGACGCACATCCGCTGGAACCAGACTGGTTCTACCGGATCTGGTGATCTTGCTAATCTGAAGACATATGTCGACGGCACTGCCTACGACACGATGGCTTCTGTGGATGGCAAGTACTTCACCGCAACCTTCCCCGGAAAAGGAATTCTCCTGGATAAAGGATTTTCCGCTGATATTTCCGTCAAAGGAGACATCGTCGGTGGTTCTGCTAGGACTATAGACTTCGATATTGCCAAGCAGACAGATATAGGGTTGAAAGGGGAAACCTATGGCTATGGACTTATTCCGCCGTTGGCAGGTAGCGCTGCTACAGCCGATGGTTCTGCCTTCAATAATGCTGAAGATCCATACTATGACGCGTCTCAAGTTACGGTATCCACCGGAACTATAAACGTTTCAGTTGCGACAGCGGTCTCGGCGCAGAATATTGCCATAAACGTATTGGGTCAGCCTTTGGGTGCCCTTGCGGTTGACGTCAAAGGAGAAGCGATCTCCGTTCAATCAATGATCTTCAATGTATCGTTGGTTGGCGAAGGAGCTAACGATGACGTAGACGATATAACTAACGCTCAATTGGTTGATCAGAACGGCGCAGTCCTTTCGACCGCGGACGGTTCTGCGACCGATGCTAGCGGAAATGAAGGAACAATTACCTTCTCTGACACCATCACTTTCCAGCCAGGAATTACCACTCTTACTTTTAAGGGTAAAGTTGGATCTGACATAGACGGCGATACAACTATTGCCGCTTCTACGACTCCTTCAGGCTGGTCAACAGTAAGGGGATTGACGACTGGAAACACGGTTACTCCGGCTCCGTCTTCCGCGCTTAACAT
Organism: Candidatus Giovannonibacteria bacterium RIFCSPLOWO2_01_FULL_46_13; assembly: GCA_001778785.1. Taxonomy (GTDB): domain Bacteria; phylum Patescibacteriota; class Minisyncoccia; order JACPKW01; family UBA11713; genus 2-01-FULL-46-13. The sequence continues at coordinate 60,675 of MFIE01000007.1, forward strand.
GCCGAGGATGACTGTAAAAGCTGGGGCATTGACGGTATCGGCGCAGACCGTGCCGACCGCGCAGACTATCATCGCAGGCGCGTCTCAATTCGAGTTCGCCCGCTATAACTTCGATGCGACCGGTTCAGGTGAGGATATCCGCTTGGTATCCATACCGCTTACTTATGGTGTTGCTACAGGAAATGCCAACGACCTTACAAATTGCAAACTCTACGATGGAGCAACTGTGGTCAACGCTTCGAATATTATCAACCCGACGTCTGAATCTTCATCCACGAGCTTCACCTTCGACGGCACAGGCTTGACCCTCACCAAAGGGCAATCGAAGATTATCTCGCTTAAATGCGACCTTCGCTCAGGCTCCACGGGCTCTTACCTCTGGGGTTTGGATACAGCAGAGGCAACTAGCTTTACTGGTGCCACAGGACTGACTTCCGGATCGACCATTACGGAGACTCTCTCCGAATCCAATGGACAGGCGATGACTGCGGCTTCGGGGGGCACACTGACCGCGGCTCTTGATTCAGCTAGCCCGACATACAAAGTTGTATCGGCTGGAATGACCAATGTTGAGCTTGCCAGAATAAGGTTCACGGCTTCGAATGAGGCTGTCGACTTGAGACAGGTTTCCTTGCAATTAACAGGAGCTGGTTCAACAACCGCTTCGTCGACTCCGAACGACCTTGTCGGCAGAGTAGTCTCGTTGTGGACGACCGACGGCGTGCAGATTGGAACCGCGAACTTCTCAACGCAGGAAGACTACGCGACTTCCTCGGCAATTGCCTCGGGCGCGTTCCGAGTTGCTAAGGACACTTCAAAGGTCCTTGTTGTGAAGGGAGATGCATCGAGCATCTGTACTTCCTGCGATATCACCACTTCTGGAGACTTCCTGAAGGTTGACTACGATGGCAACAACATCGGAATCAACGGGAACTACGGAGTTGGTGTTTCGTCTGGAGCCAACGTTACGCCTACAGGTGGCGACACGGCTTCCGAAGGAGTACGCATCTTCAAAGGTTACCCGAGCTTTGCGGCTGTGGGTGTAACTGGCAATTTGGCAAACGGAGACAAAGCATTATTCAGGTTCTCCGTGAAAGCAAATGGCAATGATGTCGGTATCTACAAATTCACTTTCCGCATGGCAACCACTACGGCTGTCGTTACCAGCCCTCAAGTGTATGCATTCACTGATTCAGGCTTCTCGAGTCCAGTAGCAGGATTGAATTCGGGTGCTGGTCTGATGTCTTCATCTACGGTTCCGTCGACTTCATGGGCTGTTTCGGCGAGTACAGACTTCGAGTTCTTCGCCAACAATTCAAGCGGTAACGCGACTGTTCTACATATTCCGTCAGGTTCGACTTATTACTTCGAACTTAGAGGAACTGTTGCATCAACAGCCGCTGGAGCTTCGGTTTCTACACAGCTCCAAGGTGATGCTACATCCTACTCTGATGCTTCTGATCAGGTGGGTACAGCAGCACAAGTTGATGCAGGAACGGATTACGATGACTTTATCTGGACGCCAAACTCGTTGACTGCGCCATCAGTAGTTGGTGACAACGATTGGACAAACGGCTATCTTGTTCCAGGTCTCCCGACCTCGAACATGAACGCCCAGGTTATATCTCTCTAGCGCTTGTGCCCCGATCTTTATCGGGGGCTAGCAAAACCCCCCGCCCGAAAGGGCGGGGGGTTTTGAATTTGGTAAGGATTCTATATAATTAATAAATGGATTTTTTAAGTAATAAATTCTTTATCTATAGTTTGGTCATTGGCCTTATTTTGCTGGGCGGGTTTTATGTTTGGTTTGATTTAAAATACTCTGCAAATGTTCCGCAGATGGCAAATAATACAGCTTCTACGACGGAAGAAAATGGGAATGGGGCGGAAATAAGTCTTATCCCAAATCGCCCCGTGCCAGACCTTCCTTGGCCAGTTGAGATTCATGCAGAAGTTTCAGAAGAGGCCAAGAAAATGCTCTTGGAAAATATTGAGATTCTAACCATGAGCCTTCGCAAAGATCCCCAACAATATTCATATTGGATGGACCTGGCTTTATTCAGGAAGCAGGCGGGGGATTTCAATGGGGCAAGAATCGCTTGGGAATATGCTTCCGAAATGCGTCCGGACGATTTTATTCCTCGGCACAATCTCGGCGACCTTTATACGTACGATATAGTGAATTTAACTAAAGCCGAGGAGTATTATAAAGAGGCTATAAAAAGACAGCCTACGGAGATCATGGTGTACCAGAAGCTCTACGAGATGTATCGCTTTAAAATGAAAAATGATGCCAAGGCTAGGGCTATATTGGAGGAAGGAATAGCAAAAAATCCGCAGGATTCCCTGCGGCTCGAGGTTATATTGGATGACTGGATTAACGGACGGTAAACGGGAGGGAAGCGAGCACTCTTGCCCTTTTGACCGCGCTTGCTAGTTTGCGCTGGTGAAGCGAGCAGAGGCCGGATCGCCTCTTAGGCATTATCCTAAACTGTGGATCTAAAAAACGCTTTAACGTTTCGGCGTCTTTGTAATCGATGCCCTTCATGTTCGATGTGCAGAAAAAGCACTGTTTTTGGTTAATCATTTTTATTTATTACTTACTTAAAAAGGTATTTCGTCCGGGTTAATTTCGTCGCCCGGATATTCTATTGTCTCTATTTTCTCTTCTTCCTTGTTGGGCTGTTGTTTTTCAGAGGGGCCGGCTGGCGCTTGTCCTCCGCCATCATATCCGCCGATCTTCGGCCCCATCTGCATGCCCTCCATTATTATTTCCGTCCGGTTCTTTTTGCCCCCGTCCTTGGATTCCCAGTTTCTGGTTTGGAGCCTGCCTTCTATGTATACCATTTTCCCCCTGGAAAGATACTGCGAGGCGATTTCAGCTAAGCGGCCGAAAGCGACTATATTATGAAATTCCGTCTGTTTTTCCTGCTTGCCGTCCCTTTTATATACCCGGTTGGTGGCTATCCCGAAGGTTACTACCGGCTGTCCTGAAGGCAGGGAGCGCATTTCCGGGTCGCGGGTGAGGTTTCCTATCAAGAGTACCTTGTTGAGATTCATGCTTAAATACTACTATTCTCCTAAAATTTCTTCCAGTTTCTTGTCGATCTCCTGCACATCCGCGGCCTTTGTCTCTGGAGCCCTCTTTATTTTCGGGTGTCCCTTGGTCTCGAACCCATAGGCCTTGGCGATGGTGATCATATACCTGATGAATTTCTGGTCGCGCTTTAATCTCGATTCCAATTCCGAGAGGTCCTCCGGTTTCAAGAAAAATTTCATGCTTCCAAATACCCCTTCGTAGTTTTTACCTACCGGATAAGCGAGGCGCCTTTTTGAAAGTCGCGACTCCTCAAGGCTTCGTCCGCTTTTTTCTTCTATGTATTTTCGGATCTGCTCGAGAGTGCCGGTCAGGCCTTCATCGCTGTCGATCTTTAAAACGTAGGAAATCTCGTATAATTTTGGTTCTTGCTGCATGAAAAGAGTATATCAGACCTATATCTTAAATTCAATTACGTCCCCGTCCTGCACGATATACTCCCTTCCCTCTGTGCGAAGGGTTCCCAGCTCCCGCGCGCGGGCCCAGGATCCAGCCTCGATGAATTTTTCGTACGAAATTATGTCTGCCCGGATAAATTTTTGTTCGAAATCCCCGTGTATGGCCCGGCCCGCGCGCGGGGCTGTAGAATCTTTTGGAATCGTCCAGGCGCGGGATTCGTCTTCGCCGGCCGTGAAATAAGTTATCAATCCAAGGAATTCGTAAGCTTTTTTTATAAGGTCCGGGAGGGCCGATTTTTCCCCGAGTTCCTCCCTGTCTTTTTCGTCGAGCTCGGAAACCTCAAATTCTTTTTTTATGTCGATCGTGATGGAGTTTGGCATTTGCGGAATTTCAACTTTGCCTTTCTCAGAAGTATTGAATGCGTAAAGGATCGGTTTTTCTGAAAGCAACTGCAGCTGCGTCGGGTCTTTGGCTTTTTCTTTTGTCTCCATATCTTTCAGTTCCAATTCTATCTGTATGGTCTCGATATCGGAGAGGGGATTAGGTTTTCCCGTAACGTGTATTATATTTTCGTTTTCGAACGCCCGGACCACTTCCAAGATCGCGTCCACTTCCCGGATATGCGCCAAAAATTTATTCCCTAAGCCTTCTCCCTCGGCCGCCCCCTTTACGAGTCCGGCGATGTCTACGAATTCAACAACTGCGGGGACGATTTTTTTAGATTTGGAAAGCTCGGCCAGTTTGAAAAGCCTTTCGTCGGGCACTTCAACGACGCCGACGTTCGGGTCGATCGTGGCGAAGGGGTAGTTGGACTTATCTACTTCTTTTTTGGTTAAAGCCTGGAACAGGGTAGATTTTCCAACGTTGGGCAAGCCCACTATGCCGATTTTTAGTGACATGAGAGAATAATAGAATATATGGGGCTCGACGTAAATATAAAACTCAAGGCCTTCAAGGAAAAGGTTTTTAGGGCGTACGATGTCCGCGGCCTTTATCCGGAGGAACTTGACCACAACACCGTCGAGCTTATTGCGGGCGGGTTTGCTGAATTCTTGAAATCGAAAGGCGATTCCTCGACCTCGCTCGAGACAAGAAAAACATGCCTCCTGGGAAGGGATATTCGCTGGAGTTCACTCGAAATTTCAGAGATGGTTTCGGACGGGCTTCGCGCCCGCGGGGTAGACGTCATTGATATCGGGGAGGCCACAACGCCCCTACACGTCTTCGCCATTGCCCAAACCAAGGCTTCGGGCGGGATAATGGTTACGGCTTCGCATAATCCCATCAAATATAACGGCCTAAAAATTTATAAAGGCACGGAAGCTTTAAGCGAGAAATCTGGGCTTTCCGAAATAAAAGAAATTATCAAAAAAGGGATTCCTCAGGAGGTGAGCCAAATCGGAGGGTACATCCAAAAAAGTTACCTCGAAGAATATGTAAAGTTTTTATTGAAAGGAGTTTCCGTGAAAAGAAAAATTAAAGCGGTTTTCGACGCGGGCGGGGGAGCGGTTACATTGGTGCTGCCGAAAATATTGGAGAAATTACAGAATGTCGAGGCGGAAGCGATTTTTATGAAGCCCGACCCAACCCTTTCCGAAAAAGAACCGAACCCGCTCCTTCCGCAAGCGCAGGAGAAAATTAAAGAAGTCGTACGCGATAAAAAAGCGGACATAGGTTTTCTTTTCGATCCGGACGGGGACCGCTTAATTGTTTTTGATGAAAACGCGAACGCTATCCGCGGGGACGGAATTTTGTGGCTCTTGGCGCGGCGCTTGGCGCGTGCTGGCGAGAGCGTAGTATATGATATCCGTTCCTCGAAAGC
>MFIE01000008.1:0-1591 GCA_001778785.1 Candidatus Giovannonibacteria bacterium RIFCSPLOWO2_01_FULL_46_13
CATCCGCCGCGGGCATGGCCTCCGATGTTGCTGCTGGTAGGGGAGAATCGGATTCGATTGGTTCCTCGCGACGACCGGTATCTCCCGAGTCATCCCCGAAATCGACGAAGTTTATCTTTATCTCTTCTTTTGTGGGCTGCATCCAGTCGATCGTGGGGCTTTCTGGGCGCTTTTTGTTGCCCGAAGTTATCGCAATTACTCCCGCCTCCGGCGCGAAAATCGGTATGACATGCTGACTGATGTCTCCTTTCGACTCTCTTGCTATAACGTCAACTGCATCTTCCACGACTTTCAGATCCCATGCGTATGGGATCTGGGCGATGACGATAGTCTCGCCGGGAGCGCTTCCCAGATGATGATACGGGTTGTTGATGCTTTTCCGTAATGCGCCTACCACCTGATTGAGGTCAAGCTTTTCGTTTTTGCCCCGTGCCAAGGGATGAGACCCAATTCGAAGGCGACCTTCGCCACCCAATACCAACCAGAGGTTGTGCGGATCTGTAAGAACCGCTGGATTACTAAACAGGCTGATGACACCCGACAAGCTCTGCGCGGCACCCTGGTTTACTCTTTTCCAGATCTCATCCACGGGAACTCTTTCGTTCAGAATCGCTTCTGTGGAAATATCGACAAACTTCAATTTCTTTTCCTTGAGTCTGTCGATGGCCGGTTGAACCACTCTTGCGTAGTGCATTGATCCTTCACTAAGGCAAGGGTTTATTACTGCTGGCCAGAAAAGCTTTTTGGTAGAATCTATGTGGTCCTGGGTTCTATCCAGTAGCGCTGATCCTGTTCCGCCGGATAATCCCGTGACGAGGAAAATGAAATCCGCTTCATCTAAAAGTGGTTTGATAAATGGCCACGATTCGTCGCAAGCTTTCTTACCGATCTCCAGGTCTTTCCATGCGCCCTTGCCGCTTGTCACTTTTTCTCCTATGGTGTGTGCGAAAATCTTCGTGCCCGACGGCACCGACAATCCTCTGGTCACGTCGAGTAAGGTCTGCTTGAATGTGTCCGCGAGGAGAAATTTAGTGTTAAGCATTTGCTCGACGAGCTTTCTTGCTTTCTCGCCACCGGTTTTTCCCCAGCGAAACATCTCTTGGGAAAATTCTTTTAGCATAGACCCGACAGTTATTGAACCGCCAGTGCCCCCACCAACTACGAGCATTTTTGGACTTCTCATAATGACCAATCCTCCCTTTCTCTTTTTTTGAATTCTATGACCGTATGTTTACTTTCGAGCCAAGGTTCTTTCCGTAAAGCGAATCCTGGCGTGCCCATTTTTTCGTTCAGAATGTATCTGATGGTATCTCCCAGGTCGCGCCATCTATTGGTGTGATCAAGCATGATCTTTAGGCGCAAAATTTCTTTTTCTGGTAAATACTCCGATTGGAATGTTGTGGGACCGATATGGCTGTCGCAGAATGTATCGCCGAAGACTTTTTTGAAGTTGCCCTCGAACGAACGCAATTCTATCAACGTGCTTTCTCGTTCTTCCGCGGTCATTTTCTTCGCGGGAACATCCTTACAAGGGCTTCTGGCCCTGATGGATGTTTTCAGCGTGTTCCACGCATTTTTAATTTTCTCCCCT
>MFIE01000008.1:1636-3204 GCA_001778785.1 Candidatus Giovannonibacteria bacterium RIFCSPLOWO2_01_FULL_46_13
CGAATCTTTTTTGTGATCAACCGGCGCAGTAACCGGAGCCACTTTTCTGCTAACGGTTTCAACCGTCAGTTCAGGCTCTTCGGTTAGCGACGAAGCGAATTCTGTCGGGTCAACAACTCGGTCCGACATAGAATCGCCAACAACCGTGGCTTTGGTTTTTTCAACCTTTGCCAAACTGCTGACTTTTCCGCTCTTCGCCGTATCCGTGCGCGCGGTTCTCGCGATCACGAGCTCTTCCGAGATGACGACGATGTCGCCAGGGAAGATCAAGTTCGGATCCCGCACCTCGCCCGTTTTCGGGCTGATGGCGTTGATCTTCGTCCAATTGTTCGCCCGACCGGTTTGATCGAGGGCGATATAGGACAAAGTGTCGCCGGGGCGGACGATCACGTCAGCCGAGGCGATCCCCGTCCCAAGTAGGACGAAAAGGCCGACTAGTATTAGTTTTTTAAGGGACATTTCGTGTCCCTCCTTTCCCTAAGTTCAACTATATCTAATAGCAACTTTCCATAAAAAAGTCAAGCACCGGGAGAATAGGGTTTGATTATCCTCAAATTCTCATATAATATAGGTAGACTTCATAACTTTACGGCCCCATTCCGCCAAAGGCGGATAAACGTCGAATGGTTAGGTTCATCCACCCTTGGTGGAACAGCGCTTATGTATTTTTTATATGTTCTCAAGAGTATTGAAAGAGGACGCAGATACATTGGTATAGCAAAAGATATAGACAAGCGCTTGTTCGAGCATAATTCTGGCAGGGTGAGGTCTACGAAAGCATATATCCCGTGGCACGTGGTTCACAAAGAGGTATATGATACAAAAATGGATGCGAGAAATAGGGAGGCTGAGTTAAAACGGCATTCCTGGAAACGCAATGAGTTGTTTAATTCTTTAGGGATCTAAATTACGGCCCCATCGTCTAATGGTTAGGACAGCGCGCTTTCAATGCGTAAATCCGGGTTCGATTCCCGGTGGGGTCACATGGATTTGATAAATAAAAAATGTGTGCCGTGCGAGGGTGGGGCGATCCCATTCGGTGCGGAAGAAATAACGCCGTATCTGGACCAGCTCGATGGTTGGAGCTTGGTTCGGCTTGAGAAAATTTTCAAGGAATTTAAATTCAAGGATTTTAAGGAAGCGATGTTATTCGTTAACCGTGTGGCTTCGCTCGCCGAAGACGAAGGACATCACCCGGACTTCGCGATTTTGTATAATCGGGTAATATTGAATTTATCAACGCATGCCATCGGCGGCCTTTCGGAAAATGACTTTATCATGGCCGCGAAAATTGATAGGTTGTTAGAATAATAAATTTGCGCCCATAGCTCAGTGGTAGAGCGTTCCCTTGACATGGGAAAGGCCCGAGGTTCAATCCCTCGTGGGCGCACCATCCCATTATTAAATTTGATAAAGTCTGGTGCAGGCACAACAAAAATGACAAGTCAAAAAATCAAAAAAGAACAGTGCGCGCATATTCCCGAGATGAAAATAGTCTCGACGGATAAAACCGCCTGCGAAGTTTGCGGCGAGACGAAAAATTTAAGACTCTGCGCTTCTTGCGGATC
>MFIE01000008.1:3231-5686 GCA_001778785.1 Candidatus Giovannonibacteria bacterium RIFCSPLOWO2_01_FULL_46_13
CGCACAACCGCGAGCATTTCGAGAAAACCGGACACTCTATTATTATTTCGGTTCCTACGGGAACCCCGCTTTCATTTGTCTGGTGCTGGGTTGATAAGGCTTATTTAGAATAAATATGGAAAAAATTTCATACGACGAATTCAAAAAAGTTGATCTGCGGGTGGCGAAAATTTTAGTTGCCGAGCGCATCGAAGGCTCGGACAAACTTTTGCGCTTGGAAGTTTCCGTCGGCGAAGACCCTTCGACAGGCTCAGGGCAAGCAAGACAGATAATCGCTGGCATCGGAAAAGTTTACCCGCCCGAAACTTTAGTTGGGCGGGAAATTATCATCGTCGCGAATCTCGAACCGCGAAAACTCATGGGCCTCGAATCGCAGGGGATGCTCCTGGCCGCGGATGATAACGGCAGCCCGACGTTGCTTACGCCGTTCGGAGAAGTTCCGCCGGGATCAATAGTTAAATAAAGTGATTAAATTGGAAATCATATATGAGGACGAAAATCTCGTTGCGATAAATAAACCCGCGGGAGTTGATTTCGACTGGGCGTTGAAAGAGCGGCCCGAACTTTTGGTCGTCCATCGGCTTGATAAAGATACGTCGGGCGTAATCCTTTTTGCGAAAAAAGAAAAAGCGCAGGAATATTTGCGCGAACTTTTCAAAACTCGAAGGATCCAGAAAAGTTATAAAGCTCTCGTTGTCGGGAAAATGAAAGATAACTCCGGAAAAATAGAATTATCGATCGGGCGGAGCAAGAAGACGCCGTTGAAAAGGGTGGCGATCGGGGAGAAGCGCGGGATGATCCGCGAGGCCGTTACGGAATATAAAGTTTTGAAAAGGTTTAAGGATTTTACTTTCGTCGAAGCGCTTCCAAAAACCGGGCGCACGCACCAAATCCGCTCGCATTTTTCGGCGATTGGGCACCCGGTGGTCTGCGACAAGCTTTATTCCGGCAAGCGCTTTATCTGCCCCGCGGGCCTTTCGCGCCAGTTCCTACACGCGAATTCAATCGAGCTTTTGCTCCCGGAAGGCACAAATATAAGGCTCGAAGCCGACATGCCCCAGGACTTGGAGCGAGTATTGCAGGAAATCCCCGAGTATGATAATAATAATGAATCATGACCACGGTTTTAGATACAAAATTTTCCCCGGTAGAAATGGAAAAAAGACGGAAATTGGATTTGCGCCCAGGCGATACTGTGCGAGTTTGGCAGAAAATCAAAGAAGGGGACAAGACAAGGCTCCAGGCTTTTGAGGGCCTGCTCCTTTCGAAGAAGCACGGCTTGGAAGCCGGGTCTACTTTTACTTTGCGAAAAGTTACCGACGGGATTGGTGTGGAAAGGATCTTTCCTTTGTACTCCCCGGTTTTGGAAAAAATTGAAGTTTTAAAGCGCGGAGGCAGGGTGCGCCGTGCAAAATTATATTACATCCGCGAGAAAGCGCAGTCCGAAGCTAGACGCAAAATGAGGCAGACTATGTACTCCGCCCCGAAAGAAGAAGTGATAGTTGAAGCTCCGGCAGAAGAGAAGGAAATTTCCGCGGAGTAAATTTTATAGATATCAACATTTTTTTACTATTCTAATTGGCAGACGCTATCTGCTTGAGGTATAATTATTAAATGCCTGGGATAAAACCAAGGGGAATGGTAAGGATTGAGTGGTCTCCTTTGCTTGCCTATGCAATAGGACTAATTACGACGGACGGTTGTCTTTCGAAAGATGGACGTCATATAGACATGACTTCGAAGGATCTGGAACAAATTAAAACTTTTTTGGAATGTCTTGGTTTAAAAAATAAGATTGGACGAAAAGTTTCCGGAAGTACGAATAGATATTGCTATAGGGTACAGTTTGGAGATGTTTTGTTTTATAAATTTTTGCTTAGCATTGGGCTGTCTCCTGGAAAAACTAAAATCCTCAAAGATGTAGATATTCCGCAAAAATATTTCTGGGATTTCATGCGGGGACATTTTGATGGCGATGGAACATTCTATTCCTATTATGATTCGCGCTGGAAATCTAGTTTTATGTTTTATACTGTATTTATTTCGGCTAGCTATTCTCACATAAGGTGGCTACAAGACGAAATTTTTAGATTGGAAAAAGTAAAAGGCCATATAACTCATGATAAAAAGAAAACTACATATCAACTGAAATACGCAAAAACAGACTCACTGAAAATTTTGAGAAAAATGTATTATATTGATGATCTTTGTTGTTTAAAGCGCAAACGATTGAAAATTGAGAAGGCTTTGAATATAATTGGTTTGTCTATTGCCCAGGTGGCGTAATTGGTAACCGTGCACGCTTGAGGTGCGTGTGGTCGCAAGACCGTGGAGGTTCGAGTCCTCTCCTGGGCACCAGAACAGAACTTAACGGCTTTTTCAAAGCCAAATGGTGGGACGCGCGAAGCGCGTCCCACTGATTCCCCCCCATTTTTCCAAACGAATTCGGATTCCC
>MFIE01000009.1:0-1938 GCA_001778785.1 Candidatus Giovannonibacteria bacterium RIFCSPLOWO2_01_FULL_46_13
TACCGTTGCGGTTGCCATAAACGGACTTGGGACGGATTCCGGGCTAACGGAAGCAACCATTACGACTTACCGCGGAGATGTTTCAACCGCACGAACGAATGTTAATACGGCAATAAATAATGTCTCGGGCGCTGTCTCCGCGCTAAAAATCGCGGAATCGGAACTTGCCAAGGAACTTGCCGGAAGCACGGAAGAAGAAATCATCGTACAAGAATCGAGCGTAGAGAAAGCGCAGGCGAGCGTAAATAATATCTTGGCGCAGATTTCAAAAACACGCATCACCTCGCCGATACGAGGGGTTGTAACGAAACAGGATGCCAAAATCGGGCAGATCGTCGCCGCTTCCACGCCGGTTGTTTCTATAATTTCTGACGCGCAATTTGAAATTGAAGGAAACCTTCCGGAGGTGGATGTTTCGAAAGTTAAAATCGGGGACGAAGCCCGGGTTACACTCGACGCGTACGGCGATTCCGTTTTTGAAGCAAGAGTCATTTCAGTTGACCCAGCGGAAACTGTCATTGAAGGAGTCTCGACATATAAAGTAAATTTGGCATTTTTGGAGGAGGATGAGAGGATCAAGTCCGGGCTCTCCGCGAATATTGATATCGTAACCGAACGAAAGGCGGACGCTTTGTTCGTGCCGGAGAGGGCAATCATAACGCGCGACGGGAAAAAATTTATACGCATACAAAATCCTGATGGGCGGGCGGACGAAATCGAAGTTACATTGGGCCTGCGCGGTTATGACGGGCGCGTGGAGGTTTTGTCCGGCCTCGCTGAGGGGGTGCGCGTAATCATTTCTCCTGATATAATGTAAGTAGGGGAAAATACTCTATTTGTAATGGGAATTTTCAATTCTAATACTAAACTTAAAATTCTTTTTGTCACGTCCGAAGAAGCTCCTTTTGCAAAAGCTGGGGGCCTGGGGGAGGTGATGTTTTCGTTGCCAAGGGCCTTAAACGAACTTGGGCACGATGCGCGCGTCATGGCTCCGAGATATGCGGGAATAGAAGTCCGCTCGCACGGTGCATTCAATATGGTCCTGGAAAATTTGGCCGTGCCGACCGCTCCCGAAAACAAAGGCAAGGAACTTTTTTGCAATGTCTGGAAATATGACCAGACAAGCGACCCGAAAAGCCCAGTCACGTCATATTTTTTAGAAAACCAGGAATATTACGAGCTCCGTTCGAATATTTACGGGTATGTCGACGACCACTTGCGTTTTGCTCTCCTTTCGCGCGGTTGCCTGGAATTTTTAAATGACTCAAGGGACTGGCTTCCGGACATCATTGTCGCTGCGGACTGGATGACGGGATTCCTGCCAAATTTTTTAAAAACTGATTACAAGGACTACGTGCGCTTGCGTCCCATCGCAACAGTTTTTTCGATACATAACCTTGCCATGCAGGGGATCAAGCACAAATATATCGCGGAGATGGACAGGGATGACGGGTACGGGCCGGTGCCAGATTTTTTCAGCCCGAGGATGCAGAAAATAAATGCGCTCCGCCGCGGCATCCGATATGCCGATGTCGTCAACACCGTTTCCCCAACTTACGCGAGCGAAATCATGGCCGAGGAATTCGGCGAGGGCCTCGACGCGCTTTTGCGCGAAAGGCGCTCGCGGGTTTTTGGGATCCTAAACGGGATAGATTACGAAACCAATGACCCTGCGTCAGACCCGTTTGTCGAAAAGAAATTCACTGCGCGCTCCCTGGCTAAGCGCCTGGAAAATAAATTAGCCCTGCAGAAAAGGTTTGGACTTCCCGAGGACAAGAATATTTTTGTCGCAGGGGTTGTCTCGCGTCTCACCAAGCAAAAGGGCTTTGACCTCTTTAGCGGCGTCATTGACCAGTTCCTGAAAATTTCCAATGGGCAATTAATTGTTTTAGGTAGCGGGGACGGGAATTTTATGGATTACTTCCAGGCCCTCGAAAA
>MFIE01000009.1:2005-6660 GCA_001778785.1 Candidatus Giovannonibacteria bacterium RIFCSPLOWO2_01_FULL_46_13
GGATCGGACGTAATTTTGATACCTTCGTACTACGAACCTTCCGGCTTGACGCAGATGGAAGCGATGCGATTCGGGGCAGTGCCGGTCGCGCGGAAAGTCGGCGGGCTTGCGGACAGCATCACGGATTTTTCTCCGGAAACTGGCATTGGCGATGGCTTCCTTTTTGGAGAATACGACCCGAACGCTTTTTTGGTCTCCTTGACCCGCGCGTTCACGAATTGGCGCCACAAGGAATCTTGGAAAAAACTGCAGAAGCAGGCGATGGGAAAAGATTTCTCGTGGATAACTTCTGCCAGGGAGTATGAAAAGATTTTCGTCCGGGCGTCAGAGATACGGAAGGAAGAGAACAAAAAAGAGGCCACGGGGTAGACTTTTGCGCAAAAAACTGCTAAGATTGTCCCAATCATGACAATAAATTTCCGCATGTTGAGGGCGCCGGATCCGAGGGATATTCCTTTGGTATTTTTTATGTTTGAAGGGGAAAGCCCCAAGTCCTCTAAACTTTTTAATTTTTTGGCCGATGGAGAGAAGGATTATTTAAAAAAAATCCCTGGCGCTACCCGAGTTTCAGAAAAAGAGGTAAAAGTTTTCCTGCTTCCTAACGCTGAAAGGAAAATTATTTTAGTTGGGCTGGGAAAATCAAAAGAGTTTATTCACCAAAAAGGATCGCTCGCGATGCGCATGGCTGTACAGACCGCAAGAAAGGAAAAGATAAAGAAATTCGCCTTCTGGGTTGGGCGCGTAGGAACTCCGAAGGAAACGGTTAAATTCTTCGAGGGGGTTGCGACAAATGCCATTATGGCGGATTTTGAATTTGTTAAGTATAAAACTCCGCCCAAAGACGGTTTTTCTTTCGTAGAAGAAGTGCAAGGAATTTCGAAAAGCAAGGATAAAAATATATCTGAAGGTTTTAAACGCGGAATGGCTATTGGAGAGGAGGTAAATGCCTGTCGGTCACTCGCCAATACTCCGGGAGGAGATATGACCCCAAAGATTTTAGCCCAGCACGCGGAAGATGATTCTAAGGGCACAAAGATAAAAGTGAAAATTTTGAAGGAAGATAAAATTAAAGAACTTGGAATGGGTGGAATTTTAGGCGTCTCTAAGGGTTCAGCCGAACGCCCGCGGTTCATCATTATGGAATATTGGGGCGGGAAGAAATCAGAGAAGCCGATTGTCCTTGTCGGAAAAGGCGTTACATTTGATACTGGCGGCCTTAATTTGAAACCAGAGCAGGCGATTTACGAAATGCATATGGATATGTCCGGAGGCTCCGCGGTAATCCACTCGATGCGCGCGGCCGCGAGATTGGGGATTAAGAAAAATATAATAGCCTTAGTACCAGCGGTTGAAAATATGCCGTCTGGCTCGAGTTATCACCCAGGGGATGTTTTGAAAACTATGTCCGGAAAGACTATTGAGGTTTTAAATACTGACGCCGAAGGAAGGATAATTTTAGCGGATGCGCTTTCGTACGCAAAAAAATATGATCCGCGGCTCGTGGTAGATGTAGCTACCCTTACGGGTGCCGCTATGGTTGCTCTAGGTCAGCGTTACTCGGGGTTGTTTACCCCAAGCCAGAAGCTCGAAGCAGTTTTTAGGAAGCTTGGAGAAGAAACTGGAGATAAAGTTTGGCCTCTTCCGCTTTCTGCTGATTTTGAAGAAGATATTAAGGGAACTTTCGGAGACTGGGCGAATATCAGCAAGACTCGGTACGGCGGTGCGACTACGGCTGCCGCGTTTCTATGGCAATGGGCCAAAGATTATCCGTGGGTGCATTTGGACATCGCCCCACGAATGACTACAATAGAAGGCGACTATTTAGCGAAGGGCGCGGCTGGGGCTCCGGTGCGCCTACTCGTTCGCCTCCTCGAAGAATTCTAATTTTTAAAAAATTACTTCTTCCAAAAGTGAAAGGCTAAGTGGACTATGGTTAGGATGATGCCGAAGATTAAAGCGGACCAAAAACCCGCGATTTCAAAACCGGGGACGATGGCCGAGGCGAGCATTAGAAGAAGCGCGTTTAGGGCGAGCGCGAAGATCCCAAGCGTCAATATAGTTATGGGCAGGGTCAGTAAGAAAAGGATGGGCTTTACGACTGTATTTATGACGCCTATCGCGAGCGCGGCCACGAACGCGGCGAAATATCCGTCGACGTGAACCCCGGGCAGGATGTACGCCACCGCCAGGACCACGAGCGTATTAATAATCCATCTCGTTAAAATTTCCATAGAAGTATTTTAACATAAAAATAGCCAGGGCTCGATCTTGCGATCTCGCCCTGGCTATCTCGTTTAGCTTTTTCCTCAGGGTTTCCCGAGGTCAAAGCTGTAGTTGTACGCTCCAGCGCTGTTGTAGCTGCTCTGGTAAGCTGACAGGAAACTTTGTTGGAATTGCGACTGCGAGGCCAGTGCACTCGAGGCTGCATACGAGGAAGCGAAGCCGCTTCCTCCGAAGGCAGGGCCTCCAATAGAATCGTTGGAGATTCCAATACTTGTCCGATCGGGCCGACGAACTGCCTGACCAATGGCACCGTGGGCTGCTTGCCCGAACATGCTGGTGATGTCGCTGACGATGCCACGGCCTTCTGCGAAGGCGATTTTCTCCACACCTTACATGTTTCGCCAGTGGTCTTTTTCACGGGGCAGTTGAATAAAGCGAGGAACCCCTGTTGCTCTCCGTCTTGAGTATTCGTTTTCGCTGCCGCGATTTGCCAGTTCCCGCCGTCGCCGAGGTTCAGGGGATGAACATTGGACTGAATCGTGACAGCGCACCCAGCCATCATAAATACTGTGACCAAAATTCCCAAAAAACTCCTTACCATATGAGCGCACCTCCCTTTAAAAGATTTGCTAAATACTAGCATAAAGAGATCTCACGTCAAGCCATGTCAAGTTTAAACATAATAATTTAAAATTTATATATGTATATTTCACAACCGGTAGCACCAAACGGCAAAGCAGTAGTTTTGATTCATGAATTTTGGGGCGTGAATGACCAAATGAAACGCGTCGCCGATCGCGTCGCGGAAACTGGATATCTGGCGTTAGCCGCGGATTTGTACGGCGGCAAGGTCGCCCAAACTCGCGAGGAAGCTTCCGAGATGCGCAATAAATTAGATGTGGAAAAAGCAGTTAGCGAGATTAAAAAATCCCTCGCTTTTATATTAGAAAATTACCAAATAAATAATGAGAAGGTTGCCGTTTGGGGTTTTTGCATGGGCGGGATGGTCTCGTTTGAGTCTGCGGTGCGGGATATCGGCGCGGGCGCGTATGTAATTTATTACGGCAAGGTTAGCGACGACAAGGAAATCCTGAAAAATATCCAGAAGCCTATTTTGGGAATTTTCGGCGGGCTCGATAAAAACATCACGCGAGATTTAGTTTCCAGGTTCAAGAATGCTCTCGAAGATTTAGGAAAACCAAGCGAAATCGAAATCTACGACGACGCCGACCACGCTTTTTTCAACGAAGAAAGGGAAGCCCACAATCCGAAAGCGGCTGCCGACGCCTGGGACAGAACAATAAAATTTCTAGACAAAAATCTTTGAATTCAGGATTCCTTAACCATAAGAAGCGCATCGATGCCAGAATTCGGGCTATTCTTGCCGCAAAGAAAAAGATTTTTTTAGGTTTGGGGTTCTGGGGTGCCGATTCGCGCAAAAAGCTTGAATCATTTCTTTTCCGGGGAAAAACGCTTCGCGGTTCTTTGGTCGCCCTGTCTTATGTATTGTTCAGGAAGAAACTGGCCCACGATGCGTTGGATGTCGGCGCCTCGCTGGAATTAATTCATTCTGCGCTCCTGATCCAAGACGACATAATGGATGAGGACGAGATGCGGCGAGGGATGAAAACTATCCATAGGCAATACGAAATTTTAGGGAAAAAGAAAGGCATTAAAAATTCTTATCATTTCGGCGAAGGGGCGGGGATCTGTTTATCGGACGTGGCTTTTTTTATCGCTTTTGAAACGTTAGGAGAGCTCAATTTATCTAAAAAAGTACGCCGAGATCTTTGGGAACTTTTCTCGAAGGAGCTTATGACGACCGCTATTGGGCAAATCGAAGATGTTGCTTTGGCGGGGAAGGCAAAAAATCTTGAGCTCTATCGCGCCAAAACGGCTCGCTATACTTTCGTTCTGCCGTTGCTCGCGGGAGCTATTCTTGCTGGAAAAAACAAAAAGAGCCTTCGGGAATTTGAAAAGCTTGCCGAAATTTTAGGGATAATTTTTCAGCTAAAGGATGACGAGTTAGATGACGGAGGCAAGGTGAATAATTCTGGAATAGCGGATCTTACAGAAAGGGCTAGAAAATTAATTAGAACTTTGCCAGCGCAAAATCAAAAAGACTTTTTTGCGTCTTTATTGAAATATAATCTCGAACGCAAAAGTTAAAATTAGGAGCCGAAGCGGCGATCTCTATCTTGATAGTCTTCTACGGCCTTCTTAAAGTCTTCTGTCGTAAAATCCGGGTAATAGGTATTGGTGAAGTGCAGCTGCGAATAGGCGGTTTGCCACATCAGGAGCCCTCCGGACCAGTGCGGGGCGTTGTCGACTCCGGTCCTTATGACGAGATCTACCGGCGGAAGGCTCTGCGTCCAAAGATTTTCTTTTATCAGCTCGCTCGTCACTGGCTGCGGTTGGGAATTTACGGTAAG
>MFIE01000009.1:6669-16712 GCA_001778785.1 Candidatus Giovannonibacteria bacterium RIFCSPLOWO2_01_FULL_46_13
TGCGGTTGGGAATTTACGGTAAGTGCCTGCGCGACAATTTTTTCTACCGCCTGTACCATTTCAACTTGCCCGTCGTAACCCATCAGGAAAGATAAATGGAAGCGGTCGTACGATGCAGTTTTTTTCTCCGCTTCCCGGACCGCGTTTACGACACTTGCCGGAAAGACTTCTTCCAGGAAACCGAAAGCGCGCACGTTAACTTCGTTTTTGTGCACGTCAGGATGGTCGGCCAGGCGCTTAAAATATTCCGCAAAAACTCGGCATAAAAAAGTAACCTCAATTTTGGGACGTTTTTTGAGGTTATCCAGAGAAGCGATCCATATAGTGAAATATGGTATCTCTAACTTTTTTGCCTCTTCGATAATTTTTATTGTATTTTCGGCACCAACCTTATGCCCATTCCATGGTTCGAGCCCCTTCTCCTTTGCCCATCTGCGATTTCCGTCCGGGATAATCGCTACGTGATTTAATTTCATTCAATTTGAAACATTTAGCATAAGAACGCTATTGTAGTATATATAACTATGCAAAATAGTAAAGAGGAAATCCATCACAGGATGCGCGTCTTCGGAAGGGTCCAACGCGTGATGTTTCGCGATTCAATCAGGCGCCGGGCCCAGTCTCTCGGGCTCGCGGGGTACGTGAAAAATCTTTCGGACGGTTCCGTTGAAATAATTACGAAAGGGGAACAGGAAAAAGTTAAGGAACTTTTTGAGTGGGCCAAGCGAGGGCCGCTTTTTGCGCGCGTTGATAAATTCGAGATTGACACGGTCTCTGTACCAAAAAATTTCCAGGATTTTACAATCGAATACTAAGCCTTTGAAACGCGTTCGGTGTATTGGCCGGATTCTGTGTTGATGCGTATCACGTCGCCAGCTTCGATAAAAAGCGGCGCGTTTATCGCGAGGCCGTTTTCGAGGACAACACTTTTGTTCCCGCCGGTTGCGGTGTCGCCCTTGAAGCCCGGAGGCGCTTCTTTCACGACGTAATCAACTTTTACGGGGAGAGTTATATTTATTATTTTTTCGTTAAATTTATACGCGGTAACTTCGAGGTTTGGTTTCAAAAATTTTGCGGCCTCGCCCAGGAGTTCTTCCGAAAGGCTAAACCTGCCTTTTGCATCGCCCGGCTTTTGGAAAAAATATTCCCCGCGGTGGCCGTAAATGAATTTAATCATCTCCCGCTCGATGTCCGCTTCTTTTACCGCGTCGGAGGGTTGGAAGGTGTGCGCGATAACTTTGCCGGAAATTAAATTCCGGATTTTGGTCTGCACGGAGGGCTTTCGCTGCTGCATACGGATAAACTGATAGTCCATGACTTCGTAAGGCTCGCCGTCGAGGATGAATTGCGTCCCCGGCGTTAAATCTGTGTAGGATAACATTCCAAAAGATTATCAAAATTTACATTTCCAAGCAAGGGTGGTAGAGTGCGATTAGAGCTCAGCGTGACCCTGTTCCTTAAGGTAAGGGATGTAGCCTCGCGATCCGCTCTTGCTGACAAGCGGGATCTGCGGGAACATCGAATGACATTCCCGCTGATAAAAAAAGGGAGAGGGCCTTTTAAACTACGCCTCCCTCCACCCTTTTCGAATGGCCCGGGCTGCTGCCGACCACACAGCACCCGGGCCTCTTTTTTTTATTGCCTCTTTTAGTATTGACATTTGATAAGATTTAATATATAGTTAGGGCAATTTAATAATTCTGTTCTTAAGGCGCATTTCAAACTAAAGGAGGATAGCTCGATGGCAGCAAAAACCCCTTTCGACGCGAAGGTGTTTTTTAACGGAGATGTTCTTCCGGTTTTGGATGGCGACGGCTTTGTAGGTCGTCTCCCGCCAGGGAAAGCAAAAATAGTCGTTACGGTTGACCCGGAAGCTGAGGTCTACGGGTTTTCGATCTCGGGCCGGAAAACGATTGTCCCCAAAAGCGGCAAATCGTACAAGGCGATGGTAGATGTGAGAGTCGGGCCCGGGTTCAACTATCCGTTTTTCCCGAACAACTTCTGCTTGCTCCAGTTTGGGCAAGCGGATGTGAAGGTCTGGGAGGTTTCCTTAATTGGTTGCAAGGGCAACTTTTTCTTCAGGG
Organism: Candidatus Giovannonibacteria bacterium RIFCSPLOWO2_01_FULL_46_13; assembly: GCA_001778785.1. Lineage (GTDB taxonomy): Bacteria > Patescibacteriota > Minisyncoccia > JACPKW01 > UBA11713 > 2-01-FULL-46-13. The sequence continues at coordinate 8,754 of MFIE01000009.1, forward strand.
TTCAGCTTCTCCACGAGGCGGACCTGTATTCCGAGGGCGGCAAGCTACGGAGCCCGTATCTGGCCGGAGAACACAAATGGCCGGAGCTCGTGACTTTTTGCCAGAAGCTCTTGGATGAGAAGGTTGCGAGCTTGCCTGACATCTCAACGTACAAACCGTCGAACGGAAGGGTGAACCTTCCGCCGAATCAAGGCCTCGTGATCCACGTCAGGTATGCGCGTTCCTTTGCGGTTCTGGCTACCGCAAGTAACGGCAACGTTCTGGTGTTACCCGAGGACATGCCGACCAACGGGAATAGTTTTCCCAAATTGCACGTCGGCGACACGGTTGAGTTCAGGAGGCTCATGAAGCTGGAGCCCCGCTTCAATAAATTCGGGAAAAGGCGGGATGTGAATTTCCAGCATAGCGCTCTCGGCGTTAGTGTCGTGAGCTAAGACTCAGAAAATAAATTAAGGAGGTGAGTTAAATAAACCCCAGCGGATTCGTTCCCTGGGGTTTAAAAATTCTTAAAAAGTGCTAAAATCTTTCTATATTATGTCCGAATATAAACCCACAATAGGGCTTGAGGTGCACGCGGAATTGAAGACTCTGACGAAGATGTTCTGCTCCTGCAAGAACGATCCCGACGAGCGGCGCCCGAACACAAATGTCTGTCCGGTTTGCCTTGCGCATCCGGGAGCTTTGCCCGTAGCCAATGGTGACGCCGTGCGTAGGATTTTGAAATTAGGTACAGCTTTGGGTGCCAAGCTCGCGGACGAATCACGCTTCGACCGTAAAAATTATTTTTATCCGGACCTTCCGAAAGGTTATCAAATTTCGCAATATCAGCATCCGTTGGTGGAGGCGGGGGTTTTAGAATTACCTGCCCGTTCAGGCGGGCCTTCAGGAAAAAAAGTCCGCATCACTCGTGTGCATTTAGAGGAAGACGCGGCGCGCTCCCAGCACGAAAAAGGCGCAACGCTCGTCGATTACAACCGTTCAGGCGTGCCCTTGATGGAACTTGTGACGGAGCCGGACATGAATTCTTCTTCGGAGGCAAAAGAATTCGCGGAGGAATTGCAGCTAATTTTAAAATATTTGGGAATTTCTGACGCGGATATGGAAAAAGGGCAGATGCGCGTGGAGGCGAATATTTCCATTTCTAAAGTAGACGGAAAGCTTGGCACGAAAGTTGAAGTAAAAAATATCAACTCTTTTAAGGCCGTTGAGCGCGCGATTGAATATGAATTGAAACGGCAGGAAGAAGTTTTGGAGGGAGGCGAAAAGGTGAAGCAGGAGACGCGCGGGTGGGACGATACGCACCAGAAAACGGTTTCCCAGCGCTCCAAAGAGAACGCGCACGATTACCGCTATTTTCCTGAACCGGATTTGCCGCCGATGAAATTATCGGAGGTTAAGGAATTTTCTCCTGAAGCGCTCCGGTCCGAATTGCCGGAACTCCCAAACCAAAAACGGACCCGGTTCCGCAAAGAGTACGGGATAGACGGGGACAAGCTCGAAATTTTTGTACACGATAAAAAACTGTCGGAATTTTTCGAACAGGCGGTTTCAGAAGCGGATAAATGGACGGGGGAGACCGACCCGAAAAAAGTTATCGAACTTACGGCAAATTATTTAACCTCGGATTTAGTTGGCATCCTGAAGGAAGTCGGGCTTTCGATGGAAGAAATAAAAGTTACGCCGGAAAATTTCGGGGAGCTTATAAAAATGATTGTAAACAAAGAAGTCTCTTCGCGCGGGGCGAAAGATATCTTGAAAATGATGGTTGATCCGGTTACCGGCGCGGGAGATGATCCGCACGAAATTGCCCAACGCGAGGGATTTTTGCAGACCTCGGACGCGGGCGAGCTTGAGAATATCGTGAAAGCGGTCATGACGGCGTACGACGCAGCCGTCCAGGATTATCGCGGGGGCAAGGAAGCCTCGCTACAGTTCCTAATTGGACAAGCCATGCGCGAAGCCAAAGCCCAAAAAATCGGCGCAAACCCCGATACGCTTAAAGAGATTTTCTTGAAGAATCTTTAACCCATTTGATTCGCTTATCGCGTTTCCACCAGAGCATCTGGCGGCGGGTGTAGTTTATCGTTTCTTTATTGATCGCCTCGGTCATTTCTTTTTTTGATATTTTTTTCTCAAGATAGAGCGCGGGGTATTTATATTCAAAGCCGAGCTCGTTGAATCGTTTTTGTGTAAGTCCGGATTTTCGCAATTTCCCAACTTCGCGGATCAAGCCTTTTTTAACCATCTCGCGCGTCCTTTTCTCGATGCGTTTTTTTAATTCTTCCGGAGTTCGCTTCATCCCGAAAAACTTCGCGTCATATATTTTACGTGCTCTTAGCCTGGGAACTTTTCCCAAGGCCTCAATTATTTCTAGCGCGCGGATAACGCGTCTTTTGTTTTTCCGGTCAACGGTTTTCCCTCGCGCCTTGTCTTTTTTATCGAGAATTTTTAATAGGGATTCGAGGGACTTTTTTTCACGTATTTTTCGGAGTTTTTGGTTGGGCGGAACTTCCGGAAGGACTATCCCATCCACGACGGCTCGGATATAAAAACCCGTACCGCCGACGAGAATTGGGATTTTGCCATTCTGGTATATTTTTGCGATCGCTTCCTCGGCACATTTCTTCCACTCGGCAACGCTCATTGGTTTTTTAGGGTCGGCGATATCTGTGCAAAACTGCCCCTTAATTTTCGCGGTCCCAATATCTAACCCGCGGTAAATCTGGCGCGAATCCGCGGAAATAATCTCACCATTAATTTTCTTGGCAAGTTTTTTCGCGTATTCCGATTTTCCGGAAGCCGTCGTCCCGACAATGACGATGATCTTAAGGTTTGATTTTTTCATTTTAGTCTACTATATTGAGGATGACTTTAGTGAAAGGGGGGATTCTTGTGTATGCCCATATGCAGACTAATGGTGCCCCTAGGAAAGTCGCCGACGAAATTTTTGGCCAACTCCAAAAGGCAGGAAGAAACGCGAGGCTTCGCGTAACTGGTGTTGATGGGAAGGAAAAGCGGAAGCGGGTCTTTAAAATAACTGTGCTTGATGCCCGCTATGGCTTACAAATATTTGTTGTAGGCTTAGTGGGTGGTATCCTTTTGGAGGGGAACGGGGAGAGGAGCATTGAGGAAATGAAACGTGTGGCGAGTCTCAACTAGGGGGTTATAAAAGCGCCCGTATGAAAATACGCGGCGCTTTTTATTTTGCCATCCGGAAGAATTCCTCGAGGCTTTTTTGTCCGATATCTCCTTTGCCGCGCTCGCGAACGGAAACTTTCAGGGCGTCAGCTTCTTTTTCTCCAATCACAAATATGTATGGGACTTTCTGCATTTCTGCATCGCGGATTTTTTTGCCGATTGTTTCGTTCCGGTAATCCGTTTCAAACCTAATGCTCATTTCGCGGAGAGTATCCTCGACGTGCTTGGCGTATGCGGTGACGCGCTCGTTTATTGTCAAAATCATTATCTGTACGGGAGCCAGCCAGAAGGGAAGTTTTCCCGCAGTTTTTTCCAAAAGAAAAGCAAAGAAGCGGTCGAACGATCCCAAAATCGCGCGGTGGATCACGATAACCGGCTTCTCTTTTCCGTCCGCGTCGATATACGACAAATCAAATTTAGCGGCTGAATAAAAATCAACTTGTATTGTCGCGATAGTATCCTCGCGCCCGAAATTATCTTTTATTTGTATATCAATTTTGGGCCCGTAAAACGAAGCCTCGCCGACCCCTTCGACAAATTCCAATTTATTTTTTGCCAAAGCCGCGCGAAGGGCGTTCTCTCCGGCGTCCCACATTTCCTTATTTTTTATGTCGCCGAATTTTTCTTTTTTAGAAAAGTCCGGGAGAGAAAGCCTATACCAATAATCTTCGATCTCGAGTTCCTGGTAAACTTTTTTATGCAAAGCTAAAATATCTACCAACTCTTTTTCAAGATGGGATGCATCAACATAAATATGCGCGTCGTTTTGTGTGAAATAGCGCGCCCGGATGAGCCCGGACAAAACTCCGGAGCGTTCATGACGGTAGACCGTCCCGAATTCCGCAATGCGCAAAGGGAGCTCGCGATAACTTTTTTTACCGCGCTTGTAAATCACGTGGTGATGCGGGCAATTCATCGGTTTCAGGTAATAATTTTCCTTATCAAGTTTCAGTGGCGGGAACATGTCCTCTTTGTAATGGGCGAGGTGCCCCGATTTTTTATAAATTGCTTCCTTGGCGATGTGCGGAGTCAAAACGTGCTGGTATCCCAAATTCCGCTCGAGATCGAACATATAATCTTCAAGAATTTTTCGCACCATAAAACCTTTCGGGAGCCACAACGGAAGGCCCTTGCCGATATCCTCGTCCATCATGAAGTAACCCAATTGTTCCGCCAAAACCCTGTGGTCGGATTCCTCGGCTTTTTTGGTCTGGTCTAAGTAATTTTCGAGTTCCTCTTTCGTTTTGAATGCAGCGCCGTAAATTCTTGTCAGTTGGGGATTTTTTTCGTTCCCGCGCCAATACGCGCCCGCAATTTTTGTAAGCTTAAAAGCGTTCGGGTTTATTTCCGAAGTATTCTCGACATGCCCGCCGCGGCAAAGGTCGATAAATTCCCCGTTCTGGTACGAAGTTAATTTCTTTTTATCTTTCGCGAACTCTTTTATCAGATCGAGCTTGAACGGCTGGGATTTAAAAAGTTTTTTGGCGCCCGCCGCTGTTATCTCCTCGCCCTTAAATTCAAGATGCTGGCGGATTTCTTCGCGCATCAATTTTTCAATTTCGGGGAGTTCGTCCTGCGAAAGTTGGCGGGGGAGTTCGAAATCATAATAAAAACCGGTATCGATCGCGGGACCGATGCCGAGTTTCGCTTTCGGGAATTTTTTTAAAACGGCCGAAGCCAAAATATGCGCCAGCGAATGGCGTATATTTTCGATTGAATTATTTTCAGACTGCTGCACTTTCTTTTGGAGTATTACTTTTCTGCCCGAGCTTCTGGGCTTTTTCGCAAATAATCGATGGGTTTCCGCCGCGGATGGAAATCGTGCCTTTGACGACGATGCAAGTATCTGGCTGGAAAACATCCCCATTATTGCTTAGAAGCCGGGGAAATACAACAGCTTCAATGGAATCCTCGAGGTCCGCGAGGCGTATGAAAAGCATTGGCTGGTTTTGCTTGGTCAAAACTTTTTTAAGTTCCTCGACGATCCCGCCAACGATCACGGGCGTGCCTTCGCGGAAAGTTTTGATCATTTTAATGTTTAATTTCTGGCGCGCCAAAACTTCGCGGAATTTTTCCAGGGGATGTCCGGAGATGAATAATCCTAGCAGTTCTTTTTCCCAGCGTAGTTTTTCTTCCTGGCTTGCCGGCGGGGCGTCTGCCAAAGCCAAGGTCGAGACAAGTTTTTGGGGAAGCTCGCCGAACAATGAATCTTGGTTCGCGTTGTTAACCTTCGTCGAATCGCGGTGATGCGAAAGGAGTGACTCCATATTTTCGAGCATCTGCGCGCGCTCGCCCATCGTGTCCGCGGCGCCGGACTTGATTAACGCCTCAAGGGATTTTTTATTTAAATCTTGGTACGGGATCCGCTCCAGGAAATCCGCCAGCGAAGCGAAGATCCCGTTTTGGTTACGCTCACTGATTATCGCCCGGACGACATTCGAGCCGACATTTTTAATTGCGCGCAAGCCGAAGCGTATGGCGAGCTTGTCATCTTTTTTTTGCGGGGCGAAACCCTCGTCGGAATAATTTATTTCCGGCGACAAGACTTCGATCCCAAGTTCGCCCGCTTCCTTGATCAAAAATCCGATCCGCTCGACATCTTTTTCGTCAGAGTTCATCAAACTCGCCATAAATTCCAGCGGGTAATAAGTTTTGAGATAAGCGGTTTGATACGCGACGAGCGCGTACGAGGCGGCGTGCGAACGGTTGAACCCGTAACGCGCGAAAGGCTCCAAAAGTTCGCCCAATTTTTTTGCGACATCTTTCTCGACGCTATTTTCGATCATCCTTTTTACGAATTTCTGTTTCTGCTCGATCAAGAGCGCTTTAATTTTTTTACCGACGGCTTTTCGCAACGTGTCCGCTTCGGCGAGGGTGAAGCCGGCCAAGGCCTGCGCGATCTGCATCAATTGCTCTTGGTAGACCGCAATTCCGTAAGTATTTTTTAAAATCGGCTCGAGTTTTGGGTGCATGTACGTAACGCGCTCCTTGCCGTGCTTCCTTTTAATATATGAAGGGATGAGTTCCATCGGCCCCGGGCGGTACAAGGAAATCATTGCGATTATGTCTTCTATGTTGCTCGGTTCGAGTTCTTTCAAATATCGCGTCATGCCTTGTCCTTCGAGTTGGAAAACCCCGACGGTTTTTCCTTCCGCCAAAGTTTTGAAAACTTCCGGATCGTCGAGTTTAATCGTATCTAAGTCTAAAAGTGTCCCGTCGCGCCGCTTAATAAGCTCGAGCGTGCGCTCGATAATGCTCAAGTTTTTTAACCCAAGAAAGTCCATTTTCAAAAGTCCCAAATCTTCCACGGCGTGCATTTCGTATTGCGTTACGACAACTTCGCCGGTTACCTCTTCGCCGGTCGCGTGCTGAAGGGGAACAATATTTTTCAATGGATCTTTCGTGACGACAACTCCGCAAGCATGGACGGAGGCGTGCCGGCAGACTCCCTCGAGCTTAAGCGCGGCGTTTAACAATTTTTTAGCCTCGGCGTTTTGCTCGTAAATCGTTTTGAGCTCTTCTATATTATCCAGGCATTCGGCAAGCCATCCTTCTTTCATCCCTTGCGTTGGGTTGAAGGGAATCATCTTTGCTAACTGGTCGCAAAATCCGTACGGAATCCCAAGGGCGCGTCCGGCGTCGCGGATCGCGGCACGCGCGGCCATCGTCCCGAAAGTTATAATCTGCGCAACTTTATCATTCCCATATTTATTCCTGACGTAATCCAAAACTTTGTCTCGGCCAGTGTCCGCAAAATCCAAATCGATATCTGGCATGGAGATACGGTCCGGGTTCATGAACCGCTCGAAGATCAGGTTGTAACTTATAGGGTCGATGTTTGTAATCCCCAAAATATACGAAATTATCGAGCCCGCGGCCGAACCGCGGCCGGGACCGGTTACGATTCCTGATTTTTTCGCCCAGTTAACGAAATCTTGGACGATTAAAAAATATGCCGAAAATCCAGTTTTGTTGATGACGGAAAGTTCGTAGTCGAGGCGCTGTCGGATTTCAGGAGTAACTGCGGGGTAGCGCTTCGGCAAGCGTTCGTTGCAAAGATGCGCCAAATAACTTTCAACCGTAAATCCTTGCGGGACATCAAAATGCGGCAGCTGCAGGACGCCCATGGGAATATCGATATTGACGCGATTGGCAATCTCGAGCGTATTCGCAAACGCTTCCGGAACATCCTTCAATGCCTCGCGCATTTTTGCCGGGCTCGCGAAAGAAAAATCGTCCGCTTTCATCGTCAAGCGGTCTTCGTTATCGATTTTGGAATTTGTCTGCACCGCCAACAAAACATCCTGCGCTTCGGCGTCCTCGGCTTTCAAATAGTGCGAATCCTGCGTCCCGACCAATGGCGTGTTGGTTTTCTTGGCGAGCTCCCGCACCGCCGCTTGGATTTCGTCGTGGTTCGGGATGTTCGGATGGTGCGAAGTTTCAAGAAAAAAATTATCCTTCCCAAAAATATCTTTATATTCCGCGACGAGCTTTTCGGCCGCTTCAAAATCTTTCCTAAAAAGCGCCCGGGGAATTTCTCCGCCGATGCATCCGGAAAGCGCGATTATCCCTTTCGAGTGTTTTCTTAAAAGTTCTTTGTCGACGCGCGGTTTGTAGTAAAAACCTTCCAGGTGCGAAGTCGTTACGAGTTCGATCATGTTGTGATACCCTTCGGTATTTTCCGCAAGCATCGTTAAATGATATCTCCGCTCATCCACGCCCGGCTCCTTATCCTTAAGCGAGCGCGCCGCAACATACCCT
>MFIE01000009.1:16772-23126 GCA_001778785.1 Candidatus Giovannonibacteria bacterium RIFCSPLOWO2_01_FULL_46_13
TCTAATTTTAGACAAAATTTCCGTCATATGCTAGATTTGAAGCAAATTTACATTAGGAGGTGTTTATGCTCTCTCGCCAATTTACAGTGAAAACCCTAGCGGCGATGGATGGGGCTTTCAAAAACCTCGAGATGGGCAATGCGGAGGATTTCGTCCGCTTCTGGGTCGCCCTTGATCGAGCTAAAAGTAAGACATTGCTTCCACTCCTGGATATGGAGCAGATATCGATCAAGATTTGGTTGGCAATCGTACATGGGGTTTGCGCCGAACCTGTTCTAAACATCATCGCGCAGTGTTCGATCGAGCCGGATGGGATGCTTATTGGCAACCTCATTAACGCATTGCAAAACAAAAACATAACAATGTCAGTTGCGGCCCGAAGAGTGGCCGAACGAGTTCTCCATAAATTTCTAAAGGAGAACGAGTTCCAGGAAGTTAGACAATTCTACGAACGGCGTTTCGACACATAGGTTCATAAACCCGGCGGTGGCCAACTCCACCCCGGGCTTTTTTGTTATCATATAAACATGGCCGTGAAATATATAATTGGGATAGACGAAGCAGGAAGAGGTCCTTTGGCGGGGCCGGTGACGGTTGGGGCGGTTTTAGCGCCAATCAATTTTAAATTTTTCCACCGCATTCGCGACTCGAAACAAGTCCCGCCTTCGGAAAGGGCTTTGCTTTTTAAAATGTTGAAGCGCGAGGGCAAAATTTTCTGCGTCTCTTCGTCCGTAAGCCACTCTATTATAGATAGTAAGGGGATCTCATACGCGCTACGGCTCGCCGTTAAGAGATGCCTCGAGAAATTAGAAATTAGAAATTCGGAATTAAAAATTTTCTTAGATGGCTCCCTATTTGCCCCGGAGGGATATTTGCAGGAGACGATCATAAAAGGCGACGAAAAAATTCCCATAATTTCCGCGGCATCAATAATCGCGAAAGTTAGCCGGGACCGGAAAATGATCCGTCTCGCCAAAAAATATCGAAAATATAATTTTGAAATCCATAAGGGCTACGGGACGCTTCTTCACCGGGAACTTATAAAAAAGCATGGCCTCTCAGCCATCCACCGCAAAACCTTCTGTACAAGGCTAATTTCAGCCTAACCTAAACCCCAACACTATTTGGAACGATCGTCTAAAATAGTGTTGGGGTTGGTGTCTTCGGATATTGATCTCGGACTCTGAATCTGCTATTCTTCGATCGAATTAAAATCTGACTCTGGAGGTGAAATGTGAAGATCTTTAAATTGATTGTGGTCGTAGCTGCTATTCTGATGTACATCGGGAGTATTTTTTCGTGGAGGATTACTGTTATGGCAGCCGTTATGGCAGCCTTGGTTTCTTTGGTGATGATCGTTATCATCGAGATTCTAGAAATGAAAGTCGACAAGAAAGTGGCGGATATTTTTTCAGCGATTTTAATTTTAGCCCTCGCATCGACGACTATGCTGATTGAAATTTTTGTCTCACCGCCCCCTATCTCCTTTAGCGTTTTGTTATTTGGACTACTTTTTTTGATCTTGTCGGGTTGGCGAACGTACAGGATTTTCAATCCCCAAAAAGGAGGCTCCTCGTGAGTCTCCTTTTCTATTGAAAGAATTATTAAGGTTTGGTAGTATAAAAACATGGTAAATCACATGCGGCATACGAAGGGCCACCGGGACCAGCGCCGGGCCAACCAGACCTTAGAGGGCCGGGCTTTTTCTAAATGCTCGCATTGCAGCGAGATCAAACTTCCGCACGTAATTTGCACCAACTGCGGGTATTATAATGACCGGCAGGTTGTCGACGTTTTAAAGAAATTAGACAAAAAAGAACGCAAGAAAAAAGAAAAAGAGCTCGCCGTGAAAGAAGAGGCGAAGGCTTAATAAAAAAATTAGCAGATTAGTTCTTTATCCCAAGTAGTTTTGAAAAATAAATATGGCAAATAGGCACCTCGCGAGATCTGTGGCAATGCAATCTCTTTTCCAGTGGGACTTCAATGGAAGAAAGGACGAGGAGATTGAAAAAGTTTTAGAGGCGAATTTAAAAGAATTCGCGCCTGGTTTGGACGACCGCCAATTTGTCAAAGAGCTAGTGGAGGGCGTTCTTAAGAATCGAGATAGGATAGACTCGATTATTGAGAAGGCTGCTCCGGAATGGCCCTTGGAACAGGTTGCAATGGTGGACCGCAATGTTTTAAGGATCGGGCTTTACGAACTCCTGTTCGGTTCCCGAAAAGAAGTTCCGCCTAAAGTCGCCATTAACGAAGCAATTGAACTCGCTAAAACCTTTGGCTCGGAATCTTCCGGGCGTTTTGTTAACGGAGTCTTGGGGACGGTGTATCGCGAAATCGGCGAGCCGGGACGGGATGAGACTTCCAAGAAAAAAGCGACGCTCGAAGATTTGGAAAACCTTCCGGTAGAGGCGAAGGCCGGCGGGATAGTTTACCGCAAGGAAGGAAAAAATTTGCAGTTTGCCCTCGTGCACGATGTTTTCGGATACTGGACGCTATCTAAAGGAAGCCCATTGGAAAACGAAGAAGCGACGGGCGCGGCGGAGCGGAAGGTTAAAGAAGAATTAGGGATTAAAAGCGCGAAAGTCATTGAAAAATTAGGGCAGAACGAATATATCGCGAAGGACCCGGAAAAAGGGCAGGTCCGGCGCAAGGTGGATTATTTCCTGCTCGAGACCGAAGACCGGGATTTAAATTTGGAACCCTCCGGCGGCCTCGACGACGCCAAGTGGTTTAAGGTGGACGAGTTGAAAGACATCAAGACTTATCCGGATATCAAGCCTCTTTTTTCGAAAGCCCTCGAAATCATAAACAAGCAATCATGAGCGAACTCGCTTTGTTAGAAGAAAAACTAAATATAAAATTCCAGAATAAAAAACTTTTAGAAGAGGCTTTTACGCACCGCTCGTATTTAAACGAAAACCCGGACTGGGCGGGAAACCATAACGAGCGCTTGGAATTTTTAGGAGACGCGGTCTTGGAGTTGGCGGTGACGGAACATCTTTATTCAAATTTTCCGGATAAAACGGAAGGGGATTTGACGAGCTACCGCGCGGCTTTGGTTAACTCCAACATGCTCGCGGAGTTGGCGCAGGAAATCGGCTTAAACGATTATTTAATGCTTTCCCGCGGCGAAGCCAAGGATTTGGGGCGCGCCCGGCAATATATTTTGGCAAATACTTTCGAAGCCTTGGTCGGCGCGATTCATCTGGACCAGGGTTATCTCGCGGCGGAAAAATTTATCAAAGAAACCGTACTCACTAAAGTAAGCGATGTCATCGCAAAAAAGCTTTTCCGTGACCCAAAAAGCGTTTTTCAGGAACGGGCGCAGGAAGCCGTCGGGATCACGCCGACATACGAAGTCATGAAAGAATGGGGCCCGGACCACAATAAACATTTCATCGTCGGCGTGTATTTGGGCAAGGAGCTTATCGCGGAGGGCGAAGGGCCGTCCAAACAGGAAGCCCAGCTCCGCGCGGCGGAAGAAGGCTTGCGTGTAAAAAATTGGGCGTAAAATGAGGCTCACCCGTCTTGAACTAAACGGTTTTAAATCCTTCGGGAGCCAAACGGTCCTGGAGTTTCCGCACGCGATTTCCGGCGTGGTTGGCCCGAACGGTTCGGGAAAATCAAACGTCGCGGATTCGATCCGCTGGGTTTTGGGCGAGCAATCTATAAAAAGCCTTCGTGGAAAGCGCGGGGAAGACATGATTTTTGCGGGCTCCTCGACGCAGTCCAAAATGTCTCGGGCGTCCGTAGTTTTAGTTTTTGATAATAAAAAACGCGAATTTCCTTTGGAATTTGACGAAGTGCAGATCGAGCGCCGAGTTTATCGCGACGGCGTAAACGAATATTTGATAAATAAATCCGACGTGCGCCTGCGCGATATAATAGAACTTCTCGCGAAAGTTGGTTTCGGTTCAACTCGCCACCACATAATCGGGCAAGGCGAGGCCGACCGGATTTTGTACGCTTCCCCTTCGGAAAGAAAAGAGATGATAGAGGACGCGCTCGGTTTAAAAATTTTCCACTTGAAGCGCGAAGAGGCGGAAAGAAAGCTTTCACGGACAGAGGAAAATATAAAGCAAATCGTCGCGTTGCAGAAAGAAATTCAGCCGCATTTAAAGTTTTTAAAATCGCAAGCCGAGAAATTCCAGATTTCTTCCGCCCTTCGCGAGGAATTGAAGGGCTTGCTCGAGGAATATCTTTCGAAAAAACTCGCAACAATCGAAGAAAAAACCGACGAAATACACCTCCGGAAGAAACGGCCGTTTTCGGAATTGCGCGAGGTTGAAGCCGAGATTTTGAATTTGCGTAGAAGGATTGAGAAAGAAGATAAAAAGGAAACGCACGATTCCGGCAGGGACCGGGAGCTCGAGGAAAAACTGCGCAAGGTCCGCGAGGATGAAATGAATTCACTCCGGGAATTGGGGAAGCTCGAAGGGATGATCGCGGCCGAAGAACGGGCGGCGCGAGCTTCCGCGGGTGAAGTCATCGCAAAAAAAGAAGCCGAGAGAATGCTCAAAGTTATCGCCGAGGCGATTGATAAAATCACGAGCCTCGAGATGTTGAAAAGTCTGAAGCATAAAGTTCTGGAATTCCTGGAAAATTTATCTCCCGCGAAAAAAGAAGAAATAAATTTGGAAGAAAAAAAGAAAGAGTTGGCCCTGCTTAAAGAGAAAATTGATAAGCTCGCCCTTGAGGCAAAAGAACTTTCGCGAAGATACGAAGAGGAAATTTCCAAGGCGCGGACGGAAGCGGAGGAGACGCGAAAAGACGAAAAAAGGGTTTACCAGTTGGAACTCGAAGCGGGAAAATTGAAGGACGTCCTGCGCTCGATCGAACTTGAAGAGGAGAAAATTAAACTTCTGCGGGAGGAATTTCATCGCGAGATAGAAGAAGCAAAACCGCACATGGACGCACGAATCGAGAAGGGAAAAGCCTTTGAGTCCGGGGAAGAGATGGAGGTACTCCGCAAAAAAGTTGAACGCACGCGCGTTAAACTCGAAGAGGCTGGCGGGATTGATCCGGACGTGATCAAAGAATTTAACGAAGTTTCCTCGCGCGACGAATTTTTGGTAAAAGAGCTTGGGGACCTGGACGAGTCGCATAAAAAACTCGAAGAGGTTATGGATGATTTAGAGGCGCGGCTTGAATTGGATTTCAAGTCCGGGATCTCCAAAATTAATTCCGAGTTTCAGGAATTTTTCGCGACGATGTTCGGCGGAGGAAACGCGGCGTTGAAAATTATCAAACAGGACAAAAGAAGGCCCGCCGACCTGCCCGACGAAGCTTTAGCGGAGGCGGGAAGTCCGGATGAAATTGAATCAGGTATTGATATCAACGTCGATCTTCCGCGGAAAAAAGTCCGCTCGCTCGACGCGCTTTCGGGAGGGGAGAGAGCTTTGACCTCGATCGCCCTCCTGTTCGCGATGTCCGCGGTAAACCCTCCGCCGTTCTTGGTTTTGGACGAAACAGACGCCGCGCTCGACGAAGCGAATTCCCACCGCTACGCCAAAATGCTCGAGAATCTTTCAAAAACAACCCAGTTGGTTTTAATAACCCACAACCGCAATACGATGAAGTGCGCGGGAATTTTGTACGGCGTCACGATGGGCTCCGACGGAGTTTCGAAACTGCTTTCGATTAAGTTTGAAGAAGCGGGAGCCTTAGTGGCCTAGAAAGCTATGAATGGACCTGGTTGGCTCAAGATTAAAACTACAAAAGTTGAAACGATAACTAAGAAAGACCAAAGTAGAAAAGACCATTTTCTTCGCATGATGCTCATGCCAATGCCCCAGCCAAAAAGAGCAGCATAAACAAAAAGTAAAATAGGCAAAACCACATCGATATATTTTGAAAGCCATATAAAAATAACAAGGCCGATGAGTATCAGAAAGAAAATAGAAAGTCGTGTCTGAACTATGTCGAGCATATATTTACAATAGCACACTTGATTATTTTTTAGCTGTTAGTTACAATATAGACCATGTTAATGATTCGGTTACAGAGAGTAGGGAGGCGGAATGACCCATCGTTTCGGGTGGTTATTACTGATTCCAGGAACTCCACTAAAAGCGGCAAATTTGTTGAAATTGTCGGCAATTATGATACGCGGCATAAAGACAAAGTTCAGCTAGATAAAGAACGCATTCTGCATTGGATAAAGAATGGCGCCCGTACGTCAGATACTATGAATAACCTTTTGATTTCTAATGGGGTTATAACTGGCAAGAAGATAAACGTATCTTCGAAATCGAAGATTCCGGCCGGAGCGTCGGAACCGAAGGCAGAGGCCAAAACGGAGACGCCCGCCTCTTGACCAGAAGCGTAAAATTTGCTATACTTATCATAGCGGTC
>MFIE01000009.1:23153-27648 GCA_001778785.1 Candidatus Giovannonibacteria bacterium RIFCSPLOWO2_01_FULL_46_13
TCGAGATTATTGGGAAGTATTTACGATATTAAAGAGATGGCAGAAAAATTCGGAGACCAGGATTTTCTAGAGTTTGTAGTTAAATCCCTGGTTGATAATCCGTCTGACGTCAAAGTCGGCCGAACGGTTGACGAGATGGGGGTTCTTTTGAACCTCAAGTTGAACCCAACAGATATGGGCAAGATAATCGGACGAAACGGAAATACTGCGAAAGCTATCCGCACTCTTTTGCGCGTAGTCGGGATGAAGAATCACGCTCGCGTGAACTTGAAGATCGAGGAACCGGAAGGATCCACGAGGCCTCAAAGAACTCCGGGAGCCGGCAGTATGGACCAGGTCATGGAAGACCTTAAACTTTAATTAGATTTTAGTCTTTATGACGACAAAAGCCCCAAGGGTCGGACCCGAGGGGCTTTTTGTTAGTTGGTGGGCGTACTTAGTTGCGCCGGCTATCCAGGAACCCATTAATCTGGCCATGAATGCTTAGCGCACCCAAAAACAAAGCTGCTATCAGAACTATTTCCGATATAAGGTGCCAGCCACCGAAGATAGGAATAAGTGCCATTGACTGAACGACCATTTTAATTTTGCCGTATAAGTTCGCGCGCGCATCATACTTGAGTGCAAATCCGGCAAAGCGCATCACGACGGACAAAAGTTCACCACCAAGAATTGCACCAACCAGTAATGGCAATTGAGCATAAAGCTCGAAACCAAAAACGGTCAGAATTATTAACTTATCAGCGATGGGATCGATATTTGCTCCGCAAGCTGATTCTTGTTTTCGCTCTCGGGCTAATGGACCATCAAACAAATCACTCATTACCGCAAAACATACAAGAAGAGGTATTAGTCTTGGAGCGAGTCCCGTAACGTATAAATACCAGACGCACGAGGCGACTAGAATCCTAAGATAAGTTATATGATTCGCAGTCACCCAGGAGGGGAGAAAGCGAACCAGTTCACGAAGATAGGACTCTTTAAGCGCCCACCCATAGTTAAAAAGTGCTTCCATTTTTCCCTCCTTTCTGCGAGAACTCTACCTTACAAAAAGAAGCGGGGCAAGGGATTATTTTAAGACGTAAACAGCCCAGAAATCATTCCGATTTCTGGGCTGTTTTTTTTGCGACTAACTAGCCGCTATTTACTGTTCACGATGGCTTACTTTCTCCGTGAAGTTTTCTCTGGAGGTCCTCGAATGCATCCAAAATTCTTTTTGGGGGATTGTCAGACTCTCCAAGGACAACAACCTTGCCACTCCAAATGTCAGTCGCCAAAATTATTTCCAGATCCTCTAACAGCATCAAGGTCTGCGGACTGTTTTTGATATCCATCTTAGTGCAATATCCTACCGTGCCTTTTCTGCTACCTTCCATCCAAAGAATTTTTATAATTTTCACATACGCCCCCTAGGTTAATTCCGCTTGGATCTTGTGTTTTTTTCTTCCACCCTGAAGGGCGAGAAGTAAAACAACAACAGCACCAGCAGCAAGGACAATGATAGCTAAGGGTAGAATCCAACCAGTCAGCAGCCAAAGAATAATATTTTTTATTTTTTTAAGCATATAGCCTCCTCCATTGTGAAGTAAAAGGACGCTTTTATCTAAGGTGATTTTGCATTATAATAACCACAATGTCAAAGATTCGGTTCAATGTCATCACAATATTTCCCAAAATTTTCGACTCTTACTTTGGCGAGTCGATTATTAAGCGCGCTATCAAAAAGAAAAAAGCGGAGATTAAAGTCCATAACCTGCGGGATTTTTCGAACGATAAAAAACACCAAAAAGCCCGCCCGACCAAACCAGCCCAAAAGATTCATTCTGGCGGGTGGTCATTCGGGCGGGTTGACGATAAGCCGTACGGCGGGGGCGCGGGGATGGTTTTGATGGCCGGACCAATTTTGCGCGCGGTTAAATCACTTGGACGCTCGGCGTCCAAGTCAAAGCAGAAGGTTGTTATATTCTCCGCGAAAGGGAAGCCGTTTAACCAGAAAATGGCACATGATTGGTCTAAAAAATATAACAATTTTATTTTCGTGACCGGTAGATACGAAGGGATAGACGAACGCGTTGCAAAAATTTTGAAGGCTGAAGAAATTTCTATCGGGCCGTATATAACGACCGATGGTGATGTCGCGGCCATGGTTGTCGTCTCCGCGTTGACCCGCTTAATTCCGGATGTAATAAATTGGTCTTCGCTCGAAGACGAATCTTTTTTGCGTCAAGAATTAAAAAAGGAAGCGAAGCTCAAGGAAAAACAGCTCGAGTACCCGCATTACACCCGGCCGGAAATTTTAAGCTGGGGCGGCAAGAAATATAAAGTGCCGAGTGTCCTGTTATCGGGAGATCACGCAAAAATTAATTCCTGGCGCGACAGGCAGAGAAAATAGTCGAGCGGCCGCCTTGGGCGACCGCTCTTTATGTCTTGTGGCTGTCAAAATTTGATTAAGATGATCATCCCGGCGAATGCTAGGAGAAATACGGCGTAGACCAGTAAGGCCAATGGAAAGGTATCTGGGGCCGGCTCTTCATCTTTTGACATAAACCACCTCCTTATTGGCTTTATTTTAAGGCCTATTTTGTCTATTGACAATGAATAAATGGCGGCTAGAATGGAGTGATGCTTGTGCCACCCAGTATGGTGGCACTTTAGAATCGGAAAGAAACTTAACAATTTACGAAGAATCACACAAATACCACTCCATACTTATTAACTTAATTATGGTCTGGTACAAGTAAAATATAAAAAGTCCAAACGGACAGAAGAATTTTCTCTTTTGTCCCGTTCACGAGCACCAGACATTATTATGAAAATAATAGTGGGATGGTGTTCTCAAAGAGAGTTTGATCCTGGCTCAGGATGAACGCTGGCGGCGTGGATAAGGCATGCAAGTCAAACGGAACTTATTTTGAAGGAGTTGCGATTACATCAAGACAACGGATTCATAGGTTTAGTGGCAGACGGGGTAGTAACACGTAGGAACATCCCCCAGAGACGGGTATAACTAGCCGAAAGGTTAGCTAATCCCCGATAGTCTCGTAAGAGTAAATCACTTAGATTGGCTCTGGGAATGGCCTGCGGGATATCAGCTTGTTGGCGAGGTAATTGCTCACCAAGGCTATGACGTCTAGGGGGCGTGAGAGCGCGACCCCCACCAATGGAACTGAGACACGGTCCATACACCTACGGGTGGCTGCAGTCAAGAACATTTGTCAATGGGCGAAAGCCTGAACAAGCGACGCCGCGTGCGGGATGAAGCTCTTCGGAGTGTAAACCGCTTTTATAGGGGAGGAACTAAAGTGACGTTACCCTATGAATAAGGCCTTGCTAACCTCGTGCCAGCAGCCGCGGTAATACGAGGAGGCCAAGCGTTATCCGGATTTATTGGGCGTAAAGGGTGTGTAGGGGGCATGGTTAGTCTCCGCTTAAATTTTCGGGCTCAACCCGGAATCCGGCGGAGAAACGGCCAAGCTAAGAGGGTGCCAGAGGCAAATGGAACTCATGGTGTAGGGGTGAAATCCGTTGATATCATGGGGAACACCAAAGGCGAAGGCAATTTGCTGGGGCATTCCTGACCCTGAAACACGAAAGCGTGGGGATCAAAAAGGATCGAAAAGTTCCGTTTACAAGGCGGACTGGTCCAATTGTGAAGTAATTCGCAATATAAAAACTTGGCTATATCGGGGAACATCTCGCGAAGCGAGACAATCCCGAGGGAAGTTGTGTGTTCAAATTTCTGGAAAAAGAAAAAGGCGCAGCTGTGCCGCGCCTTGGGAAATCACTGATCGATCTAAGTCATCGCTTGGTAGTAGACTCAAGCTTAGCGCATGCCAGAGCTGTTAGAAAACAGCCTAGTAGCAGCATCGCAAGAGTTGCGAGGGGTCCATACGCGAGGACGGGCTTACTTAGAGCGGTCAAAAGTGTTATTAGAACTCCAATTATAACCATGGTTCACCTCCGATGCAAGAATACCATGATGGGATTAGAATGTCAAGAAAATTGACTCCAGAAATTTGAACATACAACCCCGTAGAGACTATACGCCGAGCTCCTGATTAATTTCAGGATGATGATATAGTCCGAACTCTGCAGCGATGCAGAGAAGCAGATAGAAATATTCTGCTCACTCAAGAATGAAAATCGGTGCTAATTTTTGGAAAAAGAAAGGCCACCACTATTAAGTGATGGCGTTCGCAAGACGAGAGATCAGATTCGAACTGACATCTAGCAGGGGGTACCCCGTCGCCTTACCGTTAGACCACTCCCGACTTGCATAAAAAGATTAGCACTAAATACAGTCTATTGTCAATAGACTCCAAAAATTAGCACCGATTACAGAATTTCTTGAGGTCCGCCGTCGCTAAAGCTATGGCGGACACAGTAACAAAATGTAGATACCCTTGTAGTCCACGCCCTAAACGTTGATGACTAGGCATCCGAAGTATCGACCCTTCGGGAGCCGCAAGCTAACGCGTTAAGTCATCCGCCTGGG
>MFIE01000010.1:0-1467 GCA_001778785.1 Candidatus Giovannonibacteria bacterium RIFCSPLOWO2_01_FULL_46_13
CCCGGATGTTCACTTTCCAAAGGTGGACCATAAGGGAATCGAACCCTTATCTCCCGGATGCAAACCGGGTGCTCTACCACTAAGCTAATGGCCCACCTTTGGAAATTAAATACCAGACTTTATAAATTAAAATGGGATGGTACAAACCGGTGCCCCGCTCGCCTTTACTGCTCACGGCCACGGCTTCGCCGGCTCGAAGCTATGAAACGCTTCTCGCCCATTATGCTATAGGCCCGTGTCCGAATAGAGTACCAAAATATTGGGCTTTTGTGAATCACCAACTGCTTGATTGACAGATTTTTGCGCTGCCCTAAGCTGAGGATAGATAGAGAGGAGGCGCTATGGAAAAATCCCGGTCGATTTGATCGATCGGGGAAGCGAGGGATGATCAGAGGGGGGTGACCTGCGTTGCCCCTCTTTCTTTTGCTATACTAGAAATATGGAAAATAGGCGGGGGTTTTCGAAATCTTTATTAATGATAATCGTGCTTGGCGGGACGATGGCCGGCGCTTTTTGGTATATACAAAATGACAAAGATACAAACAAGCAAAAAGTGCCGGTACAGGCAACTTATAAAACACATATAGTTTACACGACAGACGCGAAGGCGGACGTCACGCTTTTGAAAATAGATTGCTCGACGCGCGGAGGAGCTTTTAATACATGCGGGTCTACCTGCGAAAGAGATAAAATCTGCGCCGCGGTCTGCGCGTATACTTGCGAGTTTGAATAGTAAATGCTTTAGTTGTTTTAGATAGTTTGAAAGGAGGGTTTGCGATATGGATAGTATTTTTGTTCGGCTTCGGGATAAGCGCGATAGGGAATTTCTTGTCGACCTCTTTCAAGAGATTTTGAGTCCTCTTGAAATTTACTGCAAGCGCGGATGTCCGGACAGATTAAGGAGCGAGATAGAAAAAAGATCACTCAAGCTCAGCATGGACTTCGAAGAATACTTAACAGAAATAACACATCTTCTTGTGCTCCACACGGAGCCAAGATGTGATGTAAGCGGGAGCATGCGGGCTATGCTTAAGGGAGATCGCGATATACGGCTTAACAGCATCCGAGCCGCGCTCAAGCTCATTTCGCTTGGAGATGTGGGCCATCTGCACGGTCACCCAATGCTTAAAAATGCCATTGGCCACTGTTTGGACGTCATTGAGACGGTAAGTGCGCGTGAATAAATTATGCAAAATGGGGAGTAGCCGAGACTACTCCCCATTTTTTTAAATTCAATCATCACCATAGAGTTTGTAACCGCGCGCAATTGTTGCGGCGACGCGCGTGGGGCGAAGAAAGGCAATCGAACCTAAGAATATTGAATCTGCGCCATTATAGTGGAAGAAATCAACATCAGTAGGCTCGAGGATTCCACCCCCGCCATTAATTGGTTTTGAAAGGCCGCGCTTTCTTGCGCTGTAAATCCATCTACACGTTAGATCACGGAGGGGTGCTCCAGAGAGGGCT
>MFIE01000010.1:1514-11214 GCA_001778785.1 Candidatus Giovannonibacteria bacterium RIFCSPLOWO2_01_FULL_46_13
CCACCAACCTGGCTCAAAATATGATCCATAAGGAATTGCATTCGATACGCATAATGAGTGGCAATTGGGATCGCGAGCAATCTCGATTGCAATTTCAATTGGAGTGAGTGCATTGATCTTCACTTGCAGCGGAACACCAAGGGTAGAAAGAATTTGTAACGCATCCGCAACTTCAAGAAGTAATACCTCTAGCTTGAGGCCGGTGTTGAAGCACGAGATATTCACCTGGAGCCCGAATAAGGAGAGGCGGGCGCGATAGTTTTTCAAAGCAGCAGCACAATTTTGATACTCTGCCATTCGCGCTTCCCGAGTTTTGCCAACTGCCATAAACGATATCCAGAAAGCCCGATCCTGATTTTCCCAAATCCCGGATTTCAAATAGAACTCTAATCCGAAACCGCTCAGGTCAATTGCGTTTAGAGCAATGCGACGAATATGGTCCACATAAATGCAACTCGGCTT
This sequence comes from Candidatus Giovannonibacteria bacterium RIFCSPLOWO2_01_FULL_46_13, assembly GCA_001778785.1. Classification (GTDB taxonomy): domain Bacteria; phylum Patescibacteriota; class Minisyncoccia; order JACPKW01; family UBA11713; genus 2-01-FULL-46-13. The sequence goes on from MFIE01000010.1 coordinate 1,977, forward strand.
CCATTCTTTAGGAGTCATGCCGTCATCTTTGAGCGGCATGTTGCCTGGTTGGCGCAGCCAAGTTGATGTTTTTGAAGCATGGGTCATTCCCTTGAAATTTAACCCAAAAAGTTTGAGATATTTGTGGTACCAATATCCCCTGCCATCAAAATTGAGAACGCCAGCGGCACCCCACACCGGTCCGAAAGAAATTCCATTGAGAATCATTGTTCACCTCCTAGAATTGAAGTAAATTTTATGTACGTTTTGAGGTAAGTATACAGAAAAGGCCTAAAAAGAAAAACCAGCCGCCTTAGGGGACTGGTTTTTCGCGCGTTCTTAAAATTAAATTATAATGCGACCTTTGTACTCTCGTATATGACAACGCGCGTGTTTGAGATTAGGTTTCTAAATTCAGCTAGAAACAAAATTAGGCCATTGGCAGTTGATATATGTAAACAGGCAGTTTTTTGTTAAGATAAGGCCGATGGCCAAGAAACTCTATAAAAGCTTAATAGCCGGCGGGCCGGAAGCCTGGAAGGAAGAGAAGGATGAAGTCCTTCTTGCGGCATCGACAGAGTATCCGGATATATTTTCCGTGCTTGTTGACCGGTATCAAGCCGCGTTCCTGCGCTTTGCCGGAAGGATTTTAAATTCCAAGGAAGAAGCCGAAGATATAGTCCAGGATGCTTTCTTGAAAATATACAGGCACGCCGACCAGCTTCAATCCGGACCGAATTCTAAATTCAAAAGCTGGGCGTATAAAGTTGTCTTCAATACCGCGCTGACAAAATATCGTACTCTCAAAAAACGCGCGGGCGAGATGACGTACTTGGATACGTTTTTATACGAAACGCTTGGCTCGAAAGAGTTCCAGGAAAACCTAGATGCCGAAATCATGGTTAAAGAGATATTAGCCAAGATGCCGGAAGATTTCCGCGAACTCCTGGAGATGCATTATTTGAAAGGCCTGTCATACGAAGAAATTTCCAAGCAAAAAGACATTACCATTCCGGCGCTAAAGATGAGGCTTTTCCGTGCCCGGGAGGTTTTCCGGGACGCGTCGGGGGAGGCTTCGTAAAAATTATTGGTTTTACGCAAATATGAACAATATAAACGAAATAAATTGGAGTGAAAAAGAATTGGGCGACCTAAAGGGCCGCATTTTGCGTCGGGTATACGCGGTTTGGTTTTTCAAAAAGGTTTTGATCCCGGCGTTTTCCGCTCTTGCCGTCTCCGGCGCGATCCTCTTTTACGCCATCAAAGCCCAGCACGTCGCGGTAATTTCGCAGAATATATCAAATCGTTTGGCGGAACTTGATTTGGTTGGGCTCGCGAAATATTTGCTTGTCGCGGTGCAAAAAACTGAATTGGACCTCTTCGCCCTATCGGCTTCGGCAACTTTGCTTGCGATGTATTTCGGACGGAGACTTATACGCGAGACCTTAAACTTCTGGCTAAAGGGGAGCGCAAAAACAGTCCGCAGTTTCTAACAACTAAGATTTTAACAAAAAGGCCTTTCCACAAGGGCTTTTTTGTTGTAATCTGAAGAAATCGTGCTGGATATAAAATTCATTCGAGAAAATACGGACCTTCTTAAAGAAGCCCTTATAAAGCGGCATTATAATTTCGATTTAAAAAAGCTCCTGGATGTGGACGAATATCGCCGAAATTTAATGACGGAGGTGGAAAACCTGCGTGGACAACAGAATAAATCTTCGAAAACTTTTACCGAAGCGGACCTGGCCAAGCTTCGCGAACTTAAAGAGACGATCCAAAATAAGGAAGCGGAACTCAAAAAAGTCGAGGAGGAGTTCGACCGCTTGATGCTTTTGGTCCCGAATGTTCCCGATCCGACGGTGCCGGAGGGGCGCTCGGACGAAGATAATGTCGAAATCCGTAGCTGGGGCGAGCCACCAAAATTTAATTTTCCAATCAAGGACCACCATACGCTTTTAACCGATTTAGATTTGGTAGATTTAGAGCGCGGGACGAAAGTTTCTGGCTTCCGCGGATATTTTTTAAAGAATGAGGCCGTTCTTTTGTCTTTCGCCCTTTGGCAATTTGCCATGGAATATTTAATAAATAAAGGATTTACACCGTTTATCTCTCCGGCGCTTGTGAAAGAGCAGATATTTATTGAGGCGGGGAAGTTGCCCCAGTTACGAGATGATTTATATGCTACCGATGACGGTTTATTTTTAGCCGCGACCGCAGAAATACCGATGATGGGTTATCACGAAGACGAGATTTTAAAAGAAGAGGAGCTTCCAAAAAAATACGTGGCGTTCTCGCCGTCGTACCGCCGAGAAGCGGGCTCTCACGGCAAGGATGAGCGGGGGATTTTTCGCGTACATGAATTTATGAAAGTTGAGCAAATTATTTTATGCAAAGCCGAGCACCAAGAATCGGTCAAATGGCACGAGGAGTTGACGCAGTATTCCGAGGAAATTGTGCAGGCGCTCGAGCTTCCGTACCGGGTTATAATAAATTCAACGGGGGATTTGCCGTTCGGGGCAGTTAAAATGTACGACATTGAAGTTTGGGTGCCTTCGGAAAAGCGTTACCGCGAATCGCATTCTTCCTCTATAATCCACGACTTCCAGACGCGCCGCCTTAAAATTAGATATAAAGGAGTCGACGGGAAAACGCGATTTGCCCACTCACTAAACAACACCGCGATCGCAACTCCGCGAATTTTGCATTCGATTTTGGAAAACCACCAGCAAGCCAACGGGTCGGTTAAAATTCCGCAGGCGTTACAAAAATATATGGGCCGCGATGTCATTACGCCAAGATCTCCAAAAAACGTCGTCTAGGCGGCGCAGAAAAGAAATTTTTATCCGCATCCTAATCGGGATAGGGATCGTTGGCGTTATCACCGGAATAATTATTTTCCTTTTCTATATCCCGTCCTTGCGCATCTCTGAAGTTGCCATCGCCGGGCTTAGCGCCTCGGACGAGAAAGAGCTCCGCGAAGAGATTTTGGAAAAACTTAAAGCGCGAAGATTCTTGATACTGCCGAAAGACCACCTTATATTTTTCCCTAAAGAAGAAATCCAAACCCTTCTTGCAAATAAATTTCGTGTGAAAGACTTTGAGATGGAGAAAGATTTTCCGTCTGGGTTGAAGATTTCTATCGTAGAACGAAAGACCTGGGCGGTTTGGTGCCTTGCAGATTCGAACCGCTGTCTCCTTATCGATAGGGAAGCGCGGGCTTTTGAATCCGCGGCAGGGTTTGCCGGCGGGGCGATTTTGAAAATAATCGACGCCAGGAACGAGAATTTCCTTGGAAAAAATATTTTGCCAGACAAAAGTTTTGAAAAAATAGTATTTTTAATAGACAACGCGCCCAAAAGAGTCGGGGAAGAAATCAAAACAGTAAATATAAAATCCGCCGGGGATACTTATCTTTTATACGTCAAAACTGGCTGGTATGTATTGATTGATGATGAAACGGACGAGAAAAAGGCGCTCGAGAATTTGTATTTGGCGCTCAATTCTGAAATAAAAGAAAGAAAAGCGGAGCTCGAATACATCGACCTCCGCTTCCCGGATAAAGTTTTCTATAAATATAGATAATTATTTGGCACCAACCGAAACTTTAAGCTTGCTGTCCAAGCCGTTCGCAATTTTGTGCAAAAAATCAATCGTTGGATTATAGTCTCCGGATTCAAACCGTGAGATTGCTGACTGCTTTGTTCCGATACGTTCTGCGAGCTCCGCCTGGCTTATTCCTTTTTGAATGCGTTTTCTGATCAAAAGAGAGACAATTTCAAACTCAGGGCCTAATTCTTCATAGGCATTTTTAATGACCCGGTCTTTAAGCGCCTGCTTTTTAAATTCCTTATATGATCTCATAAAGTAAATATAGCGTATATGTTATATTACGTCAACCTCAATTTATGAATTTAACTATCATGCCTAGGGAATCTGATATATAAAAATAGATTTGCCGGCGCGGGTGATGGGTTCTAAGTCCTTTAACCACCAGTACGAATCCTGTGGTTTTATTGTAATATCACCGACAGCTTTGCCTTGGGCGCCGCGCAAGGTGCTCGCGGAGACCGCGAAATACGAGCCCGCGGGCGGAAGGCCTCTTGCCGACCACCACGGTTCAAATCTTGAGCCCAAATAATAACTCGGCGCACCTCCTCCGAAATAATCCAAGTATATTTTTTCGTTGGCGAAAATTGGGTCTCGCTCAACTAAATCACGCAGACGTTTTAAATCCTGCCCCCAGTCGTAATTAGAATCAACAATATATTTGTGCCCGTTATCCATGCCGACAATTTCGTTGTAATACGAAAGATAAAATGGGAAAGCCGCGAAGACAGAAATTATCATGAGTAGGAGCACGAGTACGACTAAAAGAACTTTGGGAAGCGGACGGACGAAACTTTCGTACAACGAACGGATCCACTCGATTAAATTCCCTGGGTTATCAATCGACGGGATATACAGCCACGAAGAAATTTCGCGTGCGACAAGAAGATATATGAATGGAAAAGTTGGAAGGACGTGCCGGACGCCGATGTTTAAAGTGCTGTTGATTGAATAGGCCCAATAGAAAATTACGAAAAATAAACTTGCGGCCAAAACGAAATTATCTTTTGTCCATTCGAAGAGAGCATCCATACTCCAGCGAGATTTTAAAATTTTCCTGAGTGCCAAGAAGAGGGCGAGCAAAGTTAACGCGTGGAAAGCAAGAGTTTCCTTAAGAAAATATGCGGTAGGGAAATACGAAGGCCAGCCGGAAGCCGAAACTTCGCCCATGAAATAAGTAGTATTCCCGCCGCGAGCGCGCTCGAAAACCATCAAAAGCCCCATCAGGTATTGGCCGAGCGGGCGCAGGTATTCATTTTTAATCATCGTTAAATCTAGTTCAACGAGTGGGCGTAGGCCGTACGTCCGTGTCACGAATTCCGCATCTTTTAGCTGTTGGTCTTGCGGATAATTCCAAACATGAAAAAGGTAGACCGCGTAAATTAAAGCGAGGGCGACTAACCCAATCAAAATTATTTTACCGATCAATGCGAAAACTTCCCGCCAGCTTTCGGAATATGCTCCGTTGCGCCACTCGAGAAATACCCAGAGAAGCGTTAAGAGGCCGTAAATCGGGACGAGCAGAAAAAGCGAAAATTTAAATAACAGCCCGACCCCGAGGGCAATCCCCGCGACAATCGTGCGCTTTAAAGTCGGTTTTTCTAAAAATCTTGTGAAGCTCGCGATGCCGATAAAAAATCCGAAGGCGGCCGCGACATCGGTCGTGACGTACCGGGAGTGCGCGATAAATGTCGGGGAGAAGGCATAGAATATCAAAACCAAAAGGCCGACCGCGGGACCGTAAATCGATTTTACCCAGCGATATAAAAGCCAGCCAAAGAGTATTGAGAGTAGCATCATCGGAATCCTCATCCAGAAAATTATTTGGTCGGGATCGTTTCCGGATTCATAAAGCAAAATTCTTCCGGCTTCCCATTGGCGGGAATGGACGTCCTCGTTGGTCCAGAAGGGCTTGAAAGTATCAAAATTTAAATCGAGGAACATCAACGGAAACGCAGCCAAATCTTTTGCGAGCGGCGGGTGCTCCGGGTTCAAGCGCGCGTCTTTATATTTTAAATATGTATATCCCGCGCCGATGTGCGCGATTTCGTCAAAAGTCGCAGCGTCGTTTTTCGCGGAGAAAAACAGAATCCCAAACATCACGAGGAGGATTACTGCCGCGATTATATTGTTCTTTTTCATATTGGGATATACTTTAAATTATGGCTGAAATATTTGCTTTTATACGAATGGTTTTTCCGTGGGAGCTTTTCATCGTCATCGTCATCATTGCAATTTTTACGGCGTACCGGTTATGGCGTAAGGGCTAGGACGATAAACGGCCCCGCGATTTTCATTTTTAGATTTTTATACTGTTTTAAAAGCGAAGAGGAGATTTCCCGATTTTCCGCGCCGAGAAAAACGATCTCGGCTTTTTGTTTTGGATTTTTAGCAAACTCGGCGCTAAGTTCTTCCGGGGTTACGTAATGGAAATTCTTTTCCACCCGAGCTTCCGGCAGAAATGTCTCGGTCCCAAAAAGGACGGACTGGCTCGAAATCGTAACGATCCTCGGGTCGATCCCTTCGCCGACAATCACTATATATTTCTTGACGTCTTGGGGAAGGCTTCTTAAATACATAGCCATTTCCCAATCGCGCGTGTTGAAAGCCGCGTAAGTTTCAACGCGGCCCGCCCACTGGTTGAAATATTTATCATAAGCGTTCGCAGCCATCGCCACGAACAAAAGCGCTACCAATAAAACCAACTCTCTTTTGATCCGGCCAAGCTGATGGGCGTGCTCGGGAAGTTGTTTTCGCTTGTGTTTTAACCAGCGAATAGTCGCTTCGTACGCATTATTTAAGCCGTACGCTGACAAAATCATGACCGGAGGGATCGTAATTATCGCCCGGAGCGCGTGTGGAAGGCCCTCGGAGGAAATCACGACAGGGGCGAGCATCAAGGCGAGCCAGAAGATAAGAAAGAGGCTATTAAATTTTTCTATCTCGCTCGGGTGGTCGCGCTTCAAAATATTTTTTAAAGAAAAAATTATACCCAAGAGAAAAAATAGCCCAACAATCCAGGAAAGCTGGGGCATGCCGGAAAAATTATGCCGCCAGTTCGCGTCGCCGTAAACCCAGAACATTCCCAAAGTTTTCGCGACGTTTACGCTTAAAGCTTTAATCGGGGACCCTTCGCTGAAAATTGAAATCTGGCTCGTGCGGCCGAAGAAATCTTGCGGATGGTCGAGGAAATATAAACCCAGAGGAATTACCGCAATCGCCGTAAATAAAATAAAAATTAAGGTGAGGCAGGGGAAGCAGGTTTCGCGCCTGATCCTATTCCAGCCGGATACGATCGGGAGCAGAAGGAGAAGCGGGGCGATACGGTACGCGATATAACTATGGAAGCCCAAGCCGAAGAAAAGCCCGCCCAAGGCCGCCGAGATCATCTGCGATTTTGGGGAGCCGGTGTCTTTATAAAATTTAAAAAAGAAATAAAGGCCCCAGACGAGGAAAAACGGGGCCATTATCGCCCGGAAACCAATACGCGAAAAATTTATATGCCAAAAACTTGTTGCGAGAAAAAATGCGGCGAAAAGCGCGATCTTGTTGCGGGAGGCGAGCGGATGGTACATTTTTCTCGACAAGAGGAAAATTCCCCAAACCGTTAACACCCCAAATATTCCAGAGACGATACGGAGCGCCCAAGGTGTCGACCCGAAAACTTTTATAGAAAGCGCCTGGATATTCATAAAAAGCCCCTCGCGCCCGTTGTTGTCGGGGTAGAAAACCGAAAGGCCGTCCCGCGCCATCGCCTCGACGGCGTTGTTGCCGTTCATGGCTTCATCGGGGTAGAGCCCCGGGGGAATTTCTTTTATTTCCCAAAATCGTAAAAAAACGGCCAAGAGGAGTATCCCCACAAGCGCCAAGAAAGTTTTTCCAGACATATTTAAATTATATGATATTATGAATAAGTATGAAGAAGGATATCTTGATAAGTGCCGTGATGGGGTTTTTGACGGGCCTATTCCTAATCCCCACGGTCCAAAATAACAATATCGCGCTTCCAAGCCAGAACCTCATACTTTTGGTGGGGCTTCCTATCTTATCGGTAATCGGGATAATCATCGCGCGGAAGTTGGGGGAGTTTATAAGCATTATTTTCCAATTGGGGAAATTCGTCCTGACGGGAATTTTGAATGCCGCGATAGATTTCGGGATTTTGAATATTTTAATCGTCTCCACCGGGGCAGCTTCAGGCCTACCGTACACGTTTTTCAAATCTGCAAGTTTTATTGTCGCTAACTTCAATAGTTACTTCTGGAATAAAACCTGGACGTTCCAAGCCTCCTCGCCGCAGGGAATCCAAGATTACGTTAAATTTTTGATCGTCTCGCTCGGCGGCCTGCTTTTAAATGTCGGGGTAGCTTCACTTGTCGTTAATTTTACAGCGCCCTTCGGCGGGCTCGATCCGAAGCAATGGGCCAATATGGGCGCGGTTTTCGGGGCCATCGCGAGCCTTGCATGGAACTTTCTCGGATATAAATTCGTGGTTTTTGTTGCGAGGAGATGAGCCAGGTTTTATACAGAAAATACCGTCCGCAGACTTTTGAGGAGATAGTCGGGCAAAAAACCATCGTGGACGTTCTTCGCGCCGCCATCGAAAAAAAGCGCATCTCGCACGCTTATCTTTTTTCGGGCCCGGCTGGAACCGGAAAAACTACCATCGCAAGAATTTTCGCGCGGGCGGTAAATTGCGAAAAAGAAGAACCCTGCAACAAATGCGAGGTATGCGCGGAATTTATTTCCGGGCAGAGTTTGGATTTAATCGAGATCGACGCCGCCTCTTCCCGCGGAATCGACGAAATTCGCTCGCTCCGGGAGGGAATCCGCTCGCTCCCCTTTAAAGCAAAATATAAAGTTTATATCATCGACGAGGTGCACATGCTCACCAAAGAAGCTTTCAACGCGCTCCTAAAAACTTTGGAGGAGCCGCCAAAACACGTGATATTTATTTTAGCGACGACGGAGCTTGATAAAATCCTCGACACGATAATCTCCCGGACACAGCATTTTGAATTCCGGAAAATAGGGGAGGAGGACATCCAGAAAGCCCTTGAGCTAATCATTAAAAAAGAAAAAGTAAAAATCGACCCGGAGGTCACAAACATAATCGCGGTTTTGTCCGAAGGATCTTTGCGCGATGCCGAAAGCATGCTCGACCAAGCCCTGTCCGCGAGCTCCGGAGATTTTGGAGCGGATGAAATTCGTGGAATTTTCGGGGTGCCGAAGCGCGAACTTTTGGAAAATATGACAAAAGCGCTTCTTGAAAAAGACGCGAAAACCGCGCTCGGGATAATTCACAAAGGCACGGAGGAGGGCCTCGACCAGAAAGCATTTTTAAAATTATTGATCCGGAATTTCCGCTTCCTCGTGTATTTAAAAATTGACCCGAACTACGCGAGCGAGCTTGCAAAATTTTTGCCCGAATCGGAACTTGCCGAGCTTAAAAATTCCGCCAGCGCAAACGAGCTTAAAAAATTCGAGGCGATCTTGAACAGTCTAAACGACGCATACCCATTATTAAAAATCGCCTACCTCCCGCAGCTTCCTCTCGAACTCGCGGTCTTAAGAATTACCGGCGATAAAACGTCATAATATAGTATGCAAACGAATTTTAGATATGTTGCGCTGATTATTATTCTAGTGCTGT
>MFIE01000011.1:0-150 GCA_001778785.1 Candidatus Giovannonibacteria bacterium RIFCSPLOWO2_01_FULL_46_13
GAGAGCGTAGTATATGATATCCGTTCCTCGAAAGCGCTCCATGAGGATTTAGGAAAAGAGGGGATCAGATGTTTTAAGTCGCGCGTGGGGCATTCCTTTATCAAAGAAGAAATGCGCCTAGAGGACGCGGCTTTGGGAGGGGAGCTTTCC
>MFIE01000011.1:256-11183 GCA_001778785.1 Candidatus Giovannonibacteria bacterium RIFCSPLOWO2_01_FULL_46_13
TGGGCCAGTATTTCCGGTACCTCCATTCCGGGGAAATTAATTTAGTCTCCGCGAACAAGGGCGAGGTCGTCTCCGCGCTTGAGAAGAAATATTTTGACGCCGAGCGTGATTATTTCGACGGCGTAACCTTCCGGTACCCGGGCTGGTGGTTTAACGTCCGCCCGTCCAACACGGAAGACTTTTTGCGCCTGGTGCTCGAGGCTGAAAACAAAGACTTGTTCAATACCAAAAAAGACGAAGTTTTAAGCTTTACATTCTCAAAAGGGGCTAAATTGGCATAAAAAAATGAGGGGGAGCAGAATGTTCTACTCCCCCTCTTGTCCGCATCCCGTGCTATTGCTACTGGGTCGCGGGGCCCGAGCCGCCGGTGTGGACCGAATAAAATTTTTTCTTCGATCTTAGCTCCGATACGGAGCGTCCCGGGGGCCGTTTGGTTTTTTCCATAAAGAACCCTCCTTGAAATTATTAAGATTTCTCCATTATAGCAGGGCCTTTTATCTTGTCAAGAGGATGTTAAAAATTAACCTAAACCAAGCCGATCTTTTCGCGGACGAGGGTCATGGTTTTTTGTGCGGTTTTGTTTGCGGCCTTGGCCCCTTCGTCCAAAATTTTCATCAAAGTTTTTTTGTTTTTCAAAAGAGATTTATATTTTTCCTGGATGCCAGAGAGTTTTTGTACTAAAAGCTCGGCTGTATCGTATTTAAACTGCCCGTAATTTTTCCCGGAATATTCCGCTTCTATTTTCGCGATCGGTTTTCCGGAGAAGGCGCTCGCGATGGAGAGAAGGTTCGAGACACCAGCTTTATTTTTTAAATCATATTTAATCTCCGACCCGGAATCCGTGACGGCGGTTTTAATTTTTTTCCGGATCACGTCCGGCTCGTCTATCAAGGAGATATAGTTATTTTCTCCCGCCGATTTGGACATTTTCTTTTCCGGATCGTCCAAGCCCATTACGCGGGAGGCTTCTTTTTGCAGGAGGGCTTTCGGTTCTTTGAAAGTATCGCCGTATTTAGAATTAAATTTCCTCGCAAGCGTGCGGGTTAGCTCGATATGCTGGACCTGGTCTTCGCCGACCGGAACGGCGTCCGGGTTGTATAGAAGGATGTCCGCCGCCATCAACGTCGGGTAGTTTAAAAGTCCGGCAAGAACCCCGTGCTTTTCTGATTTATCTTTAAATTGCGTCATGCGCTGGAGTTCGCCCAGGGGAGTGATGGTGTTTAAAATCCAGCCCAACTCCGCGTGCGCGGAAACATGCGACTGGATAAAAAGTGTCGTTTTTTTTGGATCAAGCCCGCAGGCCAAGTACATCGCCGCGAGATTTATCGTCTGGTTACGGAGATCTTCCGGCTCCGGGTTTTCCGTGAGCGCGTGTAGGTCGGCGATGAAAAAATAAGTCTTGTACTTATTTTGGAGTTCGACGAATCGCTTTATAGCCCCGAGGTAATTCCCGATGTGAAGGTCCCCCGAAGGCTGGACCCCTGAAACCGCAACTTCTTTTGCCATAGAGCTATTTTACTATCTTGGAGATAAATTATAAAGCTATGTTTTTATTTAACGCTATCGCGTATAATACGTTCATGCCTAAATACAGCAACCTTACCGGAAAGGTTTTGGGGCTTTTGGCAACTGGCGCGCTATTGGGCTTCACTAAAGATAAGCAGCAAAGACTGGAACTTATCAGAGATGCCGATTATATTTGGCAGACTATAGATCAGAAAGAGCTCCTAAGTTTACTAAGAAAATTTAAGGTGTTGGGGTATGTTCACGGGGACAATAAAAAGATAGATCTCTCGGATAGGGGGAAAGCTCGTTGGCTAAGATATAAATTAAAAGATATAAAGCTAAGCCGACAGAAAAGATGGGACAGAAAATGGCGAATGGTTTTGTTTGACATTCAGGAATCCAAGAAGAAAACCAGAGATGCGTTAAGGAGAAAACTAAAAGAGATTGGCTTTTTGGAATTCCAAAAAAGTGTTTTTGTATATCCCTACCCTTGCAGGGATGAAATAAATTTTATCATTAACTTTTTTGATGTTGCAGAGTTCGTATATTATCTTGAGACAGAAATTAGCCCGGATGATCTTTTAAAAAAGAACTTTAAACTTTAGGTAGCTTTGCTTGACATTTTAAGCTCGAACAAGTTAATCTTATCAAAAGTTTGAATCTTGGTGATTGCAAAATAAATGGGAGGATGAAATGCCAAGGAAACGTTTTGGACTTAAGGATTCCGTAGATGCAGATCTTATCTCTCGACTAATAGCCGAGGGGTTAAGAAAAACTGGAAAAACCCAAGCAGAAGCCTGTGATGAAACGGGGATACACAGGTCGCACCTATCCAAAGTATTGAGAAAGAAAAAGAGCCTTGGTCGTAATAATCTTCTTTCTCTTGCGCGAGTTCTCGAGATACCACTTGAAAAAATCTTTGAAGCTGCCAATATCGAAAATGACATCATGAACATGTCGCTATCGGAGATTGTATCAACTTGGAAGTCCTTTGAGCGTTACGGAATTCATCGCACTCACCTTGCTCGCTTCCGGAACGACCGGGATTTTGCGATGGCGGTTAGCCAGACTATCCGCTTACTTTGCAAGGACAAGTAAGAGTAACTAAAAGGTCCAAAGAACCTAGCTTCACAAGAGTTAGGTTCTTTTTAGTTAGACCTCTATGATAACCGGCAGGACCATTGGCCTTCTTTCGGTTTTGCGGAAGAGGAATTTGCCCAGCTCTTCGCGGAGCTCGTCTTTCAAGAACGTCCAGTTGATGGGGTGCATCTCGGCGGTTGATTCCTCGATAACTTTTCGGATCATATGCCGCGCTTGCGAGAGGAGGTCTCTAGATTCGCGCAAATATACGAACCCGCGCGAGATGATATCGGGGGAGCCTTTTACTTTTCCAGATCCGGAATCGACAACCGCGATTATGACGAAGATCCCGTCTTCAGCGAGCATCTGCCGGTCGCGCAAAACGACTTCTTTGACGTCGCCCACGCCCAAGCCGTCTACCATGACGAGATTTGCTGGAGCTTTTTGTGTAGATTTCTTTATGGAGGTTTTATCCATCAAGGCGATTTCCCCGTCCTCGACGATCAAAACACCTTCCGGTTTTACGCCCGCCGCGCGAGCGATGTCGGTGTGCAGTTTTAACATGAAATAATTTCCGTGCATCGGGATAAAATATTTCGGGTTAATTATCTGGATCATTTCTTTCAAGTCCTCGCCCTTGGCGTGCCCGGAAGCGTGGATGTCCATGGTTTCGGAGTGGTAAATTCTTCCGCGCTCAGCTTTCCTGTAAAGTATATCTTTCAATCTTTGGACAGAAGCTTCGTTACCGGGAACGATCGAAGAAGAAAATATTATGGAGTCCTCTGGCTTTAATTGTATATATTTATGCTCGCCCGAAGCGATACGCATCAATGCGGCGTGGTCCTCGCCCTGGGCGCCCGTGCAGATGATCATGATTTTATCGTCGGGATAATTTCCGATTTCCTCTTTTTGTATGAAAGTCCCTTTCTGGACTTTCAAATATCCGAGTTCCTGCGCTACGGCCGTATTGTTTTTCATTGAAGTTCCTTCGATGACGATTTTCCTGCCATATTTTTCGGCAAGCCAAATTAATTGCTGGACGCGCGTTAAGAGGGAAGAGAAAGTCGCCGCGATAAGGCGGCCTTTGGTCTGAATAAAAATTTCTTCGAGGTTTTTCTGTATCTCTGATTCGGAAATTGTCCTTCCGGATTCCTTGGAACCGGTCGAATCGGAGACCATTAACATAACCCCCCCGGCGCCGATTTCTTTCAAGCGGTTCATATCGGCAGGTTTTTCATTTACTGGGGTGTGGTCGAATTTCCAGTCTCCGGTATGGAAAACCGTTCCAACTGGGGACCTTAAGACAACCCCCACGGAATCCGGGATGTTGTGGTTTACGTGCACGAATTCCACTTCGAACTGCCCAAGTTTTAACTTGGAATTTTCGTCGATCGTCTCGATTTTTGGAGGTGGAAGGTTTTTGAAATCTTCCTGCCTTTTCAAAATCATCCCGCGCGTCAAGGCGGTCGTGTAGAAAACCGGCGAACCCAAAGGCTCGACTAAGTGGGGGATTCCTCCCATGTGGTCGTAGTGGCCGTGGGTTACGATAACTCCGCGAATATTTTTACGCTTTGGGCGGAGGTAATCTATGTTCGGGATGATGTAATCGATCCCGGGCATGTCTTCCTCGGGGAATTGCAGGCCCATGTCCACGATCACGATGTCGTCTTTGTATTCGTACACGTAGCAGGAGCGGGTAACTTCGCCGCAACCTCCCAAGGGTAAGAATTTAAATTTTAATTCGCTTCCCGGTTCCGGCTTTTGCAATTCAACCGGATGCGCTCCGGATGTATCGTTAAAGTGCCTGGCCTGTCCGCGGCGCGGCCCGTGCCGGCCGTGTCCACCGCCTCGATTTCCTCCCGGTCTCCTTTCAGCTTGTTTGTTTGGTATCATATATTTTTTATTTGTAATAGTGGGCGAGAGAGGATTTGAACCTCCATGGGTTGCCCCACACGCTCCTGAAGCGTGCGCGTCTGCCAGTTTCGCCACTCGCCCTTAAATTATTTTCTGGAAACAGTTTTCTATAGTTAGTAAATTTAAATATTTTTCAGGTTTAATCAAAAATTCTAAGTTTTTGGGATTATCTTTCATGTCGAGAAGGGAAGCGTCCCATGTAATCCCAAGTTCTGGGATTTCTTTAGGCTCTAACCGTATCAAGTCCGGAACTTTTTCGTACTGCGGATTTTTTTCAAACCGCACCTCGCCGTTTGGGGATTGTAATATGTAGTACGCGCTCCCGCGCATGTCTTCGTATGTTTGGTAATCGTATTCAAAGGGCCCAATCCAATTCGCCATTTTTAAATTCCTGTCCTCGGGATTCATCGAAACGTGTCCAAATCCCGGAGGCATTATGGCTTTCTGTCCTTTCGCGGTTTCAACTAAATAAATTTCTTCGATGACGCGGGGATTATCTTCGCTCGGGCGCTGGATCAGGTACCAAGCTCGCCCATCCAAAACGGTATAGATTTCTGGATAATAAACTCCGCTTGGATTTTTGGGGTGATAATGCCCGAACGTCTTAGGGAGTTCCCGGCCGATTAAGCCTGGGAATATAGTTGTTTCATCATATCTGACGCCGTCTATGTTGTCAATATCGCGCTCAACTTCGTAGACAACTCTGTCCACGGGGCCCAACTCAAAGAGGACCGGGGATAACTCTTTAATTGTCCTTTTGGAAAATTTTCCAGACATATTTTGTATCAAAATACCATTTAAAAATATCGGTGAACCGCTCGGCCGGGGTCGCGATGTTTTCCGTATCAAACCCCTTTAAGTTTTCTGGCACTATATATACGAAGGCTGGGGAGTATAGGAAAACGCTTGGCGTGTCCGCGGCTACCTGTTCTTGGAACTTATGATATTTTTCTTCGCGCTCTGCCCTGGAGGTAAGTCCGCGGGCCTCTTCAAGGAGCTTGTCTACCGTTGCGGAAGTGTAAAGGGCGATGTTTAGTCCCGGGTCGTTTCTTTGTGAAGAGTGCCAAAATGCGAATGGGTCGGGCTCCCGGCCGACAACTTCGCCGAACAAAAGCGCGTCGTATTTTCTCGTGCGGATAACGTTTTGGTTCAAGTCGGATATTTCAAAAACTTTTACTTCAACTTTCGCCCCAAGTTTTTCCCAGTTAGATTTTATTATATCGGCGGCGCGCACGAGGTCCGGGGCGTTCGAAGTCGAGATGGAAAAACTTAATTCCCCGGTTACTGTCCCTTTTTCGACTTTTTCGTAAACTCCTTTGTCCGCATTGAATGTCCAGCCGTTTTTTTCAAGGAGGGCTTTGGCCTGGTCTAAATTGTACGTGGAGCTCGCGGTTTCGATCGCGCCGAAACTTCCCAACGGGATGGGGGAGGAAATAGTCCGGGCGTATCCGCCGAGAACTTCCCTGACGATCTGGTCTTTATCCACGGCCATGTCCAAAGCTTGCCGCACCGGTTTTTCCAAGAAAATTGTTTTTTCGTTTTGGTTAAAAAATACACCGAAGACTCTCGGGAGGTTCAAACTTTTTATCTCGCCGTCCTGCCTGCGAATTTTTGCAATGTTTTGCGGGGAGATTGCAGAAGCGGAATCTACATCGCCGCTTTCGTATGCGTTTAAGAGTTCAACTTCGGAAGGGTAAAACATTAAAGTAATTTTTCTAATGAATGGTTCGCCCATGACGTAATTTGGAAAAGAACGCAGGCTATAGCTCGTTATGGTTCCACCTTTTGAGGTATTCGTGTTTGCTATTTTATACGGCCCCGCGCCGACAGGGTTTAAATTAAGCTCCGAAAGGCTTATCTGCTCCTGGGGCACGTCTTTCCAAAGGTGCCGCGGCAGGATGCCGATCGTCGTATTTTCTAAAAATGGGGCGTACGGGCGCTTTAGCCAGAAGCGGATGGTTTTCTCGTCGATTTTTTCCATCTCGACTCCTTCCCAGCCCGCGCGCATCGGGCTTTTTATGACCGGGCTTTTTGCGCTTTCGATGGTGAAAATTATGTCGTCCGCGGTTAATTTTTCTCCGTCATGGAATTTTGCGTCCCTTAGGAAAAAAGTGTATGAAAGGCCATCTTCCGAAATTTCATACCGCTCGGCAAGTTCCGGGACAAGCCCGCCTTTGCCGTCCGGCTTCATGAGCCCGGCGTAAATTAAATTCACGATATCGCGGTCCGCGTCCGCTATGGCCAAAATTGGATTTACGAAATGGGGCGAGCCGATAACGCCTTCGGTGATCCTTCCGCCTTCGTCCGGCACTACGACCGAGAAGCGCTGGTTTACTTTATATACAGTCCCGAAAAGGCCGACGGCCGCGGCTAAAACTAATACGGAAGTAATGGCCCGTTCCCTGCGGCTCATCGAGCGCAGAACAAACCTGGTCTTGTTAAGAGATGGGAGGGCCCATCTCTTTCTTGGGAGATCTTCCGGAGGCACGTTTAAATTAGCGAAGTATTAAGGTTAGGAGAGCTAGCGCCAGAAATAAGGCGCCTAAAACTAAAGTCGATCTAAATAATATTTTCTCGAGGCCGCGCTTAGTGGAATATATATTTCCTTCGCCGCCGAAAGAAGCAGAAAGCCCCGAGCCTCTTTGCTGTAATAGGATTGTGATGATCAATAGAACGGCTACGCCTACTTGTATATAAGGTAAAGCCGAAACGAGAAATGACATTGGTTTAAGTTTATCTTATCTCGAAAATGAGGTCAATTCCTCTTCTGAAGCCACTATTTTTAAATAATGAATTCGGGAGAGGGGCGAAATAATTCGCCCTCAAGTTGTAAACAAAGAACATCTATTCTTTAAGGCCGCTGAGATCCGGTTTTAATGGATTTTGTCCGATAATTTCAGGCTGATCCACGCCGTAAAACTTCTTCAAGGCAGAAATAACATCGTTTTCGATGTCCTCCCAGTCAAATGCCAAACCAATTTCTACTGAGAGCTCGTAGGGCTTAATGTAAATTTGGTCGACTCCCTTTGAGGAAAGAACTTCCTTAACTAATTCCTGCCCCCTCTCGCCAATTTTTTCTTTACGGAGATAACGAGTGTCGAGAGGTCGTTGGAAATGTGCGATGACTGTTTCGCAAATCTGGGCTGAGGTATGGTAGTTCCTGAACTGAGGATTGGGGGGCTTTTCGATAACGATTTTCGACTTGGCCATTTTAGCACCTCCGATTTAGAATTTCTAAAAGTATAACAAATTTGTTACGATTTAGTCAAGAGCATCTTCGAGCGGCGGTTTCTGTGGAAATTTATGGCGAAGCGGTGCGATTCGTTGCGGATGTGCTGGAAAAGGTGGAGTAAAATTGGGGAAAGGTTTTTGAGCGGATATTTAACCTTGTCTGAAACCCACAGCTCTTCTTCTCTTTTGGCTAGGGACGCGATTGGAATTTTTAATTGGTATAATTCCAAAACTTTTTTGGCGGCGTTTAGTTGGCCGAGGCCGCCATCGATTAAAAATAAATCCGGAAGCGGCCATTCATCGTGTTTTAGGCGGCGCATCAAAACTTCTTGGTGCATGGCGTAATCGTCCGGAGTTTTGGTGTGGCGGATTTTAAACATCCTGTAATCGGATTTTTTCGGCTCGCCATTTTCGAAAACCACCATGGAGCCGACGGCATTCGTCCCTTGGATGTTTGAAATGTCGTATCCCTCGATCCTCCGCGGAATGTCCGCCAGGGCCAATAAATCCTTGGCTAAAAGTAAAGCCTTGGCCCGCTCCGGATTTAATTCCCGTTTTATTATGGGCGCGTGCCGGAATACGTTTTCGAGCGCGTATAGTTGGTCGCGGACTTTTTTAGCCTCCTCGAATTTCTGTTCTTTGGAAAACCTGTTCATCTCTTTTTCAAGGGATTTTATTACGTCCCGTTTCCGGCCCTTCAAAATGTTTTGGATGGCGCGGATATTTTTCTTGTATTTTATTTCGCGTTCTTTGAAATCGGGGAAGAATTTTTCTTTTCCGCCAGCTGGCGGATTTGGCTTAATGCAACAGACTCCCAAGCAGCGCCCGATCTCCGAGCGCACGCATGGTCGCTTATGTTTTTCTTTGCAGGTGCAAAAAGGGAAGGGGCGCTGAAGGTTCCTTAAAACGCTTTTCAAGGCCCAGCCGTCGGTGAAAGGGCCGATATAATCGAAGCCAGGTTTTTTCTGGTGGGTTAAAATTATTTTCGGAAATTTTTCTTTGGAAAACCCGACCAGGAAATATTGCTTGTCGTCCCGGAAGACGATGTTATATTTCGGGCGGTGCTCTTTGATGGCGATGGCTTCTTCAATCAAAGCTTCGACTTCCGATTCGAGCTCTTTCCATTTAACGCTTATGGCGTCTTGGAGCATTTTCTTTTTATCCCAGCCGAGCATCTTTGGGTCGGCGTAACTCAAAAGCCGCAATTTCAAATTGATTGCTTTTCCTACGTACAATATTTTTCCGTCCTTGTTTAGGAAGAAATAAATCCCCGGTATGGAAGGCGCTTTTTTGAAATCATCACGCGTCAGCATACGTAGAATATATCATAAAAACCGCACCCAGAGTTTCACTCTGGGTGCTTTTAGGGCGGAAGGGTTTCCTCGCGTATCGTGCTCTGCATCAGTACGTTATTTTTTTTCGCACCGCACCCATTTATCTCAACGCGTGCGAGCCTTTTTTGCTCGCCGGTTAAGGGATGTCTTATGTGTGACGTCCAAACTCGTTTGTCATCCACGCATGGGGTAGTACCAGAAGTATATCTTTGGGCCGGAACTACAGCGCATCCAGCGAACAAAAGTAGCGATATATATTTGAGCATTTTCGACTCCTTTCTATATACATAGTAGCAGTTATTGCGTTGCTTGATTAATCTTGACTTACGCAATATAATAAAGACCTTTATGGCTAGTCCAAAGGAGCGAAAAGATTTAATAACGATAAAAGGGGCGCGTGCTCACAACCTAAAGAGCATCAATGTTTCCATTCCCAAAAATAAGCTCGTGGTCATAACCGGGCTTTCGGGATCAGGAAAATCCTCGCTCGCTTTCGATACTATATATGCCGAGGCCGAACGCAGGTTCGTCGAGTCTCTTTCTTCTTACGCACGCCAATTTTTAGGTATCGCCGAAAAGCCGGACATGGACGAAATTTCCGGCCTTTCTCCGGCAATCGCCATCGACCAGAGATCTGTTTCTAAAAATCCTCGCTCGACCGTCGGCACGATTACGGAGATTTACGATTACCTCCGCATTTTATACGCGCGTTTGGGCGAGCCGCACTGCCCGCAATGCGGAAGGAAAGTTGAGCGGCAGTCCATCGACCAGATGGTAAAAAAAGTTTTAAGTTTTCCAAAAGGCTCCTTGATTTTAATTTTGGGCCCGTTGATCCGCGAACGAAAAGGGGAGCATAAGCGCGAGCTCCAGATTTTGGCCCGGGAAGGATTTTTGCGGGTGCGTCTGGACGGCGTGGTGATGAGTTTGGATGAAGCGCTTGAAGAAAAAATTGACCCAAAAAGAAAGCATTCGCTCGAAGTTGTGGTTGACCGTTTGATTTTGGACAAGGATACGGAGCGCTCGCGGCTTGTCGATTCGCTTGAAACAGCCTTGCGCAAGGGCGAGGGCATTGCGATTGTATCCATGCAGAAATCCGAAAAAGATTCCTCCGACCATTTATTCTCCGAACACTTCGCGTGCCCCGTCTGCGAGATTTCCCTGCCGCCGATCGAGCCGCGCCTTTTTTCTTTCAACTCCCCGTACGGCGCCTGCGAACTTTGCACGGGCTTGGGCCATACCCTCGAAGTCGATCCGGATTTAGTAATCCCGAATAAAAATTTAACCATTGAAGAAGGGGCGATTTTCCCTTGGGCTCGCGCCTCGCATCGCGTCGGGAGGCAGTCTTGGTATTGGTATATGCTTTCGGACTTGGCCGAGAAATATAAATTTTCTTTGTCGGTCCCGGTAAAAACTCTCCCAAAAAAAGTCTTGGATATAATTCTTTTCGGCGATCCGGACGGAAATTATGAAGGGGTTATCTCCAATTTAAAAAGGCGCTGGAAGGAAACGGATTCGGAGTGGACGCGCGTCGAGATTGAGCGGTACATGACTTTCGAGCCCTGCCCATCTTGCAAAGGCAAGCGCTTGAAGCCGGAAGTGCTCGCGGTTTTGGTCGGCGAAAAAAATATTTCTGATTTTTCCAACATGTCTGCGGAGGACGCGTTGATTTTCGTAAAAAAAGTTACCAAGGATTTTTCAAAGAGAAAAGATGCTTCGAATATCGCCGGTCCGATTTTGAAAGAAGTTGGGCTTCGCTTGCAGTTTTTGATAGACGTTGGGCTCGAATATTTAACGCTCGACCGCTCTTCGGTAACGCTTGCGGGAGGGGAGGCGCAGCGGGTGCGGCTTGCAACGCAGATCGG
>MFIE01000011.1:11219-14203 GCA_001778785.1 Candidatus Giovannonibacteria bacterium RIFCSPLOWO2_01_FULL_46_13
GGACGAGCCGTCCATCGGGCTTCACGCCAGGGACCACGAACGCTTGATTGTAACGCTAAAAAAACTCCGCGATTACGGCAATACTATTTTAGTTGTCGAGCACGACCAGGAAACCATGCGCGAGGCGGACTGGATTTTGGATTTAGGCCCGGGTGCTGGAAAAAACGGAGGGAGAATTATTTTCGAAGGGAAATATAATGAATTGCTCCGTTCCAAGACCCCGACCGCGGATTATCTTTCCGGGCGCAAATCTCTTCTTCTCAAAAAAGCTGATTCGAAAAACAAAGATGAAAAATACCTGACGATAAAAGGCGCGGAAGAAAATAACTTGAAAAAAGTTAACGTCCAAATTCCTTTGGGCAAATTAGTTTTAGTTTCTGGCGTCTCCGGTTCGGGAAAATCCACGCTCGTAAACGATATTTTGGCGAAGGCCCTTTTGAAACATTTCTACGGTTCCAAGGATAATCCCGGCAAGCACGAAGAAATTGAGGGACTCGAGCACTTGGATAAAGTAGTTGTCGTGGACCAGTCTCCGATAGGAAGAACCCCGCGCTCGAACCCGGCGACATACACAGGGACGTTTTCCGTCATCCGAGAACTTTTTTCAAAAACTCGCGAAGCCCGGTCACGCGGATATAAATCCGGAAGGTTTTCTTTTAATGTAAAAGGCGGGCGGTGCGAAATTTGCGAGGGGCAGGGGGTTAAAAAAATCGAAATGTATTTCTTGCCGGATATTTATGTCGAGTGCGAGGAATGCAAAGGAACCCGGTACAACAAGGAATCGCTCGCGATACAATACAACGGAATGAATATTTCGCAGGTTTTGGATTTGTCGATCGAAGACTCGGTTAAATTTTTCAAAAATATTCCGCAGATCCGCGACCGCTTGGTGACGCTAAACGAAGTCGGGCTTGGATATATGAAACTCGGCCAAGCGGCGACAACGCTCTCCGGCGGGGAAGCACAGCGCGTAAAGCTCGCCACAGAGCTCGCCAAAAAAGCTACCGGCAAGACGCTTTATATTTTGGACGAGCCTACGACCGGCCTCCACTTCGAAGACATAAGAAAACTTTTGGTTGTCTTGCGCGCGCTTGTTGAGAAAGGAAATACGGTCCTCGTCATTGAACACAACATAGACGTTTTAAAAAACGCCGACCATATAATCGACCTTGGCCCGGAAGGCGGATCGAAAGGCGGGCGCATCGTCGCGACAGGAACCCCAGAAGAAATTTCCAAAAATAAGGAATCGATAACCGGCAAGTGGCTGAAGAAATAGTTGAAACTTGCTTAAAGATTAGAGGTTATAATATTTACTAAAAGCTAAAAACATGAGTACGCAAAAAATCGCAGTCATCGGGATTGGGATGGTTGGCACGCCCGTTGCTAGATATTTTGAGGAGTTGAGGGGACTCAAAAGAGGGGAGTCGCTTTTTTTGTTCGATACGGACCCGGCAAAAAATTTTAACGACGACATAAACCGGGCGGACATTGTTTTTATTTCCGTGCCGACCCCTCCGGGAAAAGAAGGCGCCGCAGATTTGTCCGCGCTCGATTCCGCTTTCCAAAAATTGGAGGGCAATAAAATCGTTGTAATAAAATCTACGGTTACGCCTGGGACGACGGAAAATTTTCAGAAAAAATATCCGAACCACAAAGTTTTGTTCAATCCGGAATTTTTGACTGCCAAAAGGGCCTGGGAGGATTTTATAAAACCTGATAGGCAGATTGTCGGCTTTACCGACGAAAGCAAGGACGCGGCTTATCCTGTTTTGAACCTTTTGCCGAAAGCGCCATTTATGTCGCCGTGGGGGATTAATACGAACAGGTGGATACAAATTCGGGCAACTGAAGCGGAGATGATTAAATATGCTTCGAATGTGCACTATGCGAGAAAGGTAAACTTTGCGAATGTTATGGCTTCGCTCGCCCAAAAATTGGGGGCTGATTATGAAAATGTGCGCCTGGCCATGGGGGCGGATTTCCGGATTGGAGACTCTCATATAGATGTCGCTCACGGCGGATATCGCGGATTCGGGGGGCACTGCCTGCCGAAAGACATTTTATCCTTGACGGCCGCGCTTGAAAAAAACGGTTTGCCTGAAGCGGCCAAGCTTTTGAAGGCGGACTACGAATATAACGAAGAATTGCTTAGGGGACAGGGCCTTACTTGGGATGATGTGAGGAAGAAATAGTAGAGCCCGGTATTGACTTCTTAGCACTTAATCAAATAGACTGCTAAATATGAAAATACAACCATTAGGTGACCGTGTTTTAATTGAACCATTGGATAAAGCCGAGCAGGAGAAGACTGCCTCGGGAATAGTCATTCCGGATACCGCCGAAAAAGACCGCTTGGAGCGGGGGATTATATTGGAAATTGGCGGAGGGGCGAGGAACGAGGACGGCGATATAGTTCCGCTTTTGGTCAACAAGGGGAGCAAGGTTTTATATTCCAGGCCGTACGGCGCGGAAGAAATAAAAATCGGAGACAAGAAGTGCGTGATAATTAAAGAGGAAGACATTTTAGCAATTATCGAAGAATAATATGGCAAAAAAAATTGTATTTAATACTGAAGCAAGGGATGCGTTGAAGAGAGGCGTTGATGCGGTTGCGAACGCAGTGAAAGTTACTTTGGGGCCGAAGGGAAGGAACGTTGTGCTTGAAAAAAGTTACGGCTCCCCGACCATCACCAACGACGGCGTGACTATCGCGAAAGAAATCGAACTTCCGGATAGGATAGAAAATCTTGGCGCGGAGATCGTAAAAGAAGTTGCTTCAAAAACTAACGACGTTGCGGGCGACGGAACGACCACGGCTTCGCTTTTGGCGCAGGCCATCGTTACCGAAGGCTTGAAAAATATTGCGGCCGGCGCAAACCCGATGGGTTTGAAGCGCGGAATAGAAAAAGCTACGGCGGCCATCGTTGAGTATTTGGCCAAGCTCGCGATTCCGGTCGGCGAGAAAAAAGAAGACATTGCGCAGG
>MFIE01000011.1:14254-14914 GCA_001778785.1 Candidatus Giovannonibacteria bacterium RIFCSPLOWO2_01_FULL_46_13
TGATACATAAAGTTGGGAAGGACGGCGTTGTTACGGTTGAAGAGTCCCAGACTTTCGGGATTTCGTACGAAGTTGTCGAGGGATTGCAGTTCGACCGCGGATACATCTCGCCTTACATGATTACGAACCCGGAAAGGATGGAGGCGGTGTACGAGGACGTAGATATTTTGATAACGGACAAGAAAATTACATCCATCCAGGAGATTCTCCCGATCTTGGAAAAAATTGCGCAGAAAGGCAAAAAAGAATTGGTCATAATTTCCGAAGATTTGGAGGGGGACGCGCTTACGACTTTGGTTGTAAACAAGATCCGCGGAACTTTCCATGCCCTTGCGGTTAAGGCCCCGGGATACGGAGACCGCAGGGAAGAAATGTTGGAGGATATCGCGGTTGTTACCGGCGGAAAAGTGATTTCAGAAAAAGCCGGATTAAAATTGGACAAGGCGGAGCTCTCCATGCTTGGGCACGCCCGGAAAGTTATTTCCGCAAAGGAGAACACGACCATTGTTGACGGACGCGGCTCCAAGGAAGATATCGAGAAACGGGCCAAGCAGGTCAAGGCTTTGATCGAAAAAACTGATTCAGATTACGAACGCGAAAAATTGGAAGAGAGGCTCGCGAAATTATCCGGCGGAGTTGCGGTCATACGCGTGGGCGCTG
>MFIE01000011.1:14936-15212 GCA_001778785.1 Candidatus Giovannonibacteria bacterium RIFCSPLOWO2_01_FULL_46_13
GAGGAGGAGTTGCGCTTGCGCGCGCCGCAAAAGTTTTGGATGAGATGCTTTCCAAGAGGGACATCCGCGGACCGGAGCGCGACGAAGTTACTGGAATCGAAATTATGAGACA
This sequence comes from Candidatus Giovannonibacteria bacterium RIFCSPLOWO2_01_FULL_46_13, assembly GCA_001778785.1. GTDB lineage: Bacteria > Patescibacteriota > Minisyncoccia > JACPKW01 > UBA11713 > 2-01-FULL-46-13. The sequence continues at coordinate 15,049 of MFIE01000011.1, forward strand.
AGCGATAATTAAACCTTTATGGCAGATTGCCGAGAATGCCGGAGTTTCCGGAGCGGTTGTTGTTGAAGAGGTGATGAAATCGCAGGAAAATAATTTCGGTTATAATGCCGGCGCGGGAAGATACGAAGATTTGATTAAGGCTGGAATCGTGGATCCGAAAAAAG
>MFIE01000012.1:0-2413 GCA_001778785.1 Candidatus Giovannonibacteria bacterium RIFCSPLOWO2_01_FULL_46_13
CCGTTGATTATTGAGGGGGCTTCTCTCTAGTACGAGAGGACCGAGAGGAGGCGACCTCTGGTCTACCAGCTGTTCCGCCAGGAGCAACGCTGGGTAGCTATGTCGCTGAGTGATAAGCGCTGAAAGCATCTAAGCGCGAAGCACGCCCCAAGATTAGTAATCGTTTAGACCCGTGGGAGATTACCACGTTGATAGGCTCTAGGTGTAAGCGTCGTAAGGCGTTAAGCCGAGGAGTACTAATTGGTCAAAAATCCGCTCCGATTTAAGTGCTTTAAATATTTTGGTAAACCAAAAACTCTATCGAGTTTTTGGTTCTGGTGATTCAAGGCAGTGGCCCCACCCGTTCCCATTCCGAACACGGTCGTGAAACGCTGTACTGCTGATGATACTCACAAGGGAAAGTAGGCAATCGCCAGAACTAAAAACTTGATTTAAAAAACGCCTGATGAAGGCGTTTTTTTGTTGAAAGGGAAAGCCCGCCGTAAAGAAATTGACGAATGGCTTAGTGCAATCGAAAAAGGAAAGTAGATCATTGCCGGAGGGGGCGGGATTTGGTAGGGTGAGGGAAATTCCAGAAAGGAGTTCTTTATGCAATTAGATGATGGCAGAGATGGTAACTTCGTCTGCTTCTGTGGCGGCGATCTACATCACACAAGAACATTGGAAAATGGTAGAAAGGTATTCAAGTGCAACAAGGGTGGAGAAGATCATCAGGAACTTCTTGAGTGTGTAATTTGTGGCCTACCAAAGACAATCTGGGCTGACGACGGTACTATATGCGGCGGATGCGGAATGAAGTTTTTGTCCGGAGAACTAGAGCTTACAGAAGAGCAGAAAGCCGGCATCATGAAGTGGTCAGTAGCAACCCGTGTTTAGAGGCTCCGGCGTTTTTTCTTCCCATTGCCGGCGGGGAAAGTTTTATGCTAGAGTTTTGAGGATTTGGAATGTTGTTTTTCACAAACTGAAAGGAGGCATTTATGCCGCTTGTAGAAATCAGGCGCAATTCTGCTGTAATTGACGACCAGATCCTTCTTAACATCATTGAGAGCTTGCCGCCGATAGCCGCGGATGTGCTATCGACTAAGGGCGGAAAACTCGACCCCGAGGAAATTATGATCGAGGTGGATGAAGCGAGCCCGTTTGACCGGCATGTGAAGGATCTTAATATCCGCATCCGGGGGCACAACTTTCAAGAACGCCTCGAAAATCATGACGCGATTCGGAGGCGGATATCGGAAGAAGTCCTACGACACTTGCCGGATGGCATAAGCTGGTATGTGTGGCTGGATTTAGTGCCGATATCCTACGGCTCGGATACTGAACCGTGACGCATAACATGTAGCGATTCTGCGGCGCACTTTCAAAAGATAGTGCGCCGCTTTCTTTTTGTCTTTCTTTCTGCTATCGTGAGTTAATAAAATTCTTTGATAGGAGAAAAATCATGAGCGGATTTTCGTCAAATGAACGCGATGATGAATTGGCAAGAAAGATCGGAGGGATTCGCGGGGTTGGATTAGCAAGAGAGGCAAAACTGGTGACGGCCGGAAAACTTCAGGAATTGCTTCTGGAGGCCGTCACGGCGATTATCGCGGAGAACGCTAAGCCAGGTGCGAAGGTGGATGCGGAACTCGTGAAGCTTCTGGGCGAAGCAGATGCTTTCTTCTCTTCGTTTGCCGTGAGGGTTCATGAGTATCTCGAAAGGGAAAAAAAGTAACAATTATTATTCAAGTACCGGGCCGCTGCGATTTAAGCAGGCATCTGACTAGATTCAATAATCGCTTTAAGTCAGAGGTACGAGGGCCAAGTCCCTACGGTCCGACCAAATACACAATGCCGGGTTCCTCACAAGGGAATCCGGCATTTTAAATTAAGATAAGTACATGGCAATATCGTGGACGCTTGGGCGGCAGTTAAAGATTTTTATATTTCTCGCGGTTGTTGTTTTTGCAATTGTCGGCGGGTATATCTATTACATGCTTCCTGCACCTTCCTGCACGGACGGGAAGTTGAACCAAAGCGAAGAGAAGATCGATTGCGGCGGGGAGTGCGACGCGTGCGTCGGAAATCCAAGGGTCCCGGTCGTGGTTTGGGCGCGGCCGTTTGAAATTTCTCCAGGGCAATACGAAGCGGCGGCCTTGATTGAAAACCAGAATTTAACCGTGGGCTCCCGCGCACTTTCGTATACGATGCGCCTTTTTGAAAATAATATTTTGGTGGCCGAGCGCCAGGGCGAAACTTTTTTAAATCCCCGAGATAAATTTTTAATATTTGAAAGCGATCTTTCGACGGGCGAACGCAAGCCGAACCGCGCGACTATAACGTTTAACGAAATCCCCTGGAAAGTTTTTAACGAGGAGCGCCCGAATATTTTAGTTTCTTCGAAAATTTTTGAATTGGCCCCTTCGGGTAACGG
>MFIE01000012.1:2445-2587 GCA_001778785.1 Candidatus Giovannonibacteria bacterium RIFCSPLOWO2_01_FULL_46_13
TTTTCCCGATACAAAATGTTTATGTCTCCGTCGCGTTGAAAGACGCCGCGGGGAATATCATAGGGGTTAGCGCGACGAAAGTGGATTCGATCGCGGGGGAATCCTCGCGCGATGTTTTCTTTACGTGGCGGCATCCGTTCGA
>MFIE01000012.1:2593-9381 GCA_001778785.1 Candidatus Giovannonibacteria bacterium RIFCSPLOWO2_01_FULL_46_13
CCCGGCTTCAATAGACGTATATTTCCGGACGAATTTAACTGATTAAAAATATAAAAGGGTCCAGAGAGAAATCTCTCTGGACCCTTTTTGCTAGTGCCATGATCTTAGGGCTCTCTTTGTGCAGTCAAATACACCATCGAGAGCCCGTAAAAGTATAACTGCGTCCCAAGCTTCTCCCCAGGGTAGACCTTTTGATTCTAGGGAGTTATGCAAGCTATGCAGCTCTAAATAGGTAAAGGTCCCAAAATCTTCAAAATCAGCATCCGGGGGTATGTCTATTAGGCTAGCCATAAAATCCTCCATTATGCGTGATTGATGATTTAGACCCACTATATCATAGAGAGAATGGTCTATCGCTATTCCCCCTCAAGGAAAACCAGCAGGCCGCTGAGGGAAATTGAGGCGTAACCGGTTGCCACCGCCTCATTTATCATCCAAAATCCTCCTGCCGAAAAGACTGATAGGGCCAGAAGAAAAAATACAGTCACCCCAACTAAGATTCTTGTCATATTCACCTCCAGAAAAATTAAAGAACGTTGAAGATTTTAAAATTTTCTCTCGCCAGAAATTTCGATTTCTCAAAAACTCTGGTGGGGATCGGAGTGGAAGCGGTGTTTTGCTTCTCGCTCCGATCTAATTTAGGCGGAGAAAAAGGTAAGGAAGCTAAAGAGCTTCCTAAAGAATCCGGGCCGGACGGGCTTTGCCTTTCTTGCGGCTCGCTCTACGCGCCGCCTTTCCGAACGTTTCATGGCACCTCCTCCTTTTTTGTCCGGGGATCCATTCGCAACGCGCTTACGAAGAGCCAGATGGCCACTATCGTAGACGCCGTCGAGATTATCAGGTTCTCGTTTATCTCCATGTCACCTCCCTAAAGTTCAAATTGAGCTTATTGTATATAACAGTAGAGCTGTTGTCAAGTTATGGTATAATGCTCCCATGTTGAAGATTTTCATGAAGCCGCACGTCGATTTAGTGCTTCTTGCCGCAATGATTCCGCTATTTCTCGCGGGGCTCATAACAATGAAAGGCTTCGGAAGCCCCGCCGACCCGCTCCTAAGTTCGGACTACTTTTTCAACCGCCAGCTTATCTGGCTCGTCGTCGGTTTCATAATATTCTTTGTCGCTTCCTCCATCGACTGGCGGATCCTGCGAAATGGTAAGCTCTTGCTCGTCTTATATATAGTAGGGGTGGTTATACTCGTAAGCTTGCTCGTTTTGGTCAACGCGGTCCGCGGGGCAAGGGCTTGGATATCGCTCGGCCTTTTTTCGATCGAGCCCGCGGAGATTATGAAGCTCGTTTTGATATTAATTTTGGCTAAATATTTTTCGCGCCGGCATATCGAAATTGCGCACGTAAAGCACATAATTATCTCGGGCTTTTATACCGCGATTCCCCTTCTTTTAATTTTTATCCAACCGGACTTAGGCTCCGCGATAATCTTTGGCGCAATCTGGCTCGGGATGATTTTAGTTTCCGGGGTTTCTAAAAAACATCTTTTGTTTGTGTTGGTGGGTGTCTCCGTGCTTTTTGTCATCGCTTGGTTCCAAGTCCTCGAGCCGTACCAAAAAGCAAGAATCTTAACTTTCGTAAATCCTGCCGCGGACCCGCGAGGCGCGGGATACAACGCTCTGCAATCCATGATCGCTGTCGGCTCTGGAGGAATTTTTGGGAGGGGCGTTGGTTACGGCATCCAATCGCGCCTGGAATTTTTGCCAGAGCACGAAACCGATTTTATTTTCGCGGCTTTCGCGGAGGAATGGGGACTTGTCGGAGTGATACTTCTTTTCGGATTTTATAGCGTACTTTTCTGGCGGATATTAAAAGCATCCCTCGAGGGCGAATCGAATTTTGAAAAGCTTTTTGGGGTCGGGCTTTTCTTCATGATTTTGGCCCAGTTTATAATCCATGTGGGGATGAACCTTGGAATAATGCCGGTTACGGGGATTTCCCTCCCATTTTTGAGCTACGGCGGGTCCCATTCCATCATGCTTTTGCTGGGCTTGGGCATACTTATGGGCATGTCTCGGTATGGCTTGGCCTCGGGAAAGCAGTGGAGAGAGGGGGATTTGACTTTAATTTAAGCCTATGGTATCTTTATTATATATATTATGGCCAGTTTTAACCCAGTAAAAACAAGCGAGGAATTTCTTGGCGCGCTTCCGAAAAGGGTTCGGGATGTCATAGAGCGCCGTTTTGGTATTGGGAAATCAAAGGATCGCAAAACCCTCGAGGCCATCGGGGCTTCTTACGGTATTACCCGCGAACGGGTCCGCCAGATCGAATCGCACGGCTTGAAAAAGCTCCGCTCGCACGATTTCATGAAAGAAAAACAGGATGTTTTTGAGGCCTTGAAAGGGGAATTAAACAAGCGCGGAGGCGTTGCCGAAGAAGAGGGATTTTTATCGTCCCTGGCTAAGTCGCCGGAAGAAAAAAACCATATCCGTTTTCTTTTGACTCTCTCCGAAGATTTTAAGCGCCACAAAGAGGATGATGAATTCAAACACCGCTGGAGCTCGGACGACAAGCTTGCTTCCGCCGCGCACGAAACTTTGAAAGTGCTTCACAAAGAAATTTCCGGAGCCGAACCGCTCGAGGAAAAAGAAATCAAAGCTAAGCTCGCTTCGATCGCGGAAACGAAACTTCCTGAGGGGATTGGAGAGGAGGCGACAGCTTCGTGGCTTTCGGTTTCGAAATTAATTGCTAAAAACGCGCTTGGCGGATGGGGCTTGGCGGATTCTCCGCACATCTCTCCGCGGGGCGTTCGGGACCTTGCTTTTCTTGTCATGAAACAGCACGGAAGCCCGATGCATTTTTCGGAAGTGACCCAGGCTATCAAGAAAAACCTTTCCGAACCTGCGCATCTGCAGACGGTACACAACGAACTTATTAAGGACGACCGCTTTGTATTGGTCGGCCGCGGTCTTTACGCGCTTCACGAATGGGGATATCAGCCAGGAACGCTCAAGGATATCATGAAAAATATCCTGACTTCTGCGGGCCCGCTTCCAAAAGAAAGATTGATAGAAAAAATTCTTAAGGAACGGCACGTCAAAACAGCGACGATCCTCATAAACCTTCAGGACAAAAAAAGTTTCAAGACTTTGGAGGACGGAAGCGTAGCGCTAGTTTAAATTAATTCCCGCTCTCGCGGGGCCAAGTTTGGGGAAACTATGGAAATCGTCTCTCAACTAAGGGAAGTATTATTAAACCTATGGTGGGTATGGGGAACTTTCCTAGCCGGCTGGCTTTTTATTTCGTTATGGATGGCTTGGCGCCAGCAAGTTTTTAAAGCTGCCGTCACTTGGGCGATTTTAGAAATTAAACTTCCTCGCGAAGCCAAGAAAAGCCCCAAGGCCATGGAGCATATTTTGATGAACATCTGGGCGTTGAGAAATTCGCCCGGCAACCTTCGCGAATGGTATTGGGACGGTGAGACGACGCTTTGGTATTCTCTGGAAATGGTAAGTTACAGCGGGGACATACATTTTTACGTACGCACCCCCGCGCGATATACAAATATAGTTAAATCTCTTTTCTACGGCCAATATCCGGACTGCGAAGTTTTGGAAGTTCAGGATTACATCGACCGCCTTCCGCGGACGGTCCCGGGAATTTATGAAAGCGGATACGACATTTTCGGGATGGAAATGTTTTTAGGAAGGAATAATGCCTACCCGATCCGCACGTACGAATTTTTTGAATCTGACGAGGAGACGCAAAACCTTGACCCTATCGCCCCGATTCTCGAGACCTTGTCCAAAATAAAGCAGGACGAAATTGTAATGGTACAGATCGTGGCGCGTCCGGCCGCGGACCCGATGGCCGTCGTGAAGTTAGCGGAAAAAGAACTGGAGGACCTTAAGCTGAAATTTTCCGGAAAAGGCCCGAAAGCCTTTGACGAAGAAACCGAAACGTTTAGCGCGAGGACTCCGGGCGAGACGGAAATCATGAAAATGCTCGATCACAAAGCTTCAAAGAATGCTTTCGACTGCATGATTCGCTGCGTATATTTGGCGCCGAAAGAAGTTTTTTCCATCACGCACATTTACCGGACGCTCCGCACTAATTTCCAGCAGTTCGCGATTCCCAATTCAAATTTTATTGACATGAACTATAAAAGCTGGACGCGCGCGCAAATTTGGGACCCGCCGTATGTTTTCCCGAAGAGGGTAGAGGCCGGCCGCAAAGCCAGGCTTTGGGACTATTATAGGAGGCGCGCCTTGCCGCAGGGAACGGTCATGGGTCGGGTCTCGCAATTCCACGTTTTCACTTCGACATTTACGCAAAGGATGTCGCTTTTTAATACCGAAGAATTAGCAACACTTTGGCATCTACCGACGGAAGCTGTCTTAACCCAGCCGATTGTTGAGCGCATTGAAGCGAAGAAAATGGGCCCTCCGCCGGGCCTCCCGATTTTCCGAGAAGGTAATCCAGAAGTTCCTGGTATACTTAAATAAGCATGGAAACTTTTGATCCAGTCGGCGGCGGTTTTGTAGTCGAACGAATCCGGGATCTTTTTTACGGCTCCGGCGGGGGCGGCGGATCGTCCGGCGAGGTGCTCGCGATTGTTGACGCGCTCTTGGGATTTTTTAGGGGGATGTTTATATTTTTCCTCCTGCTTTTCATATTCGGGATAATTTTCGTGATATACCAATTGATAAAAATCCGCCCGGGATACGAAATAGTGTACGACCCGAACAAAATCCAGCAGAAAAAAATTGCCAAAAGCCGTTGGGAAGAAATTCTCGAAAGATTTAATGTGGGGACAGAATCCGATATGCGGCTTGCCGTGATCGAAGCGGACAGCCTTGTCGACGACGTTTTTAAAAAACTAGGATATCCCGGAGAAACTTTGGGAGAAAGGATTGCCTCGGTGTCTCCAGAAGAGCTACGTTCGATAAACGACTTGCGCGAAGCGCACGGGATCCGCAACAGGCTCGTGCACACGCCCGGATATAAAATTAATAAGGACGACGCGGAGCGTTCCATAAGGCGGTACCAGCAAGTTTTATCTGAATTAGAAGTTATTTAATATGCCCGACAACCCTCCGAAAGTACAAATTATTACGCACGCCCCGCCCCCGCCCGACCTGCCGGTCTACCAAAGGATTGATCCGCAGGCCGTATCTTTTTTTGGGCGCACCAATTATGTCGCCGCCCTTGAGGAGAAGCGTTTTATTTTTGGGATAAAAAGGACGGACCGGCGCCGGCACATGTATGTCGTCGGGAAATCCGGAGTCGGGAAGTCAAAACTCCTCGAGCTTTTGATAAGGCAGGATATCGCGTACGGCTACGGGCTTTGCTTGATCGACCCGCACGGAGACGTTATAGAAGAAATTTTGAATTTTGTTCCGGAAGAAAGGATTGGGGACGTCGTCGTGATAGACCCTTCGGATACGGCTTTTCCCGTTTCGTTCAACCCGCTTTCGAATATCCACGCGGAGATGAAACACCAATTAACGCAGGGCTTGATTGAAGTTATGGAAAAACAGTTCGGGGCGAACTGGACGCCGAGGCTGGAACACGTTTTCCGGTTTACATCGCTCGCCCTTTTAGATTACCCGTACGCGACCATGCGCGGGATGATTTCCATGCTGACCGACCGCGAATACCGCCAGCGCGTCGTCGATTACATCACGGACGACATGGTTAAACGCTTTTGGGCGGTGGAGTTTGCGGATTGGTCCGAGAAATTTGATACGGAAGCGATTATCCCGCTTGTAAACAAACTCGGGCAGTTTTTGTCCGACCCGCTCTTGCGCAACATTTTCGCGCAGAAAGAAAACAAAATAGACCTCGAGAAAATAATGAACGACAAGAAAATTCTTTTGATAAACCTTTCCAAGGGAAGGCTTGGCGAAGAGAATTCGAGTTTTTTCGGTTCCATGTTCATCACAAAAATAAAACAGGCGGGAATGGCCCGGGCTTCGCTTCCGGAAAAAGACCGGAAGGATTTTTATATGTATGTGGACGAGTTCCATAATTTAGTCACAAATACTTTTGAAAATCTTTTTTCCGAGGCGCGAAAATATGGGTTATGCCTCGTAGTCGCGCACCAATACCTGTATCAGTTGATGCCCGCGGTGCAGGCAACGGTTTTGGGAAATTCCGGGACGATTGCAATCTTCCGCGTTGGGGGAGAGGACGCCAAAAAACTTGAGTCGGAAATGACGCCGGTTTTCAAGGCCAAGGACATGATCAACCTCGGCATGCAGGAGTTTTATATAAAAATGACGATCGATGGAAATACTTATGATCCATTTTCCGCGGAGACGCTAAAAGTTATGCCCGCGCCGCACGAAAGTTTCCGCGAGAAAATAATAAACTCTTCGCGCGAAAAATACGCGATCCCGCTTGAAGAGACCAAGAGAAAACTCGAGGAAGAGGAAAAAGAACTTTTGTTCGGCAAGAGAGGCAAACCGGCCCAAAGTCCGCCAGAGGCGAACGATGAGGCAGAAAAGCAAGGCCCCGCCCCGATGGTTTGAGTATTGTATAAAATAAGATTTTATAGTATAAATAGACAAATCTACGTTTGAGAGTAAGGGGGGAACCATGTTAAAAAATCCGCTGGTGCTAGCGTTTATCGCATCGCTATTCTTTGGGATTTGGCCCGTTCCATTCAAAATATCGCTGAGCTACGGTTCATGGCCCGATACTATTGTTTGGGTCGGCGTCGGCGTCGTAGCCGCGGGGCTTTCATGGAAGATTTTTGAGGGTACATCCTGGAATGTATCCGCCGCCTTTATTCAGACGACATTTATTGCTGGCCTTATATTCTGCGTTGGGC
>MFIE01000013.1 GCA_001778785.1 Candidatus Giovannonibacteria bacterium RIFCSPLOWO2_01_FULL_46_13
GTTGGGTCCACAAAAGCATCCACGGATCGGAAATATGGGACTTGGATAACAATCCGGCCGCCCGGCCTAAGGATCCTGAATGCTTCTTCCAGAGTCTTCGGGACATTTTCTACGTGCTCGAGCGATTGGTTGAAAAAAACTAAATCAAAAGAATCTGGCTCCACTGGCCAAGGAAATTTATTCGCGTCGTGCACAATATCAACGCCCGCGACATTTCGTATATCCATCCCGGTCGCCCCGGGCAATTTCCTCGGCCCACAGCCAACATCAAGAGCGCCCGCCCCTGCAAGAATATTCTCCCGAACAAACCCGCTCGGCGTAAAAATTTTAGTCACCCAAAAATCCATTATTTATTCATTATCTCCAAAATTTTTCCTGCTCTTTTTGTCCACGTATATTCCTCAACCTTCTTTCTAGCATTATCTACTTTTAACTCTAAATCTGGGGGATTTGTCATTATTTGCTTTATCTTGTTAGCCAAATCCTGGGCATTGTCCGGTTGGTAGAAATAGGCTTCATCTTCGGACAAAATTTCGCGGTTGGCGGGCGTATCGGAAGCCAAGATAGGTCGCCCAGAGGCCATATATTCAAATATTTTCATGGGAGAGGTATATAGATAAGAATAGTCGTTTTTCTTCGTTCCGAGAACCAAAAGCAGGTCGGCGGCGGCGAGCCAAAGCGGAATCTCCTGAAACGGCCTGTCGCTTACGCGTTGAATTTTCTCCTCTCGAAGAAGCCCTTGCGCTTCGTCTAAAATCTCCATTCCCTTCCAGGAAATCTCTCGTCCAACATAGACGGCCACTTTTTTATCAAGCGCTAGCCCAAGTTTTTTTCGCGCTTCCTCTTTTGAAGTCTTATTCGAAAACATTTGGAGGTCTATCCCGTTCGGCTTCACAATTATTTTGTCTTCGCCAAGCCCAAAGTTTTTTACCAAATTCTTTTTGATGTTTTTATTTATGGCGACGACTCCGCTGATCTTTTTGAAGAAAAAACTCCAGACCATATTTCTTTCTTTAGAGTCGTGAATTTCGGAAAAATATTTAAAACCGAGAAGGCGTATAAAAGCGAAAGAAAAATTATCCATATCGATTGTATAGACGATGGCGTCCTTCTTTGTTCGTAGATAAAAAAGATAAGAAAACATGAACGAGACAGAGCTTAAAACAAATCCGAAATTCAAAACCGGAAGCCTTTTAACCGGTACTTCAACCTTGAGGCCATAAAATTCTTTAAGCGAGCCGCCATGCCCTCGACGCGGCAAGACCAATTCCAAATCCGCGCCGGATAATAAAAAAGCCTCGCACATTTTGGCAAGCTGAATCCCATGAGCCTTTTCCGAGGGCATCCTTGCGTTGGCTACATAATAAATTTTCATGATTTAAATAAACTCCTAAACTTTAACACGGACACAACTTTTAACGATTCAAAAATATCGAGCACCGTACTCTTGGAACTCCCCCCGCTTCTTTCCAAAAATTTTATCGGCACTTCCTTTGTCTTAGCCCCCATTTTGATCATTTCATAAAGCAGGTGGATTTTGTACGCGTGCAGGCGGGATAAAATTTTATCTTCATGGAGCGGAAGATTTTGCGCGAATTTTACACGCGACAATTTGAATCCAGAAGTATTATCCCTAGTCGGCAGGTTCAAAACTTTTCTTATAAACAGGCTTCCGTATTTTGACAAGAACTTTTTATGCCAAGACCACTCTTGAGGAATCTCACCGCCCGGAACATAGCGCGAGCCGATAATATAATCGTACCCATTGTCTAATTCTGCGACTAAATGTTTTATGTCTTGCGGGTCGTGCTGGAAATCTCCATCAAACTCCAGAATTGCATCCGCGTTTAGCTTAAATATCGCGTGGTTCATCCCAGAAATATACGCGATCCCAAGGCCTCTTCTTGGTTCCGCCAAAAGTTCAATGTTTTTATACGAATTCTTCAGGTCCTCAACGACCTTCGCAGTTCCGTCCGGAGAATTCGCGTCCACTACCAAAATTTGAAAATCATGCTTGGGAATCATTCCGAGCTCGTTTTCGAGGCTATAAATAAGAGAACCAATCGACTCGGCCTCATTGTACGTCGGAATTATAACGGCGATTTTCATCTATCTAGCCCTGCCTGCGGCAGGCAGGTTATATAATGAAACCTTCGGACCAAGCTCTTTTGTTTCAAGAAGCAAAAATGGGCTCCCTCCAAGAAAAGACTCGGAAATAGAAACCGGAGAATCCTCCCCAAAAGAAACGATAAACTCCCCTTCTTCAGCAATTTTCTTAAACCTTTCATGAAGCTCTGGATTTTTCCTATAATCTGTCTCCGCGAGAACCATATATTCGTAAGAATTGTCGGCGATATACTTTTCAATATCAGCAAAAAAATCTGGGTTCTCAATAGAATTTAAGTTTAGCGCATGAAAAGAAGGATAGATGGGATTTTTACCAAAATAAATCTCTGAACGCTCAACTTGCCGCAAGGAATTTTTGTCTATTTTTTCCTGTTCCAAGAGGGCTTCTTTGTTCGAAGAAACCCGGAGCAATCGCGCGCTTACGATTATCTTCGCATCGGGCGGAAGTCCCTCTTCGATCCAAGCCCTCATATTTTCGCGTGAATCTCCAGCATAGGCCAAATATCCAAGGCGCAAAGAAAATATAGCTGGCAGAATTATAAAAACAGCAATGATAGCAGTCGCGATTAATTTCTCGAATCTATAAAGATAATTGAAAAATTTCCAAAGCCCGAACCCTGCCAATATACAAATCAATGGCAGTAACGGGGACAGGAACCTATCTTCAAACCTGAAAGCAAAATTAAATATATACGAATATGCGAGGATAAATATTAAAAATGGCCAAAATATTTTTCTCTGATAAAAGAAAGCGAACACCAGCCCCACTGCCGAAGATAAAACGAGGAAGGGTTCGGCGAATAAAATCCGCGCGAGAAAAGCGAAAGGCGCCAATATAAATTGCAAAACAAGTTTTGATTCCGAAGCCGTGACATCGCGGCCAAATCCAAGGCTTGAGGGATAAAGGATTAACGGCAAAAAGGCCAGGGCTATAAACATAAAAGCAAGAAGATATACAAATTTCTCGCGTAGAAGTTCAAATATTTTTTTCTCTTCGAAAAATAGGCAATATAAAATTATTAAAATCACGGAAAGGCTCGAGATAACGCTTATCCCCATCCCGACCCCAGCTACAAGAACAGACAAAAAATATCTTTTCTTGAACGAGAGCGCCGGTTCCGTTAGAAAATAAATGACGGAAAGATGAATCAAAGAAATCGCGAGCCACTGCCGTGAGGTCATAGAAAGGATGATATGAAGAGAACTCGTCGCGATAAAAAAAGAAGATAAAAGGGCTGGCCACTCTTCCTTAAATATATTTTTTGCGGTCCTATACACGAGGTAAATAGAAAGGACCGCGAGTGCAACGCTTAAAAGCCTAGCGCCAACGAAAAAATACGACAGGTCCGCGCCGAGATAATTTGTAAAATCTGCCAGTGATCCCTCGAAGGAAAAATATTTAAATCCTAAAATTATGCCCAAAATTGGGATCAAAATATACGAGAGATACGGCGGATAGTACAAAAACGACTTAAATTCTTCGGCGTGGAGGCCGGGAATTATCGTCTTCAACTCGATCATTTTAAGCGCTGCCAAAACGAACGGGGGTTCATCCGCGACAAGCCACAGCGGCAGGCCATATCCTACGCCCGCCACCCGTACGGCAAAGCCCAATATCAAAATAGTAAAAAGTATTTTTTTGTAGAGGGGGGTCATTTAAATAAATTCACAAACTCTTGGACGCCCGTATCTCGGTCGAATTTTTTCACGTGCTCCAGCCCATCCGAGCGGATTTTTTCGTACAAATCCTTGTCGGATAAAAGTTTGTTTATTTTATCCTGGAAACACTTTACATCCCCGACCGGGCACAAAAATTCTTTCGCATTTTCTGGGACAAGGTCGCGCGTTCCCCCGACATCCGCCGCGACAAAAGGCGTGCCCGCGGCGAGCGTATCCAAAATCACGTGCGGCGAGCCCTCCTCGCGCGAAGGCATAATGAAAACATCGGCCGCCTGGAAATAAACGCCGACATCTTTATTCGCAACCGCCCCGAACGTCCGGATCGGCAAGGTTTTCGCCTCCTCTTCCAAGATTGCCTTGTATGGCCCTTCGCCGATCACAAAAAATATAACTTTCGTCCCGACAAACCCTTCCGCGATTTTCGCAATCAAATCCGCGCCTTTGCGCTCCGAAAGATGATGGACAAAAAGCACAACCTTCGAATCCGGGTCGAGCGCAAACCAGCGTTTCGTCGCGATTTTATCTTCCCGCGGGTAAAGCCGGTCCGTATCCACCCAATTCGAAAGGACGATATAACGCTTAACGCCGTAACGATTTACATATTCTTTCGCGAGTGATTCAGGGCCCGTGATTAAAGTCGAGTGTTTTAAAACAAACCTGAAAATTCTTTCTTCCCAAAATCCGCGGGTAAAAAGCCAAGGCATTCCCCTATTCCAATAATAAACTTTTCCACCGGCGAGCCACGCGGCAACCGCTCCGTAAAAAGAATAATGGACATAGGTGCGGTCAAAGCCTTCCTTCTTGAGCCTCCGCAAAATTGAATACGTCTCCCAAAAGCGCAGGAACCCTTTTTTATTTTTTAAAACTTTAAAGGATGCATTTAAATTCACTACGCCCACCGCCTTTTCCACAATGACAAAAATTTCGAGCTTAACCGCGGCGTACCGGATCAATTCGTAATTATAATAAAGATGCGTATCAGTGTTTTCGTCGTATGAAGGCAGGATATATACTACGCGCATGTTCGCCAAGAATTAATTAATTTTTCCCGATAATCTTCGAAAGAAGTGTAGGGGAGTTTGGTATTTTTTGCGTTTTCACGGAGACGGGCCAAAAACTCCTTATCATTTTTAACACGCGTGATCGCTTCTAAAAACTTCGCTTTATCGCCAACCGGGGCTATAACTCCATTTTCCCCATTTTTGACAATTTCGCCAGCAACCCCCACATCACTCATTATAACCGGTAAACCGTTTTGGAGGGCCTCTATCACAACGAGACCGTACCCCTCGTAATTCGAGGTTAAAAGGAAAATATCGGCGCTTCTATAATATCCCGAGGGGTTTTCCACAAAGCCTTCGAGCTTCACGTTAATTTGTGATTTAAGTTCTGCCCGCTCTGGTCCTTCTCCGACGATGACCAAAAGAGCGTTAAAATTTTTTACGACCTCACGCATGACTTCCAAGGCAAGCCCATAATTTTTTTCCCGCGCCAAGCGCCCGACCATTAAAATATAAAAATCATATCCCGGATATTTTTCTTTTATGTCCATACCGCCCGGATTTTTAACTTCGGAAAAAATCGGCAACACCGCAACTTGGCGGTTTAGCCGCCAAGTTAGTGAATTTTTGATCCTTTCGGAAACAACGCGCAGACAACTCGCCCGCGGGATTAAAAATCTCGCGGCCCCGACGCGGACTTTATTCAGAAACGACTCCCCCTTATAATAAGGGCTGAAAATATCAGTATGAATTTGCATTTGCCACGGCACTCCGAATTTTTTCGATAATCTCCAGGCTAAAAAAGAATGCTCAATTTCCTGCGCAGTAATTAAATCGAATTTTTCTTTTTTTAATATTTTTTTTGCCTCGTTGTATCCCTTCAAGAAACGCGAAAATCTCCCGCGCGCGCGCGACAAATCTATAATAGCAAGCTTATCCAAAACCTCGGCGTATTTTTGCAGCCGAGGATTTTGAGGATCCGACGAAAACATTAGAACTTTCATATAATCCTCTGTTTTTTATTCTCAAAAATAGACCAGCCAATAAAAGTTACAACACTAACTAAAAATGCAGGAACCCAAGCAATTTCAAAAGAAATCGGGAGAAAAATTAAAAGAGTGGCGGTACTTAATAACATCGACCAAAAAGCCGCGCGCTCGTTTGGCTTCACCAAAAAGATGCTTCCAAGAACCGGCAAAACCATTCCAACTAAAAGAAAAATTGCGAGAAGGACTAAACTGACTATGTCTGGTATAAAATAAGCAGTTACTAGGGAGGCCAGCCCAAAAATAAGAACAAAGTAGCGAGTCTCCTTGATACCCGCGCTTGGGTTGATCAGAGGTTGATAAAAATCCCTTACCGCGGAGGAAGCCGAAACTAAAATGCTACTGTCCACTGAAGACATTATGGCGGCGATCAACCCAGCATACCCTAAACCCAAAATGCCGGTCGGTAAAGTCTCTTTCATAATTTTAAACAACGCCAGGTTAGGATCTAGTCCGGGACCAAATCTTGAAAATGCAATCAGTCCCAATCCTATTGGCAGTAAATAAAAGGGAATTGATATAAGCGCTGACCATAAGAAAACTTTCCGAATCTGCTTTGGGCTTCGGGCAGCATAAATTCTTTGCCAAAAATCCATACTGGCAATTACATAAAGCCCACCGAGCAAAATACTACCAAAAAAGAACAATGGCCCGGCAAAATTAAAAATATCAAAATGCTCCATTGGTAAGTTTCGAGGAATGCCGTTTTTCAATATTCCAAACGGCAAAAAGGCAAGCCCGAATGCCAAAATCATGACACTAAATTGTACGAAATCCGTATAAATATCGCCCTTTATCCCTGCAAAAGCTGTATATAAAATCGTCAGCCCTGCCGTAACGAAAAGCGCAACTATAAAATTTATACCGATTAAGACATGGATTAAAGAAGCCAATGCAACAAATTGCGCACCAGAAAAAATAAAAAACACAATAATGGTGATGACTGAGGCTAAATATTGCGTGCGCAAGGAATATTTTTCCTTTAAATAATCACCGAGAGTAAACGCCCCGCGGCTGTCAGCGTATTCTTTAATCTTCGGAGCAAGCCAAGCCAAAATTAGATAGCCACTGATCGCAGTAATGAGCAAGGAGATGCCATAAGAAATCCCTGTCTTGTAAGCAGCCCCAGCTAGTCCGACAACGGCTCCAGCCCCAATAGCAGTAGAAACGATTGAAAAAATTAATAATATTGACGAGGTATTTCGATTATTTACAAAAAATTCGATCAGAGAAATTTTCTTCCCAAGCCAAAAAGTAGTACCCAGCATACCTAATAAATAGAAAATGATTATAGAAAGGTCTAGATTCATATAACACTCCCCAAAACTTTAATCGTCTCGCCCGCCATGTCCTTTTCCAAAAATTTCTTCGCGGTTTCCTTGGCTCCTTGGGAAATTATCTCTTGTAATTTAGGGTCTGCGAGAAGATTAGTTATTGCGGCGCGCCACGCTTCTTTGTTGTTATATTCTACCGCCAAAGCGTTTTCGCCGTTTTTCACGATTTCCTTATTTCCCCCGGCGTCGGTGGTGATTATGGGCTTGCCGAAAGCCATCGCTTCCAAAATCTGGTGCGAAAAACCTTCGTAACCGGTGTTAAGCAAAAATATGTCGCAAGCCGAAAGCCAGAGGGTATATTCATCTCTCGGAAATGTGCCAACCACCAAGCGCGCATTTTGAATATCGAGATCTTTCAACATTTTAAAACCTTTCCAGGGAACTTCGCGTCCCGGCGCAAATAAAATATTTTTATCCTGGCTTATACCAAGTTTTCTTCGGGCTTCCTTTTTCGGGATACGCTCCAAAAACGAAACTGTATTATATATGAGGAAAATTTTGCTTTTATCAATTCCCCATTTTTGCAAAACTCCCGCGAGATAATTGCTCGGGACGATAATGGTGTTGGCGTGACGCGCGGAAAAGCGCTCCATTTTTTTCAAAAGCTCGACAAAAAATCCGTATTCTTTATCCAGAAATCCGTCGAGCAATTCCTTAACACCAAAACGCATAACGCCCTGCTCCCAGGCATAATCGCCAGCGATCCTTATCACAAATTTCTTTCGCAAAATCTTTGAAGCGATAACTGATACGAAACCGACGGACACAGGATCCTGCGCAAATATAACGTCTCTGTCGTGGCCCATCCATAAAACATTTATGAAATAGAAAAAATGCCGCGCGAATTTTGGGAGGAATCTAAAAGACCCGAAACTCAACACCTTAACGTCGTGTCCGCGCTCCGGAAATTCTTTGGCTAAGCGCGCGCTATACGTCGCGGGGCCGCCAACATCCGGAGGATAAATTCCCGTTGCAATTAAAATTTTCATAAAAGCGAATCGAACACTCTTTCCATATCGCGGACGATTTTCGGCCACTGGTATTTCTCCTCGACCAATTTCCTGCCGTTTATAATTAATTTTTCGCGTAATTTTTCATCATTAAAAAGCATCTCGATTTTCTCGGCCAAATCTTCCGGGTCGTCGACTTTAGTAAATAGCCCAGTTTCCCTATCTTTTAAAAAGTCGGGAATCCCGCCTACGGGCGTCGCTATAATAGGAAGCCCAGCGGCCATCGCCTCCAAAAAAGCCGTTCCCAATCCCTCCGAGCGCGACGGGCGCACAAATATATCAGCCTCGCTTAAATATCTCGGCACGTCTTCGTGCTTCGCATCGCTTATGATTTTCAATTCTGCTTCTGGGAATTTCTTTTTTACGATATCGAAAGCGCGCTCCAAAACATCAAGCCCGTTTTTGTAAACCCTTCGCGAAATGCTGACAATCGTCTTGCCGCTTTTACTCTTGCCCGGCGTTCCATACTTTTCTAAATCAACGCCATTATGAATTATTTCTGCCTTGCCCGCGTATCCCGCCTTCCTAACTTCTACCAATAGAAAAGAGCTTATCGTCGTCACAAAATCCGCCTTAGACAAAATCCTCCTCCACCAAAATTTATTTTTCTCCCACTCGCGGTCTCCTTCTTGGATCGTTAATACAAACGGAATCCGCGGAAAAAAGATTTTTGAAAGCATCGCCCCAATGGAACCGTACGAAGCCATCATTCCCCAAAATAAAACCGGCTTTTGTAAA
>MFIE01000014.1:0-4144 GCA_001778785.1 Candidatus Giovannonibacteria bacterium RIFCSPLOWO2_01_FULL_46_13
GGGTGAGGGCTATTAAAAATTCCTTGAACCCTTCTTTGGATTTATTTTCTAAAATCTCATAAAGTTTTTGACTATCCATTCCATAATCTTTATTTAGCGGAACATCTATAATTTCTGGGATGTCTAAAATATCTGCTGCCTTGTCTATTGAATAGTGCGTGAGAGTTGTTTTTAAGAGGCAAATTTTTCTTTCAGAATTTTTGTGAACTCGGAGCATGTTTCGGCCGACCCATAGGCCCATAATATTTCCCTCGGTTCCTCCTTGAGTTATGTACCCATCTATATCTGTCGAAGCCATCAATTCCCCGAGCATCAAAATAACTTCTTTTTCTATCCGTGCGATTACCCCCAAATTTTCTGGATTGACCCGTGTGTGAGTCCCGATATTATTCGGATTTATTTCCAAGAATTTTTTTACAGCCTCGATGGCGATGGGGTGAGGGTTTGTGCTGTATCTGCGAAAAGTTTCCGGAGTATAACGCGGAGCTTTTTGGTAAAGCTTTTCAAGTTCTTCTCGAACCTCGTCTTCCGGCATTCCTTTTTCGGGAAATAGTGACATGATGTAATATATTATCATGAAACGTTCGCATATTTGGATATCTGTAATTGCCGTTCTGGTTTTCGGTTTTTTGCTGTTTGGGGATGCTTTGGCGCGGGTTGCTTGGGAAAAGCATAAATTTGCCGACCTATCTTTGGCTTTGAATTTTTCGGATGCGGATCTGGCTCTTGGAATCGGCAATTACTATTTCGGCCAAGGGGCATATAATTTAGATAAGGCGCAAAAAGGTTTTAAGGAGGCTACTCGAATTGAACCAAAAATTTTATGGGGGCATTATCAGCTGGCTCGGATATATTTTGTGAAGGGGGAGTATGATGAAGCGCTTTTGGAAATAAACAAAGAACTCGAGGCCAATCCGGAAAATCTGCGCTCGCTGTATGTTCGCGGGCTCATAAATGCTTACGCCGATAAACTCCCGGAAGCCGAAAACGATTTCCGGAGGTTTATCGCTTGGGCGCCAAAAGGATGGGCGGGATACAACGACCTGGCTTGGATTCTGGCCAAGCAGGGGAAGTACCAAGAGGCAAAAAATATTTTGTTAGCTGCTTTGAGTGAAATACCCAGGGCCAGTGATAATCCTTGGATTTTAAACAGTCTTGGCGTTGCGGAATTGAATTTGAAGGAATATAAAAACGCGCGCGGGACATTTGAAAAAACAAAAATTTCCTTGGAAAAACTTTCGCTAAAGGATTGGCAGGCGGCATATCCCGGAAACAATCCCGAGGAATCCGCGAGTGGGCTCGAGGATTTCAAGAAAGCCGTGGATGAAAATCTGAAAAGAAGCCTTGTTGATAACTAGTTACAACTAAAATACTCTAAGTTGTATCCTGGGATTAAGGATGAGAGGGAAAATTAAGCTATCATCGGGGATACTTTTAGGCGGGATATTAATATCTTTTGCTGTTTTTTCTTTTTTGGGAAACGGTAGTAGCGAGGCGGCTTTTGACTCCAGGTTTTTGGAAAAAGTTGGCGATGGGTTTATTGCGCCCGCTTGCGGTGAGTCAACGCCCCCGAATCCTAGTATGTCGTGCAATGGCAGCTCTCCAAGTCTCACTTTTAATTGGGCCAATTTAAGTGGCGATGATGATGAAGATAGCCATGAACCGCAATGTGTTACAGCTAAACTTGAAGTTAATGGAGTCATAATTCAACCTAGTTTATCGTGTGATGGTAATTATACTTGGGCGGGTGCTCTGAGTAACACAACTTACGATTATGCCGTAAGGTTCTATGACGTTGACTATTGGGTGACCTGCTCTGGCGCACAGGAAAATTGTGAAGAGGAATATGAAGGCGGGGATACTTTCACTGCTCCAGGCGTAGGACATGTTATAACTTCCGGTACTTTTAATACTCCGAATTGTTCAACCGGAACAATCCAAGGATATAAAGTAAAAATGCCGGGGAACAATCAAAGCGCTACTCCGCCTTCTGGGGAAATTGTCACTTTAGATACTCCGGGAAGCCCAGTAACATATTTGGCTTCGGCTGGATTTTCTTCAACCCAGGGACAGAACAATTGGTACTATCGTGATACTGCCGGGAATTCTTTAACATATGATTCTCCCACTGGTTGGTGGAGAGGAAGTGATCCATTCGCAATAGTTTTTCCAAACGGGGAGCACCCCGGATCTTCCGTAGGTGCAGTTAGAAGATGGATAGCTCCTGGTAATGGTGCCGTGCGTATAACCGGAAATGCTCGCGATGGGGATTCCGGAGGTGGGGACGGTGTAGGTGTTTGGATTTATAAAGGTACCACGCTTTTATGGAGCCAAACGATTGCTAATGGGAATACGACAGGATTTAATTACGATATAAACACCGTGGTTGCGACGGGGGAAAATATTGAATTCCATGTTACCCCTCTTGCGAATAATGCAAACGATTCCACAGTTTTCGATCCGCAAATTGTGTTTACAACTGGGGATCAGAAAAATACAAACCCTTACTCTTTTACGGGTGTTTCTGGTAATCACAATGTATCTGTAAGTATTCCTTCTGGTTGGAATGTTGGGTATACGCTTTGCTATAACAGCACTTCTTGTCATGGTAATACCCCAACAAACGGGAGTGCCGTTACTGTTAATGTTCCGGCGAGCGGATACGCTGATCTTTGGTGGCATTATACGGAACCGCCTCCGCCTCCGCCGCCCGCTGCCCCTTCTGACTATCAACTGACTCTTAATCCGTACAGCATGATTGCAAACGTGAGCGGTACTAACGCCGTTGTAGCAACTCCGCCCTCCATAATAACCGGAACTTCGTTTAACGGTTATTCTGGAAATATTACGTTTGGAGCATCGGCGCCCAGCATACCTGGAGCGACTCATGAATTTATTCCAGCGAGTATAAATATTCCTGCAAATGGCAACGCGACTTCGCAATATAAAATAACGATTCCTGGAAATACTACGCCTGGAATTTACACCATTACGGTTACGGGCAGCGGAGGAGGGTTGGCGGGACATACCGCCTCCCCGACTATCACCTTGAGCGTGCAGGTCCGCGACCCGATTTTCCGGGAAGTATTTGCGCCTATGTTGAATAAATTGGCTTTGATTCTTGGGATGGAAGCTTGGGCTTCTAAATAGCTCGACTCCGCGAAATTAGGGTGGTACAATTTTCGTAATATGGAAAACGAACAAAAAAACCAGTATTTAATACCGGCGAGCATAGTAGTTGCCGGGCTTTTAGTAGCTTTCGCAGTTTTTTATACAAACGGAGCGCCTATCCCGAAAGATCAGGGAGCAAATGTTTTGGGCAACGATACAAAAGCGGAAAATATGAGGCCGGTAGATTCTTCGGACCACATTTTGGGGGATCCAAACGCGCCCGTGAAAATTGTTGAGTATTCTGATTTGGAGTGCCCGTTTTGCAAAGATTATCACCCAACCTTGACTCGCGTAATGAGCGAATATGGAAAAGATGGAAAAGTTGCCTGGGTGTACCGGCATTTTCCTTTGGATGCGATTCATTCCCGCGCAAGAAAAGAAGCGGAGGCTTCGGAGTGTGCCGCGGAACTTGGCGGCAACAACGCATTTTGGGCGTATATCGGGAAGGTGTTTGAAATAACCCCGTCTAACAACGGATTGGATCCGTCTAAGTTGCCGCTTATCGCGCAACAAATCGGGCTCGACAAGACTAACTTTGAGAGTTGCCTTTCATCAGGGCGATATGCAGAGAAGATCCAAGAAAATTACGCCGACGCGGTAAATTCCGGAGGGGACGGTACGCCCTATACGATAATCATAACTTCGAAAGGGGAGGTGTATCCGTTTTCGGGAGCCTTGCCGTACGCCCAGCTTCAGCCGCTTATAGAAGACGCGATAAAATCAATATAGATGGACGAAAAATTACCAGAAAATCTTTCAAAGAAGGAAAGGAGGGAATTGAAGCGGCAAGAGAAAGAAAAAATAATCTCGGGCGAGCGCCAAAAAGTGAAGGGAAAAAAATTCGTGAAAGTTATTTTTGCTTTGATAATCGCGGCCGCGCTTTTTGGCGGGATTTACTATTGGTTGAGCGGGGTGGAGCCAGATGGCCAGGATTTTAGCCAGGGTTACGAAATTCTTGAGCGCTCGCACATCT
>MFIE01000014.1:4455-13890 GCA_001778785.1 Candidatus Giovannonibacteria bacterium RIFCSPLOWO2_01_FULL_46_13
CCACTCGACCAAAAAAGGATCGAAGATTTCATTACGAGATATCGGAATAAAGGGCCGGAATTAATTCCATAAAATAATATGCTTTACGACGTAATAATTATCGGAGGAGGGCCGGCCGCGACCGCAGCTGCCGTGTATACCGCGCGAAAAAGACTAAAGACTTTGCTTATTACCGAATCTTTCGGCGGGCAGTCCATAGTTTCGGACGACATCCAAAATTGGATAGGCGAGCCGCACATCTCCGGTTTTGATTTGGCGAAAAAATTCGAGGCGCATGTCCGGGCATTCTCGGACATGGTGGAAATTAAAATGCCGGAGAAAGTTACGGAGATAAAGAGTACTAAATGCCAGATTGGGGAATCTAGGATCTGTGATTTTGAAGTAAAAACAGATAAAAATTCTTATGAAGGAAAATCGATTATTTTGGCTTCCGGGGCGCGCCGCAGGAAGCTCGGCATTCCGGGCGAAGAAAAATTCGAGGGGAAGGGTGTGGCGTATTGCTCGACTTGCGACGCTCCGCTTTTTTCCGGAAAAAAAGTTGCCGTGATCGGCGGAGGAAACGCGGGGCTCGAAGCGGTTATCGACCTTTTCCCGTACGCCGAGGAAGTTCACATCATGGAGTATGGGGAATCATTGAAGGGAGATCCTGTTACCCAGGAGGAGGTAAAGAAAAATCCGAAATTGAAGGGAATCATATTTAACGCAAAAACTCTCGAGATCCAGGGAGATAAATTTATGACAGGCGTTAAATACGAGGACACTAAAACGGGGGAGGAAAAAATTCTTTCTGCGGACGGGGTGTTTGTGGAGATCGGGTCGATACCGAATTCGGAAATGGTGAAAAACTTTTTGGAACTCGATAAATACGGACAGGTCATAATTGATTCCAAGCACGCCACAACTTCTCATCCAGGAGTTTTCGCCGCGGGGGACATAACGGACGACCCGTACAAACAAAACAACATCTCCGCGGGAGACGCGGTTAAGGCCGCGCTTGCCGCGTATAACTATCTTTTAAACCGCGCCAAGGTTACTCCAGCGGCGGGATAGATGTGATAAAATAAGTTATGGCAAAAATCGCGATCAATGGTTTTGGAAGGATAGGGCGTTCGTTTTTTAGGGCGACTTACAGCAACCCAGATTTGGAAATCGTCGCGATAAACGATTTGGCGGAAGTTGATTCGCTGAAATATCTCTTGAAGTACGATTCGGTTTACGGCCGCTTTGATAAAGAAATCGAGGGGGTGGATTTTCTTGCGGAAAAAGATCCGACAAACCTTCCTTGGGAAAAAATGGGAGTGGATGTTGTGATTGAATCGAGCGGTTTTTTTACCGACGGGGCGAAGGCCAAAGCGCATCTCGACGCCGGCGCAAAAAAAGTTGTCATAACCGCTCCGGCCTCGGGGGATGTCACAACGGCATTGATCGGCGTAAACGACGATCTTTTCGAAGAAGCGGGACCGATTACCGCGAACGCTTCATGCACGACGAACTCTGTCGCTCCGGTCATGAAAATCCTTTTGAAAAATTTTGGTATTAAAAAAGCGACGATGACGACCGTGCATTCGTATACGGCGACGCAAAAACTAGTGGATGGACCGGACGAAAAAGATCCGCGCCGCGGCCGCGCGGCCGCGGCGAATATTGTTCCCTCGACCACAGGCGCGGCGGAGGCCGTCATCCAGGCGATCCCGGAGCTCGAAGGAAAATTCAACGCGGAATCTATCCGCGTGCCGACCATCACCGGCTCTTTGAGCATTATCTCGGCCTTGATCGATAAAAAAGCGTCCGTCGAGAGCATCAATAAAGTTTTTGAAAAAGCTTCGAAAGAAGAAAAATGGTCAAAAGTTTTTAAAACCACTTACGACCCGATCGTCTCAACGGACATAATCGGGGAGCCGTTCGGCGCAATAATTGACCTCTCACTGACAAAAGTTTTGGACGCGGATTTTGTGAAAGTCTTCTCCTGGTACGACAACGAAGCGGGGTACACTGCAACGCTCGTCGAACACATACGCAGGGTTATGAAGAACCTATGAAAATTTACATCGGGGCGGATCATGCCGGGTTTGAACTTAAAGAGAAATTAAAAAAATTTCTTGAAGAAAAAGGGCACGAAGTTATCGATAAGGGCGCTTACGAATTAAATCCCGCGGATGATTACCCGGATTTTATTAAACCGGTTGCCGAGGCCGTTGCGGGTGATAAAGATAGCATGGGAGTGGTTCTGGGAGGCTCGGGCCAGGGTGAGGCCATGGCTGCAAATCGCGTTAAAGGAATTCGGGCCGCCGTT
Source organism: Candidatus Giovannonibacteria bacterium RIFCSPLOWO2_01_FULL_46_13 (assembly GCA_001778785.1). Classification (GTDB taxonomy): domain Bacteria; phylum Patescibacteriota; class Minisyncoccia; order JACPKW01; family UBA11713; genus 2-01-FULL-46-13. Next base: position 6,749 of record MFIE01000014.1, read on the forward strand.
TATTACGGAGGCGACTTAGAAATAGTTAAGCTTTCGCGCGAGCATAACGATTCCAATATTTTATCGCTTGGTGCACGGTTTATTTCAGAAGAAGAAGCGAAGGAAGCCGTTAATTTATGGCTCCTAACTCCATTCGCCGAAGGTAGGCACAGGAAGAGGATTGATGACATTGATGAGAAGTAGTATGCTGTAAGAGGTTTTAATTTTATGCCCAAAGGCCCAAGGTTTATTTTTGTAATTGGCGGAGTAATGTCCGGCATAGGCAAAGGCATTGCAAGCGCTTCAACGGCGCGGATTTTAAAGTCCAAAGGTTTTAATACTACTTGCGTAAAAATTGACCCGTACCTGAATGTGGATGCGGGAACGATGAACCCGGTGGAGCACGGGGAAGTTTTTGTGACTGAAGACGAGATGGAGACGGACCAGGACATCGGGAACTTCGAGAGGTACCTGGACGAAAATATTTTATCCGACAATTATATGACTTCCGGCGCGGTTTATCTCGCGGTCATCGAAAATGAAAGGAGTTTGAAATATTCCGGGGCCTGCGTGCAACCAATACCGCACATCCCGGAGGAGGTCATCCGCCGCCTTAATCTTGTAGCGAAAAAGACTAAGGCGGATTTTATTTTGGTTGAAATCGGCGGCACGGCCGGGGAATACGAAAACCTTTTGTTCTTGGAAGCCGCAAGAATGATGCATTTAAAATCTCCGGAAAGCGTGATGTTCATGTTGATAAGTTATTTCCCGATCCCGTCAAAAATCGGTGAGATGAAAACCAAGCCGACCCAGCACGCCGTCCGCGCGCTAAATTCCGCGGGAATCCAGCCGGATTTTATAATCGCGCGTTCCATCGTCCCCTTGGACGAGCCGCGCAAAAAGAAACTTTCGATTTTCTGTAACGTGCGCCCGGAGGATATAATCTCCGCGCCGGACATCGACAACATTTACCAAGTCCCGCTCAACTTCGAAAAAGAAAATCTCGGAAATAAAATTTTGAAAAAGTTTGGGATACAGGAAAGGAAGAGGGACCTCGAAGAATGGGGGAAGATGGTCAAGCGCGCGACTTCTTCGAAGAAAGAAATAAATATTGGGATAGTCGGAAAATATTTCGGCACGGGAAAGTTTACCCTTTCGGATTCGTACCTTTCGGTGATCGAAGCGATCAAGCACGCTTGCTGGAGTTTTTCGGTACAGCCGAATATTTTGTGGCTGGACGCGGAGGTGTACGAAAATAATCCCGCCAAGGTCAAAGAGGAATTGGGTGCCCTCGACGGGGTAATCGTTCCGGGAGGATTCGGCACGAGGGGAGTGGAAGGAAAAATAAAAGCCATAAATTTCGCGAGAAAAAACAAAAAGCCGTATTTAGGCCTTTGCTACGGGATGCAGTTAGCGGTGATAGAATTCGCGAGAAACGTTGCCGGGATGACCGGGGCGCATACGACGGAGGTAAACAAAAAAACAAAGTATCCTGTGATAGATTTGATGAGCGAGCAGAAAGAAAAAGTTTTTGCTGGAAAAATGGGCGGGACGATGCGCCTTGGGGCGTATGCCTGCCGGTTGAAGGATAAAACCATCGCCCGGAAAGCTTACGGCGAACGCACGATTTACGAACGGCACCGCCACAGGTACGAATTCAACAACGCCTTGCAAAATGTTTTGGAAGCGAAGGGGCTTATCACTTCGGGCATAAATCCGGAGTCGGGCCTCGTGGAAATTATTGAATTGAAAGACCACCCGTTTTTCATGGGGACGCAATTCCATCCAGAATTTAAATCGCGCCCACTCGACCCGCATCCGCTTTTTAGGGAATTCATAAAATCTTGCCTGAACTCCCGGAAGTCGAAATAACCAAGCGCAAGCTTGGGCCGCTTCTTATAGGGAAGCGGATTTTGCCTGCCCGCAATGCTGCGCATAGCGCTGCAGGCGGGAATTTAGGAAGAAAAATCCTTGGCGTCGAACGGCTCGGGAAGGCTATCTTAATACGGTTGTCGGGCGGCAAGATATTGGCGTTTCACCAGAGGATGAGCGGAAAAATTCTCGTTGCTGAAAAAGATTTCGATAGTAAGCACGTCAGGTTTAAATACAAACTTTCGTCCGGGAAGAATTTAATATTTCACGACGTCAGGAAATTCGGGGTGCGCTGGTACGGCACGGCAAAAAAAGTTCTAAGCGACCCATATTTTTTAAGGCTCGGGTTGGACCCTCTCGAAATCGATTTTAAAAAGTTTAAAGAGCTTCTCGGAAAATTAAAAGGCGGGATCAAGGCGGCCTTGCTTCGGCAGGATATTTTGGCCGGGGTTGGGAACATCATCGCGGACGAATCTTTATGGAAAGCAAAAATACATCCGCAAAAAAGAATCGAGAATTTTAGCGAAGCTGATTTTAAAAATTTATTCGCCGCCCTTAGGTTCATTTTAGAAAAATCCATAAAGCTCGGCGGTTCGACCATGCGGGACTGGTACCATCCAGACAACACCAAGGGCGGGTATTTCGCCCAGCGCCTTATCTACGGACGGGCCAATGAGAAATGCAAAAAATGCGGTAAAATTATCATAAGGATGAAAGCAGCCGGAAGAGGGACCTTTATCTGTACAAAATGCCAGCCTTTTAAACAAGAATGATTGAAATAATTCCGGCGATTAACGCCGAAAATTTTGAAGAGGTAAAAAATAAAATAAAGCTCGTCGAGCCGTATGTTAAGCGGGTGCATTTAGACGTTGCGGACGGGACTTTTACGCCGAATACGATTTGGCACAATGCCGCGGACCTTTTGACGCTCGAGACTCCACTTATGATCGAACTGCATTTGATGGTTGCGGATATGGATACGCGCTGGAAGGATTGGATTTTTCCAAATGTAAGACGGATTATTTTTCACGAGGAGGCCGCGCACGACCCGATGCTTGTTTTTGAAAAAATAAAGGAAGCAGAAAAAGAAGTTGGGGTAGCGATCCGTCCGGAGACAAAATGGCAAAAGCTCGCGCCGTTTTTGGAAAAAGCAGATTTGGTGCAAACTCTCGCGGTCCCGCCGGGCCAGGCCGGGCAGGCTTTTCGCCCGGAAATTCTCGAGAAGATTAGGCACATACGCGAAGCGGCGCCAAAAGTTATAATTGAGGTAGACGGGGGGATCAACCTGGAGACCGGCCGCGAGTGCGCCAAAGCGGGCGCTTCCATCCTTGTCTCGGCGAATTATATTTTCGGATCTAAAAATATAGAAGAGGCCATTAATAGTCTAAAAAATTTATGATGAAAATTATTTTTAAAGTGATTGTATTCATTGTCCTGGCAGCTTTTTTAGGACAGAACTGTGGTTGGCTAGGGGCGGGGTCTGAATATTGTGGATTATGGTATGCATTTTTTCTTGTTGGCGTACCTTTGATTGGAGCTTACGTAATAATTTCGCATATCAAGAACAAATAATGCCCCATCTACACGAAGATAAAATTAAATTTTTAGAGGCGAAGGCAAATAAAGTTCGCGAGTCTATCATTGAAATGCTGGTTGAGGCTGGGAGCGGGCACACCGCCGGGCCTTTAGGAATGGCCGATGTTTTTACCGCTTTTTATTTTCATATTTTGGAGCACGATCCGCGGAACCCTTCCTGGGAGGATCGCGATAGGTTGGTCCTTTCCAACGGGCACATCTGCCCGGTGCAGTACGCGGCTTTGGCGCATTCCGGATATTTTCCAATTGAGGAATTAAAAACCCTTCGCAAATTCGGGACGCGTCTTCAGGGCCACCCACACCGCGGAGCTTTGCCGGGAATAGAAGTTACCTCGGGGCCGCTCGGCTCGGGGTTGGCGCAGGCCGCGGGAATCGCGTACGGGGCGCGCATGGACGGAAAAAAAATCAGGACGTATTGCTTGATGTCGGACGGGGAGCACGATTGCGGAGTAATTTGGGAGGCGGCAATGTTCGCGGGAAAAAATAAGCTTTCGAATTTAACCGGTTTGATCGACCGCAACAACATCCAGATCGACGGGATGACCGAAGATATAATGCCGCTTGAACCTTTGCGCGCAAAATATGAGGCCTTCGGCTGGCACGTTTTGGATATAGATGGGCATAATTTTGAGGAGATCGTGGACGCCACCGAGCAGGCCAAGGCGATTTATGAAAAACCGACTTTGATAATCGCGCACACCATTCCCGGAAAAGGGATTAAAGAAATTGAATTCGATTATAAATGGCACGGCATCCCGCCGAACAAAGAGCAGGCGGCAAAGTTTTTACATGAACTTCGGACCCTCGGAGGAAAAATCACAAGCGAACACCAGTAATATGGTTTCGCATAACGTCCCCAAAATAATGGCTATATGGTTAGGTATTCTTATTGTTGCGCTTGGAATATTGTGGTTCCTAGACGCCGTATCAATTGATTTTCAAGATGGCTGGGATTATTCAACTCCAACAGAAAAATTAAGTATAAATGATATTTCAAATTGGAAAACCTACCGCAATGAAGAGTTTGGGTTTGAGGTAAAGTATCTTTCAACATATTCGAACGGAAATCAACAGATGAACTTTACTGCTGGTACAGAATCCGAGTCTGTTTTAGGGAGATACAATGAATTCATTGGTTTAAAAGTAGGTCCATTAGTATTTGTTGTGTTAAACAATGATGAACTATTAGAGAGAGGCCGAGATTATTTGCGGCATTATCTTGAAATTGCTGATGGAGTTGAGGAATCGGAATGGGTTGGATGTTCTCGTTTGCCGATCCCAAATACGAGTGTGCAGGTTGAAGTGGTGGAATGCGATGGGGAGGGAGGCCTCGCAGGCTACGGAATTATAAAAGGAGGTAAGTATGAAATTTTTATTCAGCACTACCCAAATTTTATTGAAAATGTTACGGAAGAAACCCTGGCTACTTTTAAATTCACAAAATGAGGAGTGTTACCGAAGGCAATGTGCGGATGTATTTGATTGGGGTGGTTGTTGCTATTGTGATAATCAATGCCTGGGGCGCTTTTAGTTACATCGAAGAAATAAAAGCCCAGGGATATTATTCAGATTTGAGGGCGGCAAACGACAACTATTATGCGGATATTAAAATGGACAAGAATAGGTGATAATTGAGATATCATGCCGATAAATCCCAAAGTGAGGCTTTCAGAAGATATTTTAAATCTCGAAAAAATCGAGCAGAAGCCAACGCGCGACGGCTACGGCCAGGGGCTTTTGGAAGCAGGGGATAGGGATGAAAGAGTTGTGGCTTTGTGCGCGGACCTGACGGAATCGACCCGCACGGAAGAATTCGCAAAAAAATATCCCAAGCGTTTTATCGAGATGGGGGTCGCCGAGCAAAATTTGGCGGCGCTTGCTTCGGGCTTGGCTAATTATGGGAAGATTCCTTTCATCACGAGTTATGCTATGTTTTCTCCGGGAAGAAATTGGGAGCAGATACGGACTACGATCTGTTACAACAATGTTCCTGTAAAAATCATCGGCTCGCACGCGGGAGTCTCCGTGGGTCCGGATGGCGCGACGCACCAGGCGATCGAAGACATGGCGATCATGCGTGTCATTCCGAACATGACTGTCCTTGCGCCATGCGACATGCATGAAGGAAAAAAAGCGACGCTCGCCGCGCTCGAACTCGACGGCCCGGTTTATATCCGTTTCGCTCGCGACAAGTCTCCGGTGTTTACGACTCCCGAGACTCCGTTTAAAATCGGAAAGGCGGAAATATTTTTTGAATCCGAAAATCCAAAAGTTGCGATCGTTGGATGCGGGCCGCTTGTCCATAATGCAATCCTCGCCGCCGCCGATTTAGAAAAAGAGGGGATAGGCGTCATCGTCGTAAATAATCCTTCGGTGAAACCGTTGGACGAAAAATTAATTATTGAAGTCGCAAAAAATGCCGGAGCGGTTGTGACGGTTGAAGAACACCAAGTCTCCGGGGGAATGGGATCGGCCGTCGCGGAGGCGCTCGCGAAAAATTATCCAGTGCCGATGGAATTTGTTGGAGTGCAAAATCGTTTTGGCGAATCCGGCCCGCCGAGCGTTCTCGTCGAGAATCTGGGGATGGGAAAGAAAAGCATTATTGAAGCCGTTAAAAAAGTTTTAGGAAGAAAATAATTTATGACAACCGTTAAAAGTATAATGAGCAAAAAAGTTTTCTCGCTTTCTCCGGAGATGCCGCTTTCCGAGGGAGCAAAAGTTTTAGTCGAGCATAATTTCGATGGCGCGCCAGTGGTGGACAAGGAAAATAAACTCGTCGGGATTTTAACGGAGTATGATTTAATTTCGAAAGAGTCCATAATCCACCTCCCGACATTCCAGACAATTTTGCAGAATTTAGAAATTTTTAAGCGCGACCGTTCGCAATTCCAAAAAGAAGTTCAGGAAGTTGCGGAGTTGAAAGTAAAAGATGTCATGAACAGCGATCCCTTAACTTTGCCGGAAGACGCAACTTTTGAAGAAGCCGTCAAAGTTTTCAGGGAGCACCACAGGGTAAACCCAATCCCGGTCATAGACGAAGACCGCAAGGTTGTCGGCGTGATAAGCCGGTATGATATATTGAAGCCGCTCCACGTCCTAAGCGATTTGTAGTATACCTTAGTAAGGTTTCGTTTAATTTTTTAAAATTCTCTTAAAAGACTTGGACAAATTAGAATATTGTCCACATATTTCCCTTTGCGATAAGCCAAAAATAATTTAATCTATTGATAGGAATAGGAATCGGCATTAGCGAGTTTACTCGCCGCAATGTGCCGATTTTTTGTTTGGAAAAATTTATTAAATAAAAAAACTTACGTGGCCAACAAAAAAAATTCAGTAGAAAACGCATTAAAGTCCCTTAAGAAAGAATTTGTCGTGGTAGGGAAAACTAGGATACGCTCGTGGGACGCCTGGCTCGTCGTAGGTTTTTTGGCCGGAGCTGTTCTTGCCTTGATACTTGTCGCGAACCGTTCCGGAGAATTCGATTTATCGCGCGCGGATTCGACCCCCGGGCTTGTTGCTCATTGGAGTTTTGACGAAGTTTCCGGCGGCTATTCTAGCGACTCTGTTTCAGGAATTCGCGGCAGGCTGCAGAAGGGAGCTACTTGGATTTCTGAAGGAGTAGCGAATGGCGCGATCCATTTCGGGGGACAGAAGAACCCCGGAGCTTTCGATGTTAGCTCTGCCCTATTAAA
>MFIE01000014.1:13932-27857 GCA_001778785.1 Candidatus Giovannonibacteria bacterium RIFCSPLOWO2_01_FULL_46_13
TGCCCCCAGCAATTATGCGGCTATTTTTGAAAACCGTTATCTCTCTCCGGCAATTTGGATAAGGCCGGACCAAACTTTAGGTTTAGATGTTTATGACTACTCGCAGGCGCGCTGGCACAAAACCGGCAATTCCCAATTTCCATTAAACCAGTGGCGGCATATTGTGGCTACCTACGACAAAAAAGAACTTAAGCTTTATGTAAACGGAATGCTTGTCCAATCTACGCCGCTATCCACTCTTGCGCAGCGCGGCGGTACTTTTCGCTTAGGCAACGACCACGCCTATGATGGGTACGCAAAAAATTATGCTTTCGAGGGGGATATTGATGAATTAAAAATTTACAACCGTGCTTTGGCGGCGGACGAAGTTGAGGGCAAATATGGCGTTGTAAACAGCGCTGATAAAATTATTTTCGGAATGTCTATGTCGCGCTCGGGAGTTACAAGGACATGTGTAAGTATTTCGGACGCGGATTTGGATCTTTGGAAGTCGCGTGGAGCGGACGGATTTATGTGCGGCATTCCCCAGATGTATAGGATGGGAAGAAATGATGATTTCACTGGAGACCTCTCCGCCAGTTTGGATGAAGAGAAATATAAACTCCAAAAAGAAATAATAGATTCAAAAATCGTAGAGCGGGCGCGGGCTCGCGGGCTCGACCTATACTTCGGATTTTATTTAGTAAATTACTGGAACAGCCAGACGCCGCTTGCGGAGTGGTTTGACGATGCCGAGTGGCAAAATTTGGTTATACCAAACATCCGAAATATCGCCGCCGCGGCCAAAGCTCTGGGCTTTAAGGGGTTGCTTTACGATTCAGAACTTTACGGCACCATTGCTGCTTCGCGTGGCCAAGCAGGCCCGACTTGGAATTGGAACTATACAGGAAATACGCACAGCGAAGCGGAGGTGCGGGCGAAAGTGCGCGAGCGCGGGGCGGAAGTCATGCAGGCGATCCTTTCCGGATTTCCTGGCGTAGATATTTTAGCCTACGACGAATATCTTCCGGAGACGAGCACGGATATGACGCACGAGGCGGTTAATAAAATTGTAAACGCGTTTGGAACAAATACACACATAGATTTTGTTGATGGGCTGACCAGCGTCGAGGGATATAACTCGTTCGGGCTTATGACCGAAGTTTTCTACAAGCAAGCGATTTACCAGTATTATTCTTGGGACGCGGTTTTGCAGGAAAGCGCCAACAAACTTTACAGTCTCCTTTCCCGCAGGTTGTCTAATTGGGATTACGCTTCGACCAGATACTTCCGCCCGATGTTTATCTGGATAGACGAACCGGTTCCGACATCGCGCGAAAAAAGTTCGTATACTGCCGCGCGGACTCCGGACTATGTCGCAAACCAGCTCCAGATGTTTAGGAAATGGGGAGAGGGAGGAATTTTAAACGTTTACGGCCAGCGCTTCGAAGAAGCGGATTTTTCTTACGAGCCTTACGTTCCGGGTTTGCAGGCCGCGAGCAAGCCGGGCGTTGTTGATTCCGAACCACCGACATTGTTTATAAATTCTACTGGGGAAAAAGTGGCCCCGCTTGCCGGACGGTTGGCAATAGGTGATCGGATTCGGACAAATTCTACAGTGAACGTGAGGAGAGACCCATACATTCAGGCGAAGGGAGGAGGAGTTATTTCCGGAACAGAGCCGCATGGGACGCTCGGGACAATTGTTGTCGCGGGGGTAGCCCAGCCGGTCAGCCGCGGAGGGTCGCCATTCATGTATATAAATTATGACGACGGCGCAACGGGTTGGACTGAAATAAATCTTCTCGAGCGCGTATCGGAAGTATCTTTCCCGAATTCATTTTTGTCTAAAGGCCACGTGTTAAATCTTTCCGGTTACGCTTACGACAACTTGGCGATTAAATTCGTGAAGTGGGAAGATAACCGCGGTAATTCCGGAATGGCAAAAATGCGCTGGAGGGCGATCTCGGGGAGCAGGCTAGTTGGATATTCAATATGGCGGATGGATTGGGATATGACGATTCCCTTGGAAGCTGGAACAAACGCGATAACGATAACAGCTTCAGATATTAAAGGTATTACGAGCTCGCGTACTATTAACATAACCCGTGAATAGTAATTTGGAAGAAAAAGATAAGTTAGCCGAAAGCGCGCTCAGATCCCTCAACAGGGAATTCGTTGTAGTGGGGAAGACCAGGGTTCACTCATGGACCGCATGGCTTTTGATCGGGCTCGCGGCAGGAGCGCTAGGTATGATTCTTTTTATCGCGAACCGTTCCGGAGAATTTGAACCCTCTTCGGCGGATGCCCCGAACCTTATCGCTTCATTTTCTCTCGAAGAAGGATCGGGCAGTCATGCTAAAGATTCTTCCGGAAACAACCGCCAATTAAATTTAATAAACGGCACAACTTGGGCCGATGGTAAATTCGGCAAAGCGATTTCTTTTGACGGTATAAACGATTATGCCACAGTCCCGGGATTGACTTCCGCTTCGCTAGAAAATGGCCACACATTTTCAGTTTGGTTTTACCCAACTAAGCAGACATCATACGCGATGCTTGCCGGATGGTGGGGATATCATACTGGGCTTTATCAGTCCGGAGAAAATGTCCGTTACACAATTACATTCCAAAAACCAGATAATACATTGACTGTTAGTGCTTCTCCATATGTCCCGGTTACTCTCAACGAATGGCATCACGCCGCAGGAATATACGACAAGGCCGGCAAAACAATGTATCTCTACCTCGACGGCAAACTCGTCGGCAAGTCACAAACGCCAGATCTTCCTATGGCTAAATACAACCGGGCCATGGAAGTTGGTTACTCATACATGTTCGGCACTGATTACAACAAGCCCGAATGGAAGTACAAGGGATTGATTGATGAGGTGAAAGTGTACGACAGGGCTTTGAGCGCAGAAGAAGTGAAAAGTTTATTTACGCCAGTGTCCGAGCAACCAAACGGGACGGTCAATATATCTCTCGAGCCCACGCCTCCCGCGCAAAATGTTATTGCCGGGACAAACCAATTTGAATTCGCCCGTTATAAATTAGATGCGATCTCTTCTCCTGCTGATGCCCGCTTGGCGAACATTTCTCTTGCTTATAAAGTGCCCGCCGGCAACCCGAATGACCTTACAAATTGCAGGCTTTATGACGGAACGATTATCGTCAATTCAGCTAATATAGTTAATCCTGTCTCTGCTTCCGAAACTGTAAATTTTGTATTCGACGGCGCTGGGCTCACTGTTCAAAAAGGCACGAGCAAAACAATAAGTTTAAAATGCGATGTCCGAAGCGGCTCTTCTGGAAAATACCAGTGGGGGTTTGGGGGATCGGCGGGACAGATTATGACTGCTATACCTGGCGGTGCGCTTGTTGCGTCTCTTGATTCCGCAAGCGCAAGTTTGAGGATTGTTAATTCTGGAGCAACTAATGTTGAACTCTCGCGTATTAGATTCAGCGCGAGCGGAGAAGATATTGATTTACGCCAGGTTGCCCTCCAACTTTCGGGAACAGAATTTAATACGCCGGATGATTTAGTTGGTAGGTCTGTTAGTTTATGGACGACTGAAGGGGTGCAGATTGGAACGGCTATTTTTTCTACACAGGGAGATTATGCAACTTCATCCCAAATTGCTTCCGGAGCTTTCAGGATTCCCAAGGACGCGTCTAGAACACTCGTTGTTAAAGGGAACATCTCAAATATTTGTAGCTCGTGTGATATCACGACTCCCGGTGATGTATTAAAAGTTGATTACGACGGAAACAACAACGGCGTTGGCGGAAATTATGGAATTGGCATTTCTTCCGGATTCAATATTACGCCGACTAGCGGAGACACAGTTTCGGAAGGCGTGCGAATATTTAAAGCGTATCCATCTTTTGCTTCCATAATTGGCTGGCAGCCTTCAACGATTGCCAACGGTAACCGTGCCGTATACAGGTTTTCAGTAAAAGCCAACGGGGGAGATGTCGGCATTCATAAATTCACTGTAAAAATTACAGCAACGAACTTATCTGGCATAAACATCTTTGGGTACACAGATTCTGCGTACTCTTCCCCGGTCACGGGGGTAAATGCCGCTGGGCAGTTAAGCCAAACGAATGCGAGCTTGTTATCAAACGAAACAAGAATAATAGAATTTCGCGTTGACCAAAATGGGATTCCGAAAACTTTGGTAATTCCTTCTGGCTCCACATATTATTTTGAAGTACGCGGAACGATGACTGGGGTAACTGGCAGTTCAGGATATGTATCAACGCAACTCGAAGGAGACGCTTCGCTTGCACAAGTTGGAACGGCGGCTTCCATCGAAGGCACATCGGATAATGATTTTATCTGGTCGCCGAATTCTCTTGGGATCTCGGCGTTAACATTCGCCGACTTTGCCAACGGGAATCTTCTGCCCGGCTTGCCCAGTTCGAACATGAGCCCGCAGGTTTTATCTAATGGTGTCCCGCCATCTACGCAACCCGCTCCAACCCCTACGCCCGCCCCAGCAAGCTTGCTCATGCATTACAAATTCGATGAGGGGACGGGAAAACAGGCGAAGGATAATATTTCCGCAATCAATGGAACATTGTCCGGCAGCGCGGCGTTTATTTCCGGAGGTGTTTCTGGCGGAGCTGTAAGGTTCGGAGGAATTGCGGCTCCTGGGACTCTGGATTTCTCCTCTACTAAATTGCCGCTTGAAAACGGATTTTCTATTGAGACGTGGGCGCGCCCGACGGCCGCGGGAAATTACAGCATGATTTTTGAAAGCCGATATCTTGCTCCGGCGGTTTGGATCAGGCCGGACCAGACAATCGGTTTTGATGTCTATGATTATACAAAACATCAATGGAACAAAGCCGGGACAGAAAAAATTACTTTGAACCAATGGCATCATATCGTCGGCACTTACGATAAAAAAGAGTTGAAACTTTATGTAAACGGAAAATTTGTTGCTTCCGTCCCGTATTCAACCCTAGCCCAGCGCGGCAACGCTTACCGAATAGGGAACGACTACGCTTATGACGGCTACGCAAAAAACTATTCGTTCGAAGGAGATATTGATGAATTTAAAATCTATAACGACGCGCTTTCCGCGGAGGAAGTTAAGAAGGGATATGACGGTTACGCATCGGTTCCCGTGGTAACCCAAACTCCACCGGTGCCAGTTGCGACCACCCACGCCTCTACCAAATTCATAGCAGGCGACCGCGTCCAAGTTAACGCCGATGTTTTGAATGTCCGATCGACGCCTAACGGAACTATTTTATCTCCCGCGCAGACGCGCGGAATCCAGGGGAGAGTAATTGCCGGGCCGCAGAATCTAGGTGGATACAATTGGTGGCAAATTGATTTTGATTCAGGTTCGGACGGCTGGAGCGCGGAAGATTTTTTGGTGAAGGCTGCGGTTGTTGCTACACCGACGCCAGTGCAAACCCAGACGCAAAGTATGGCGGTTGTTAGCTCTACTCCTGTTAAGCAGGTAGATTCTCCAGCGGCGCTTCCGCAAAGTTATGTAGATACGACTTACTCTGCGCCGACGGGAAAAACGATTTCAGTTCCGCAGGGAGGGGATCTGCAGGCGGCTTTGAATAACGCTTTGCCGGGAGATGTGATAAGTCTTCAGGCGGGCGTAACTTATTCCGGCAACTTCACGTTGCCAAAAAAATCCGGCGTGGGATGGGTCACTCTTAGGACCTCTGTTGCCGACACGAGCTTGCCGCAAGGTACGAGGGTAACTCCGGCAAACGCGGCTTTAATGCCGAAGATTGTAAGCCCAAATACGATGTCTGCGATCACCGCCGCCAAGGGTGCGCACCATTACCGCTTCATCGGAGTTGAGATCGCGACGACCCATGCCGATACTTCGAGCACGAATTATAATGTTGTCCTCTTGGGGGATGGCACGGAAACAAATCTTGCCGATCTGCCGTCCGATATTATTTTCGACCGCACATATATCCACGGCACGCCTACGGGAAATATTCGCCGCGGGATTGCGTTAAACGGAACGCGCCTGGCGGTCATCGATTCTTACCTTTCGGATTTCCACGAAATCGGTGCGGACTCCCAAGCTATCCTTGGATGGAACGGGCCGGGACCGTATAAAATTGTAAACAATTATTTAGAGGCGGCAGGGGAGAATATGATGTTCGGCGGCGCTGACCCGAAAATTTCCAACCTTGTCCCTTCGGATATTGAGGTCCGCCGCAATAATTTTGCAAAGCAGCTTAAATGGAAAATCGGCGAGCCAAGTTACGCGGGCATCGCTTGGAGCGTAAAAAATATTTTTGAACTGAAAAATGCCCGGCGCGTCCTTGTGGATGGAAATATTTTTGAATATAACTGGCCGCATTCCCAAAACGGGTTCTCGATTTTGTTTACCGTCAGGAACCAAGACGGGACCGCGCCTTGGTCCGTGGTTGAGGATGTCACATTCACGAACAACATTTTGCGCCACGCCGCCGCGGGAATAAATATCTTAGGGACAGACAATCTTCAGCCGAGCCAGCAAACCAAACGCATCTTCATAAAAAATAATCTTTTCGAAGATATCGGAGGGAAGTGGGGATTTGGGCGCTTGTTCCAGGTTTTGAGTGGCGCCGCGCAAGTTGTTATAGACCACAATACAGCTTTGAATTCCGAAACTATGCTCTTTGCAGACGGCGTAGCGAGCCCTGGCTTTATTTATCGCAACAACATTGCTTCGCATAACTCTTACGGAGTAATCGGCACAGGAACAGGCATCGGCTCCGGAACGCTCAATACTTACTTCCCAGGGTATGTATTTAACAAGAACGTGCTCGTGGGGGGCATCTCGACAAGCTACCCTCAAGACAATTACTTCCCGCTATCGACGGCTAATATAGGCTTTGTGAACATGATAGGAGGGGATTATCATCTTTCGCCTTCGAGCCCGTACAAAAATATTGGCACGGACGGAAAAGATTTGGGCGCAAATATAGATTTGATCAACTCAGCGATCGCGAAATAGTAGTATACCTTAGGAAGGTTTCGATAAAAAAACTCATAAAAAATAGGCCTTGTGCCTAAAGACGCTCGCTTGCGTACTTAGGTACAAGGCCTATTAATTGTTTCCTCCTTAAACCTCCTTTGCAACTGTTTCCCCTAAAAACTAGGTGACTTAGAATAAGAACCGTTAAAAAATTTTATAAAGAACCGATGCCTGAAATAATTATCCCATGTGTTTTTTTGGAAGGCAAATTATTATCCACACCACTCGTTGATAATTTTGGCTACAGGGTTTATCCTATAGGAAGGAATAAGAATCGGCAGCGAGCCAAAATTTTTGGCAGAAACGCTGGCCGGTTTTTTGTTTATAAGTTTTTAATAATAATTTCGTGGCCAAAAAAAATACATCAGAAATAATAACGGTTAAGGATGTCGTGAAAGAACTCAAGAGGGAGCACTTAACGTTCGGGACCGCGCGGGTCCAATCCTGGGAAGCCTGGCTTGTGGTCGTCTTGGCGGTGGGCCTTTTCATGGGCGTCGTAACTTTTGTAAACAAAAGCGAAGATTTTGTATTGAGTTGTGAATATGGTTTGGAAGAGTGCGGGGGATTGTGGACGCACTCCGTGGTGCACGGTGGCCTGACGCCTGATGTAAGCTCCCTGTACGCTTCTTTGGTAACTCCTTTTGCCGAGACCGCGAACGCCATCGGCGCGATGCCGGCCCTCTCGTTGTTTTTACTCGGCTTTGTTTCTTCCGCGCTTATCTTCGGCTTGGTCTGGGATAAATTTTCTTTGGCGCCAGCGAAAAAGAAAGTAAAGGCGCGAAGGATAAAAATAAAAGTTAGCGGGGCAAGGGGCATGATCTCGCGCGATTTTCTTATAATGGCTTTTCTCGCGATCATGATGACCGTAGTCATTTCTTCTCCGGTTTCGTACGGCTCGTACAGCAGCAAGACGGATTTTTCAAAAAAAGAAGTTGCTGTAAATTCTTCCGCAAATATTTTTAGTTCCATAGTCGAGACTTTTAAATCCGGCTCTGAAGGAATTTTGGCTATTACGGAAAATACGTCGGGAAATCCGGAACCGGAAAAAATTGAGAGGAAGGTAAAGACAATGGAGCAGATGACGATAAAAAGAAATACTTCTAAATTTTCGGTTGGAGAAAATATAATCGTCATTGCCAGAGTTTTTAATGTACGCGCCGAAGCCGACGGCAAAATTTTGAGGGAACGCAATTACGGCGCGAAGGGAGTGATCGCGGCGGGACCGGTAATGCGCGGCAGGGTTTGGTGGAAAATAAATTTTGAAAATGGGGAATCCGGATGGGTCGCCGAAAGCTTTTTGAAAAAAGTTAACGCCGGCGAGGGACAAGAATTGCGTAAATTTTTCCCGGTAGCCTCCACGACATCTTCAACTTCGACAAGTAACTTAAAAGCCCAGGCAAAGCACAGATGGATGGCTTCGCATGCTGGAGTCGCTAAAATCAATATCCAAGATTCAAACAAAGTTTTTTCGGTAAAGAAGAATGGCGTCGAAATTTGGGACCGGTCCACAAACTCGCGGCCGTTCCTTAAGATGGAATTTCTAGTTTCTCCCTCGGATGTAATTGAATTTGAAGTAGACGAGGAGAATTTTACAACTAACGTCGAGGTGGCTCCGCTCGTGGGGAATTAAGCATGAAGGTACTGGTTAATATAATTGGTCTCCTTCTTACTCTAGGCTCCGCCATAACTATCTTGAAAAGTTTTAACAGCTGGAGGGGGGTTTCCCGCGAAGGCTTATTTTTCTTCGTATTGGGCTTTGCCTTTTTTGCGACGGGATTCATTTGGAAAATTTTTGCCCCAGCTTCTTCGTACGACACCGACTTGATTTTCTTCTCCCTCGGCGCGGCTTTCATGCTTTTGGGGGCGAGAAAAGTTTTTTCTATCAACCCAGCCAGGAATTAAACTATGGCTCCTAAATACGATTTCGTAGCCATCGGGGATACTGTAACCGACGCCTTCATCCGTTTAAAGGAAGCGTCGGTTCATTGCAATATCAACAGGGAGCGCTGCGAAATATGTATGCGCTTCGCGGATAAAATTCCGTACGAAGATGTCTGGGTTGTGCCCGCCGTGGGGAATAGCGCCAACGCCTCGGTTGCTTCAGCGCGCCTCGGGCTCGCAAGCGCTTTGGTAACGAATATCGGCGGGGATTATTTTGGGGAAGAATGTTTTCAAGCCTTGAAGCGCGAAAATATAGCGACTGAATTCGTCAAAATAAACCACAAGAAAAAAACAAACTACCACTACGTCCTTTGGTACGAAGACGACCGGACAATTTTAATAAAGCACGAGCCGTACGATTATACCCTCCCGGAATTGGGCGACCCAAAGTGGGTTTATCTTTCCTCGCTCGGGGAAAATTCTTTGGATTTTCACGCGGAACTGGAAAAATATTTAAATGAACATAAAGATATAAAACTCGCTTTCCAGCCCGGCACGTTCCAGATGAAATTCGGAAAGGAGAAACTCGCGGGGTTGTACAAAAGAGCGGACCTATTTTTCTGCAATACGGAGGAGGCGAGAAGAATTTTAAATTCGAAAGAAGAAGACGTAAAAAAATTGATGGAGGAAATGGCGAAGCTCGGGCCGAAAGTTGTCGTCATAACGGATGGGCCGAAGGGCGCCTATGCGTATGACGGAAGCGAATCTTGGTTTATGCCGGCCTATCCCGACCCGAAACCGCCGTTCGAGCGCACGGGAGCGGGAGACGCTTTTTCTTCTACGTTCACCGCGGCGCTCGCCTTGGGAAAAACAATTCCCGAAGCGCTTACCTGGGGACCAATTAACTCGATGTCCGTGGTACAATATGTAGGAGCACGTGAGGGGCTTTTATCGCAGGAAAAACTCGAAGAATACCTAAAAAAAGCTCCGGAAGATTATAAAGCGAAGAAAATTTAATTTTTATGAAAAATCGAGGCTTCACTTTGCTTGAACTCCTTGTCGTCATCGCGATAATTGGAATAATGGCGTCGATAATTATCGTGCCACTTTCAAACGCACGGGCTAAATCTAGAGATGCACGGAGGCTTTCTGATCAAAAACAGATTCAGCTAGCTCTGGAGCTTTACTACAATACTAACGGAAGGTATCCACAGCGCGGGGAAGCGCAAAGCGGACCAGAAAATGTGGGCTGTGGCGTTAATTGGTGTAATTTAGCAAATGATTTAGCCCTATATATAAGTTCTCTTCCAAACGATCCTCTCGGTTTGCAGACTGCTTATAGATACTTTTACGACGCAGATAGTGGGGACAACTACCAGACTTATGGCCTTATGGTCAAAATGGAAAGCTCTAGCAATTACCCTCTGGCGGCCAACGATGGCGGGCATAGTACCTATGCAATATATTTTGAAGTTGGGCAGCAGCCGCGTTATTGCATGGAACAATACGGGGGAATGGGTGGCAACAATGGATATTGGTGGAATGTTACCAATCCCAATTTAGTTTGCCTCGGCGGCAATTAATCTATGAACCAAAATAAATACAAAAAAGGCTTCACTTTACTTGAATTGCTCGTCGTCATCGCGATCATCGGTATCATGTCGTCGATTATTATTGTGCCTGTATCAAATGCGCGCGCTAAAGGGAGGGATGCGCAGAGAATTTCCGATATAAAACAAATCCAGTTAGCCCTGGAACTTTATTACAATACGAATGGGAGGTATCCTGGGCCTACTGGCTTCTGGACGCAAGCATATACTGGGGCTGGAACACCGGCTGGGGCTGGTTGTGGTTATGATGGTTATAGATGGTGTGGTTATGCCGATGGCATTGATCTTGCAACTTATTTGGCGCCTTATATAAACCCTCTTCCAAAGGACCCACTGGGCCCCCAAAATAATAATCGCTATTTTTATAACATTGATGCTGGCCCACAAAATAACTGGCAGACGTATGGTCTTATGACGCGATTGGAAATTACAAACAATCCAATAGCTGTAAATGATGGCGGTCATCCTTCCTTTGCGGCCTATTTTGAAGTCGGGCCGCAAGTTCGTTATTGCATGGATACATATGGGACGGCGTGGTGGGAAAGCGAGCCCTCTATATGCGCTGGCGGCGGCAATTGATTCATGGCACAAAATACATATAAAAAAGGTTTTACACTAATTGAGCTTTTGATGGTCATAGCTATTATAGGCATTCTTTCCAGTGTCGTATTGGCAAGTATAAATAGTACTCGCGCTAAAGCCAGGGATGCCAACAGGATTTCGGATATTAAACAAATACAGATTGCCTTGGAGCTATATCGCGAGACCAACGGATCTTATCCGATTGTAAAGGATTCTGCGGGAAAAAAGGCTAGTACAAATTCGAATACTTGCCATTCCTACCAAATTAATCCTTTGATGCCAAAGGCTGACTGCTGGTGGGGCACTCATGCCGAAAGCCTTGCCACCAGGTTAAGTCCGTATATAAAATTACCTGTTCCCCCGCAACACGCCGTTGATCCTGATCCCGTTACAGCTTGGCCGGGTTGCAGTGGTACTAATAGAAAGTCTGTTTACGCCTATTTTGCAAACCCTACGGCCAGCGAGTACAAGATTTACGCTTTTATTGAAAAATCTCCCTGCCCTTCAGTTTCAACTCAAGATGGTGGAATACGGCCAGAAGCATTCGAAGTTTTTAGTTCTGGAGGCCAAGCATGGTAAGAGAAATTATGACTATCAAAGAAATTTTAAATAAAGCACTCCACGAAAAATGGGCATTGCCGCATTTTAATATTTCGGACGCCGTTACGCTCGCGGGAATTTTAGAGGCGGCCAAGGAATTAAAATCCCCGATTTTAATCGGGACCTCCGAGGGCGAACGCCGCTTCATCGGTTCAAGGCAGGCGGTCGCGATGATTCGGGAATACCGCGAAGAATATGGGCTCCCGATTTTTTTAAACGCCGACCATCACAAATCTGTCAGCGCGGCCCAGGAAGCGATCGATGCCGGATACGATTCCGTGCATATTGATTTATCTGTCGCGAATTTGGAAGAAAATATAAACGGGACCAAAGAGGTCGCGGCTTATGCAAAATCAAAATCCGCCAGTGGGCGGACCGATATCTCTGTCGAAGGCGAGGTCGGATATTTAGTGACGGAATCTTCGAAGGTATATAAAGAAGTTATCGAAATTCCTCCGGAAAGTCTGACCAAGCCCGAAGAGGCCGAAAGATTTGTAAAAGAAACCGGAGCGGACCGTTTCGCCCCGGCGGTGGGAAATCTCCACGGCATAGCGGCGAACGTCAAAAAATTGGACATTGAGAGGATAAAAAATATTCGCGCGGCTATCGGTGCGGTTACGATGGTTTTGCACGGAGGGTCGGGAACGCCCGACGACCAAGTACGGGCCGCGATCGAAGCCGGTATAAATAATGTTCATATCAACACCGAAATCCGCGTTGCCTATGCGCTCGCCATCCGGACATTCCTTGCCAACAATCCCGAGGAGACGACGCCGTACAAAATTTTGGCCCCGGCGATCGAAGCCGTCCGAGAAAAATCGATAGAGAAGATAAAGTTATTCGGCTCGGAAAATAAAATTTAGGTTTATAATATAAGCATGCCTAAAGTTTTTGTCACGAGGAAAGTTGCCCAGGCGGGGATTGATAAATTATCTGGCGCTGGGTACGAAGTTGAAATAAATCCGCAGGATAAAGTTCTTTCGAAAGAGGAACTTATTTATTATTTGCGCGAGGGAAAGTACGACGCGGTTTTTTGCCTTTTGACGGATAAGATAGACAAAGAGGTTTTTGAAGCCGCCGGCCCGCAGTGCAAAATTTTCGGGAACATGGCGGTTGGGTTTGATAACATAGACGTCCCGAGCGCGAAGGAGAAAAAAATAATGGTAACGAATACGCCGGGGGTCCTCACCGATACCGTAGCGGAGCATACTTTTGCATTAATCCTTTCGATCGCGCGGAGGATTTCCGAGGGCGACCGGTTCGCGCGCGCGGGAAAATACCACGGCTGGGAGCCGATGATGCTTTTGGGCGCGGACATTTCTAAAAAAACTTTGGGGATCGTCGGGCTTGGAAGGATCGGCTCGCGCGTCGCGCACCACGCCGTGAAAGGTTTTGAAATGAATGTTTTGTATTATGACGTGAAAAGAAATGAAGAGTTTGAAAAAGAATCAGGCGTGGATTCGGCAGGCTCACCACAGGCGAAATTTTGCGCGACCGTCGAGGAAGTTTTGAAAAATGCGGATTTTGTTTCGATACATGTCCCGTTGATGCCGGAAACCCAGCATTTGATAAATGCCGAGAGGTTGAAAATGATGAAAAAAACTGCTTATCTTGTAAATACTTCCCGCGGGCCGATCGTGGACGAGAAGGCGCTTGCTGAAGCTTTGAAGGCGGGCGTCATCCGCGGGGCCGCGATAGACGTCTTTGAACATGAGCCGGCCATCGAACCCGAACTTTTGAAGCTTGAGAATGTGATAATGACCCCGCACATCGCTTCCGCGACCGAGGAAACGCGGGCCAAGATGGCGGAACTTGCCGCGGACAACATAATCGCGGCCCTCTCGGGACAAAAGCCGCCGAACCTTTTAATCTGATATAATCGAAATATGCCTAACCATTTTGACAGAGAGGGATTCCTCTTCTCTTTAGGCTTTATAATTATTATAATTTTTTCAGTTTTTACCGCCCGTCTTTATGGCGATTTTTTGGGCACGGCCTTTTTCTCCCCCGAAATATATTTCGCGAAGGGTGCCGGAAACGTCCAGGAGGCCGTCCCTCAAGAAAAAATTATTAAACTCGCTTTTGTCGGCGATATTATGCTTGACCGCGGAGTGGAGCAGAAAATTTTGAAGGAGGGCTCCGGAGATTTTGCTTTCCCGTTTTTGCTTATCGCGCAAGATTTAAATAAATATGATTTTCTTTTTGGGAATTTAGAAGGGGCGCTTTCGGACAAAGGAAAAAATGTCGGCTCGATATTTTC
>MFIE01000014.1:28338-28923 GCA_001778785.1 Candidatus Giovannonibacteria bacterium RIFCSPLOWO2_01_FULL_46_13
GACCAATATTTTTCCGACGAAACAATGAGAAGCGTTTTGCTCGAGGTTGAAATTAAAGACAAAAAAATCGTCGGCGTTTCTGAGCGTCGGTTCCATTTGAACGAAAACTATCAGCCTATCTTTGATTGACATTTCTTGGACGAAGTGCTACTTTAGCGTCAAATAAAAAAGGAGGGAGGTGAGCTATGAAAATTTTCGTATCGTGTCTGATGCTCCTGGCCATCTGTTTCTTTGGCCTTGGGGCGTACGGTGCGTCTAAAGCCGAGAGAGGAGCAAAATCTTCTCAAGGCAAACTGCGTGGAACCATGGCGGATGCTTCTGTACAGGAAGAAGTAATGAAGCTTATATTGGAATCTAAAACATTAGGTTCCTGCAAGGAGGTAAGATTCATCAAAGCCAAAATTTCTAAGCCGCTCAACGCAGGGCTTTGGACTGAAGAATGGGCCATGAACATATGCGGCAGAAAAGCCAAATATTTCGTGGGATTCATGCTGGGCGAAAAGAAAGAGATCGCTGGCTTCATCTTTCGAATCACGACGAAGGGTGCCGTCGTAATGTAGGGGCGCGCGCGGGCAATTTCATGGC
>MFIE01000014.1:28941-31154 GCA_001778785.1 Candidatus Giovannonibacteria bacterium RIFCSPLOWO2_01_FULL_46_13
TATGCCATCAATTAAGGCTGAAAAGCGAGAAGTAACGGGCAAAAAGCTCAAAGACTTGCGTAAAAACGGGAAAATCCCGGCTGTTATGTACGGCGCTGGGGATTCCGGCGTTTTGCTTGAAATCGCCGAGCGCGATTTTGAAAGAGTATTTAGGCAGGCTGGGGAATCTAGCTTGGTGGAACTTGAAATTGGCGGAAATATAAAAAATGTTTTAATACACGACGTTGCTTTTGACCCGATAAGGGACAACCCGGTCCACGTGGACTTTTTGCAGGTGCGGATGGACAAATTGATCAAAGCGGATGTGGAGCTTTCTTTTGAAGGGGAATCGCCGGCAATAAAATTGGGCGGAATTCTCGTTAAGGTTTTGCACAAGATAGAAGTTGAAGCTTTGCCGAAAGATTTGCCGCACGAAATTAAAGTTGATATTTCAAAGTTAGTAAACCTGGAAGATAAATTTACTGTCGGCGATTTGAAATTGCCGGCTGGCGTAAAAGTACAGGCAGAAAATGACGAAGTTTTGGCATTGATCGAGACACCTAAGACCGAGGAAGAGCTTAAGGCCGAAGAAGCCGCCGAGGCCGGAGGAATTGAATCTATCGAGGTCCTAACCGCGAAGAAGCCTGAAGAGGGCGAGGAAGGTACTGAGGCCGAAAAACCAGCCGAGAAGACGGAAGAGGGTAAGTAAGGAAGACTAAAACACGGCGTCTGCTATAATGTACTTATGAAGTTTTTATGGCTGTTTTTGTTGCTTTTTCCTGTTTTCTTTATTTCTGCGCAGGCTTTGGACCCTTCATCGGTAGTTGACCAAAGGGCCAAACTTGAGGCGGAATTAGCGGGATTGGAAAAGGAGATCGAAGGTTTTCGGGGACTTATACAAAGCAAACAAGCGGAGGGGCAATCCCTCCAGCGGGATATTTCCATATTGGACGCGCAGATAAAAAAGGCCCAACTTGAAATTAAAGCCCGGACCATCGCCATTGGAAATTTGCAGGGGGCGATCGGGCAGAAAAACCAAACGATAGGCGCGCTCGAAGAAAAAATAGACCGGGAGAAAGCATCTCTCTCGGAACTTTTGCGCGAGTTAAATGAACTAGACGAATCTTCTACTATGGAAGTCCTGCTCGAGTACAACGACCTCTCCGATTTTTTTTCGCAGGCCGATTCTTTTAACGCCATCCAGGAATCTTTGCAAACTTCTTTCCAAAAAATAAGAGTTGATAAAAACCAGACCGAGGAAGAGCGCGACAGCTTGGAAGAAAGAAAAGCCCAGGAGAACCAGTTAAGGGGCCTGCAGGAACTCGAAAGAAAACGGATCCAGGAAAGGGAGGCGGAGAAAAAAAGGATTCTTGCCGCAACAAAGGGGCAGGAAAAAGCCTACCAGGGGTTGCTTAATGATAAATCTAAGAACGCCGCGGCCATCCATTCGCAACTTTTTATTTTAAACGGGTCTTCCGCGATTCCGTTTGAGAAAGCTTTGGAATACGCGCTGATTGTCGAACGGGAGGTTGGCATACGCCCGGCGTTTTTGCTTGGGATAATTGCGGAGGAATCCAACTTAGGGGCGAACGTTGGGACAGGAAATTGGAAGGTTGATCTTTCTCACCCAAGGTGCGCAAAGCAGCGAGATGTTTTTGTGGATATAACTTCGCGTTTGGGATTAAACCCTGATGCGATGCCGGTTTCCAAAAAAGCTTGGTACGGGTATTGCGGAGGCGCTATGGGCCCAGCGCAATTTATACCGACAACCTGGATTTTATACGAAGACGCGGTTGCCAGGCGTACGGGAAATAACCCGCCGAACCCTTGGAACCCGTTGGACGCCTTCATGGCCTCGGGGCTGCTCCTAAAAGATAACGGCGCTGGCGCAAGGACGCATAAAGCTGAACGCACGGCCGCTTTGAAATATCTCGCGGGAGGAAATTGGGCGACGCCGTCGTACGCTTTTTACGGCGACGACGTAATGGGCCTTGCCCAAAAATATCAGGACCAGATTGATATTCTCTCGAAAGTTGCCAATAATTAGGCATGAAATTTATTTTGACTCGCCACTGCGAGACCGATTGGAACAAGGAATGGCTCCTGCAGGGGCATTCGGATATAAGCTTGAATGAAAACGGCTGGCTCCAGGCCGAAGAACTTGCCAAAAATCTTTCGGATTTAAATATTAAAAAAATTGTAAGTTCGGATTTGAAGCGCTCAATGGAAACTTC
>MFIE01000015.1:0-1060 GCA_001778785.1 Candidatus Giovannonibacteria bacterium RIFCSPLOWO2_01_FULL_46_13
TGAAGGCTTGGGACAATTTTAGATTTAACAAAATCTATTTTCCCGAGCGTCCCGGCGATTATTCTTTTGAGCGGGGCAAGATACCACTTTCCGCCGGCCGGAGGCTCGTCCGGGCGCGTCCCGATCGTCGCCATTATCCAAGTCGTACCTGTGTAAATTAAATAGGAATAAAAAAAGTAGAATATTTTTTCGAGAAAAGTTTTTTTGGCCGGGATCGGGATGTATTCGATTTTGAAAATTTCGGAAGCTTGGCACTCCTTCACGAATTCCGGATATTTTTCCTTATGTTCCGGGGACAATAAAAAAACAACGCGCACGCCATCTTGCACATTAAGCTTTTCCTTTAGCCTTTCGAAAACGCTCGACGGGAAGAAAAAAAGATTCCTGAAAACCGCTGAACTCGAAAGGGGGAATAAGATAACCTTCTCTTTTGGCATTCTATATTATGTTATATCTATTTTAACCCTAAAAGGCCCAAAATTGTTTTTGAGACCCTTTCCCCCGATAGGCCATCCGTAAATTGGCACTGCTCCAGGACGATTTTCTTCCTGCCCTCGGAATCAAGCGCTGGGTTGGAAAGATATCCATTTATGGCTGAAATAAGCTCTTGGCCGCTTTTGACGATTTTAATCCCGTCGAGCGGACGCAATTCCGCGAGATGGTTCCAGTCAAAAAAGCGCTTAGCCGAATTCCAATAATCGAGTTCCTTCTCGCCGTCAAACCCAACCGCGACCAAGGGCTTATCAAAAATCGCGGCCTCAATGAAAAAAGTCGAGTACATCGTAACCACCAGGTCCGCGTGCGCGAGGCTCGAAGAAAGAAAATCCAAAGCCTCTTTATCAAACTCCCAATCGCCCTTCCCGCCGGTCGGATGCGCCACGGGTGAGGCCGCCAGGAAACCGTATTTCTGCTTCATGGCTTCCAATTTTTCTTTAGGAAAATCGTAACGCGGATACGGGCGGATTAAAACTTGGATATCGTCGTTAATTTGTTTTTCAACCAAATATTTATGCAAGAGCTCCACGATCTTAAGTTCAATGTTAAAACCGGCCTTGCCGGA
>MFIE01000015.1:1137-3820 GCA_001778785.1 Candidatus Giovannonibacteria bacterium RIFCSPLOWO2_01_FULL_46_13
CTTTTTTGAAATATCTATCGTACTGCGGAATCCCAACAGCGGAGACGTTAGGAGAATCCCAATCCCCGAATTTTTGCGCTTGGCTTAAAATATTTTTTGTGTGCAAAAGGAGATTGTCCGGTTTCACCAAAAGCAAAGTCTTCGAATAAAAATTGTCCCAGGAAAGCGTCATCCCCAAAGTTTTCACGCCGCGCTTCTTTGCGGCTTTGGCTAAAACGTAATCTTCGGAATAAATCAGGCTCGGGAAAAAAGCCAAGTCCGGTTTATACTTTTCCAAAATTTCGTCGAAGGCGTTATTCGGAAATACATAATAAATTCCCCTCACGAAATTTCTCCAAAAAGAAAAACGCCCGAGATTCAATAAAACCATGCGCAGCAAAAATGACGGATATCGCAGGATTGAAAAACTAGATCCGTGACGATGCAGGTTTGATTTCGCAAGCATGTACGAAGTTTTGCTTGAAATGCTTGCCGTCTCCAAAAACTTGAAAAATTTTTCGACTCGAGAATTTCCAACCTCCGGAAGGATGTCGAAAGTTATAAATGGCGCAGGAAATTCCTTTTTATAATAATCCACTTTATTCTTGGGCGCCAAAAGGACCAAGCGAACCTCCCCGCTTGCCTCCAAAACTTTTAACGCATCCGTGCGCAAAAAATTCCTAACAAAAAAACTATTCGAAACGTTGGCAAGGATGGTTTTCATTTTGTGGCCTTAAAACCGTACCCCTCGCAATGCGAAAGCGTAATCGACGGAGAAAAGCGCATATATAAATTTTGGACGCGCCTCCTTAAAATCTTAGGTAGAAAAGAAAATTTAGGCATAAGCGGAAACCCGATGGGCGTAACTTCTATATTGGAAAACCCAGCGGCCGACAAAAGATGCCTCAAGCCGTGATGGGTGTACCGAAAATAATCGCGCGGTTCCTGGTGCGGAAGGGCAATAAATGGGACCGTACCGACGACGATGCCTCGGGGCGAAAGCACTTTCTGGATTTCCTTAAGAAGATTTTCCGGATTGGGCATATGCTCAAGGACGTTCGATGCGGTAACTATGTCAAAAGTTCCCGCGCCGAAAGGAAGTTCTTTGGTCAAATCAGCCACGACGACATCGGGATACGGGTCGGAATCGACGCCGGTGTATGAAAATTGCTTGAACACTTTCGCGAACTGACACGGCCCCGCCCCCAAATCCAAAAGTTTCTTTTTCTTATCTTCACCGGCAAGTTCGCGGGCAAAAAATTTATAGTTTTCTTTTCTCCAATTTGTCCAGCCCTTCATATTATTTTAGTGAATTGTGAATTACTCCCAACAATCGCTCCGAAGCCTTCCCATCCGCGCGGGAAAACCAAATATCCCGGATTTTCGCGCGGCCTTCTTTGTGAAGCGAAGGGTTTTCTAAATAAGACTTAATGGCTTTTTCGAAATCCTCCCGCGTTTCGGCGTGCCAAACTCCGCCCGTCGAAATAAGTTTATGGATATGGTCCAAAAGAAATCCCCAACCTTTCCCGAATTTATTTCTCGCTGTCGGATACATGTCCGCAACCACGACCGGCCGGTCCATCAAAGAAGAATCTAGCGGTATGGAAGTCGGCCCGGTCACGACAACGCTCGAATAATAAATTTGGTCGATAAGGTTTTCGTCGTCCACCTTCCTTATCTCAAAATCCGGGCGTCCCGAAAAACGAAAGGCCGGCTTATCGAAAACGATCCGCTCGGGCCATTTTTTCTCGTCGATTAATTTAACATCTTCGCCCGGCGGATAGCGCACCAAAACCTGCAAGCTCATATCGTTCAGGATTTCCAAAGTAAAAAGGTCGGCATCGTTATAGTTGATAATCTTATCCCCGCCCGGAGCGAAAAAAATGTACGGCTTGGACGGATCAAGTTTGAAATCCTGGAAAAATTTTTCTCTGGGTTTTAACGGCGCCCTTAGATACCGGTCGTAATGCGGGTGCCCCGTCACGATTATTCTCTCTTCCGGATAATTGTGCAGCTTCACAGTTTCCTTTTTCAATTCTTCGGAACCCGCGACGATCACGTCCGGAAAAACCCGGAGCATCTGCTGGGTCGGATTATCCCACGACCGCCACATCCCGATAATTTTAATTCCCGCGCGCCTGGCGTCTTGCATCAGCGCCACATCGTTTTCGTTATGGATGTCCGTCGAAAAAATTAGCGAGGGAGAATACTTCCCTATCAAATCCGCAAAAAAACCAAATGGAGAAAAATTAAAATCGAGCCAGCGGACAAACCTTTGCGCCAAAAAAGCGCGCCCGAAAAAACTTACGAAGCTCGAGCCCACAAAATAAAAAAACTTCCGGTCCCAGTAAAATTTATATCGGCGCTTTCCGCGCGTGGTGCCCGTATCGAAAAAAGTCCGCGAAAGCCTCTTGAACAGAAGGCCCATAAATGTGCGCGAGGCTTGGTAAAGCTCGACCCCTTCGATGAAAACATTTTCACTTTCAAAATTTTCCTTGAAATAATTAAGTTTATGCTTCGGCACGATGACGACCACATGCATATCCTTATCGTTTTTGAGCATCACAAAAAAATCCGAAAGCAGTATGTTTCGGGAAATATGGTGGTGGAAACTTGTTATAAATATGGTCTTCATCAGCTTTTCGGTGTATAAATAATACTACAATGCTTAGGCGCTTAATCAAAAGAATATTCAAAAACAAAA
>MFIE01000015.1:3869-11058 GCA_001778785.1 Candidatus Giovannonibacteria bacterium RIFCSPLOWO2_01_FULL_46_13
CCAAATCGAAGTTAAATTGGCCGAGCCCGAAACCAAAGACGGCAACGTCACCCTGGCAGAACTCGTCATACTGGCCCAATTAGTAAAACTATCTGGCGCGGCAAAAATATTCGAGATAGGGACCTTCGACGGCAGGACCACCTTAAACCTAGCCTTAAACAGCCGCGAGGACGCCCAGATTTTCACCTTGGACCTCGGCGATAAGGAATTGGAGGAGTTTTCAAAAATCGAACACGGCGACAAAAAATTTATCGGCAAAACAAAGTTCGGCCGTAAATTCGACGACAAGCCAGAGGCAAAAAAAATCACCCAGCTCTGGGGCGACTCCGCGAAATTTGATTTCTCGCCGTACAAAAATTCCGTGGACCTTATCTTTGTCGACGGCTCTCATCAATATGAATATTTATTAAAAGATTCCGATACGGCCCTGTATTTAACGAAGTCGGGTTCAATAATCCTCTGGCACGATTACAACACCTCCTGGCCTGGAGTAACGCGCGCCTTAAACGAACTCCAACAGAACGACCCTCGCTTCAAAAATATTCGCCACATCACCGGAACCTCGATGGTCTATTTAAAACTTTAATCAACTCCTCGGTTTCGTTTAAAACCATCTCCGCCGATATATCGTCCGATTGGCGACGGGCTTCTTTTTCGTTGTAGACGCGGGCGTTGAAAACTCCCATTTCGTGCCTCTTACGCGGCGCGACGGCGATACGGTGCCGCTCGCCTCTTGGCGGCTGGTCGTTTTCGTCCACCGGCCCCACGATATCAACCGTCCCCACATCGAAAGCTTCCGCGATATAAATTGGGCCGGTATCGACACTTATCAAAATCGACATTTTGGAAATTGCGGCCTTCAGCTCGTCGATGTTAAATGCACCAAAAGCGTTTATTATTTTCGTGCTTGGGCTAAGGTTCGCCAAGAATTCATCCCCTTCTTTTTTATCCGAGCCCGAGCCTATCAAAATAATTTTCGCGTTATATTTTTCGTAAAGCGAGTCGGCAACTTTCGCGAATTTATCCCGCCCCCAAAGTTTTATCTTGTTTCCAGTCGACGGAAAAATCCCCACGACCAAATCCCGTTCTTCGATCCCCTGCTCCTGATAAAATTGCAAAACTTTTTTCTGGGCGCCCTCGGAATAGTTTAAATATTTTCTTGTATCGTCCGCGAAAATGCCGATCTCTTCCAGGAGACGCAAATATTCCCGCGGGGCATAATTCCCGATCTTGTGCGGCCTGGAAGAAACAAGCTTCAGGAGCAATTTATACGACCTCGTATTTATCGGGCTAAACCCTCCTTCCAAACTTGGCGCGGCGATGTGGGGGATTTGCGAGAGATAGAGGATAAAAAGAGTCTCCGGGCTCGGGCCGGTCAAAGCCGCGAAATCGAATTTTTCCCGGGAGAGAATCCCTGTCATTTTTTTAAAATCCTTTTCGAAGACGATATAACCGTCGATGTCCCTGTTGTAATTTAAAAGCTCCTTATTGACCGCGTCCCCCATGACATAAAGCTTCGAATCTGGATATTTTTTCTTGATGGCGCGGAACATCGGCGTCGTGCAAACCATGTCCCCCATTTTGGCAAGCTGGGCGACGAGAATTTTTTTTGGCCCGCCCGGAGTTTTCTTGTCCGCACGGCCACAGAAAATGAACGTAAAAAAACACCAGGCCAGGAGTAACAAATTGTAAGTTCGCCGAGTTAACATATAATACAAATAATAACTCAACTACTGATGAAAAAGTTAAATTTAGGCTCCGGACGGGACATAAAACAGGGCTGGGTGAACCTTGATTCGGCCAATCTTCCCGGGGTAGACGTCGTGCACGATATAGAAAAATTACCTCTTCCCTTCGCGAATGACGAGTTCGACGAAATTTTATGCCAGGATGTCCTCGAGCATACCGAATACCTGCCGATTTTAAAAGACCTCCATCGCATTTTAAAAACCGGTGGGAAGATTTCAATCCGCGTCCCGCACTTCACTTCTAAAAATAATTTCACCGACCCGACGCACAAAAAGAGGTTTTCAATTTACACCTTCGAAATGTTCGCCAAAAATTCCCCCCATTCGAAATCCAAGGAACGCGAATACTACTTTGATTTCCACTTCGACCATGTCACAAAAACTAAAATAACTTTCGACCGCTCCTCGCGCTGGCTAATTTACAACCGCATCATGGAACCTATCGTTAATTTAAACAAAACCACACAATTTTTATTCGAATCCACGGGATGGTGCTATAGCTTCCCGGCGCAAAATATAATCATCGAGCTTATAAAATGATAGTTGTAACCGGAGCCGCGGGGTTCATAGGAAGCGTTTTGGCGAGGGCGTTGAAGGACGCCGGACACAATGATTTGGTTTTGGTTGATGATGCGGAAAGAAATCCGCAATGCCTTGATTTATGGAAGCTTGAAGAATGGCTCAAGGAAAATTCCAAGAAGGTGGACTTTGTTTTTCACATCGGGGGAAATAGCAGTACTGTTGTTTTCGATAAATCTGTTTTTGACAAATATAATGTTGATTATAGCAAGATGGTTTGGAATTTTTGCACCGAAAATAAAGTTCCCTTGATCTATGCTTCATCGGCCGCTACCTATGGAGATGGTTCCGGCGGGTATAGCGACGACCACGTGTCGATCGCTTCGCTAAAGCCGCTTAATCCATACGGCCAATACAAACATGACTTCGACCTATGGGCGCTCTCGCAAACTAAAACACCTCCGTCCTGGGCAGGACTAAAATTTTTCAATGTGTACGGGCCTAACGAATATCACAAGGGTCGCATGGCTTCGGTTGTTCTCCATTCTTTCAATCAAATAAAAGAGCACGGCAAAGTTAAACTTTTTAAATACGGCGAGCAAAAAAGAGATTTTGTCTACGCCAAGGATATCGCGGAGGTCTGCATATTTTTGATGAAAAATAAACCTTCCTCCGGCATTTACAACGTCGGCACGGGACAAGCGCGCACGTTCAAGGAACTCGCCGAAGCTGTTTTTACAGCGCTCGACAAAAAACCGGAGATCGAATATGTAGACATTCCCGAAGATATTAAAGATAAATACCAATCGTTCACGGAAGCTAAAATAGGAAAACTCCGCCTTGCGGGATATTCCAAACCCTTCACTCCCCTCGAAGACGGCGTAAAAGACTACGTCTTAAACCACCTCTTGCCAAAAAAACACTTTTAGGGTATAGTTGAGAAAAATCCGAGAGGGAGGTGTTAAAGATGTTTATTCTATTGTTCGTTTTCAGTGTTATTGTGGGGTTTCCTACATACCTCTTTATCCACGATCTGCATATTTGGCAGGGCATGACTGCGATCTGTCTTCAGGGGTTGGTATTGGCTATCACAACTCTTGTGGAACCAGTGCCTCTCGGCCTCCACTATCGAGAGTTTTCTACCTTCGGGAAGGCATGGCTCCTTTCGATTCTCGGTGTAGCAATAGGAGCATATATCCTATCCCTGATTCCTTTGCCTGAGATGAATATAGGGTGGCCACTTATCATCCTCGTCTCGATTAACATAGTGATGATTGCGTGGTTGGCACAGGGATATCTAAACGAATGCCAATCTGTTAATCGAGCGATCGAAGAACGCAGGCGAAAAGGGGAAACGTGGATTTTCCCTTGGGAATATTGACACCGCCCAAGTTAATCTGCCAGCCTCTCGCGAGACTGGCAGGTTTTTCATTTCACTTCACTTACTTTTGAATTACCAGTTTATAAGCGATCGTTTTTAAATTGGTAATTCAAGATTATACTGTTTTGTGACGATAGCTATAAAACACGCATATTTTATTTTTAAAAAGCCGCTCGAATAAGCTTACCCGCGCTCTTGCCAAAAAAGTATCTTTAGGGTAGAATTTCGTAAATACAATTCAGCTCTTAAGGAGGGCAAAATGGCACAAAAAAGAGAAGTTGATCCTGGTCTTTTGAAAGATTGGCGCTTTTATCCGGAAAACATGGGCACCCACTATCTTTTGGTAAGTGGAATAAACCCCCACACTGGACGAGAGAATCAATTCACGACCAGGGGCAAAGGCCGCGAAAAAGGGGCGACAAGGATTCCGTTCAAGTTCCGCTTTCCCAAGGCGACCGCCGCCGCTAGAAAAATTGGGAGAAGCATGAGAGATAAGTACGGGATGTTCGAACTACTGAAGCGTCTCCGAGAAGAAGACTACTTCAGAGAACTTTCCGACTTCGAAGTTCCCCTCATGGTGATGCCGCGAGCCGCCGAAAAAACCTGCGGGTGGGAAATTAACGCCCCAGGAGGAACCGCTGACCCCGGAGAAAGCATGGAGCAGATTGGAGATCGCGAGTTCGAAGAGGAGGGAAAAGGACTCAAGGCTATAAAGCTCTGGAGACCATTTCCGCCAGCCATGCCGGCAAGCGGGGCCTACGACGAGATACAAGAAGTAACCTTTGCGCTCGTCTACGGAGAGCCCTCCACGTTGCCTGAAGGAGCTCGCGAATGGATGGGTTTCAACCTCGGGGAAATTATTGATGAAATGTGGAAATACAACATCAACCCGAGTGCCGAGCGTCCTCCATTCGACGCCAAACTCGCTTGGACATTCCCCTACCTGATCGAGAAAATGAAAAACGAACTCGACCTGAAGTAGGGCGCAACCAAAAAGGAGGGTTTATGAACATGTCTGCATTGATCCCGAAATTCCAAAAAAGGTTGGAGATCCCAAGAGTAAATGCTGTCCGGCGAGTTGTTCTGTTTCTGTTCCTATCAGCTTCTTTCGCGGCGACCGTGGCACTGTCGGTCATGCTTTTCCCGTATACAGACGGCTTCACTGAGAAGATTCCCCTCTTACCCGGAAATCATATCCGAGTGCAAGAGATTCTGAATGGGGAAGTTCTGGTCTCGAGAAGCCAATTTTTGCAGATAGCGAAAGAAAATGTGACCTTCATTGCCCTCGGGAAAAAAGCCATTGTCTACATGACAAAGGTAGGGGGAGTATCTTACCGCTACAACGAGGATATCCATCATACTCGTTTTGGCTATTTCGTTTCTTCTCAATCCATCCAAAACGAGATCGCCATCCGGAAAATAAAGAGAGACAACGTGAATATGATAATTTCTCATGTCGGTATCCCCTTGCTAATTCTCGCTATTTTGTACCTTTTCATCGGGGTAGCACAAACAAGGCACGTGTCCGGAAGAGATAAAGTCGTGTTTTTCCTCTTCGTATGACCGCGCATCACAAACCAAAGCCTGGCGCTTAACGCCAGGCTTTGTTATTTTTTCGGGGCGAGTTGGGTTGTGGAGGTTTTTATTTCTATTGGGATGAAGACGGCTTTGGCGCCGATGGATTTTAATATTCCGCTCTCGGGGATTTCTTTTCCGTTCCAATCCCCGCCCTTCACGAACACGCGCGGTTTTATTTCCGCGATCAATTCCGCCGGGGTTAATTCGCTAAAAGACGTAACGTAATCCACAGGTACGAGCGAACTCAAATTAAAAAGCCTCAACTTTTCTTTAACGATTGGCCGCTCGGGCCCTTTAATTTTTCTGATGGACGAATCCGAGTTCGCGCCGACGATTAAAACATCACCAAGTTTTTTGGCTTTATTAAAAAGCTGGATATGCCCGGAGTGAAGGATATCAAAACATCCGGTCGCGAGGACAATTTTCTTCCCGCCTTTGCGGAGCTTCTCCGCTATTTTCGCAAGCTCCTTTCTTTTTTTGATCTTGGAATTCACCTGCTAAAAGTATGGACTATCATTCAAATTTTAGTGGCTCACAAAGTAATAAATCATCGGCTTTCCCGTTACCCTGTTCAGCAAGATAGGTTTTAACTTCAGATATACCGCCAATCTGATCTATAAGCCTCAACTCCATAGCCTTATCAGCAATATAAAACTTCCCGTCAGAGATTAGGGCAAGCTGTTCTCCATTTAAGCCCCTGTTTTTCATAACAATATCAGCGAACAGCTTAAATAAATCATTTGTATAATCCTGTAAATAACGTTTATATTCTGGAGTAAGACTTTTATCAGCATTTCCCACCTCTTTATATTCCCCAGAAACAATTTCCTGGAACGTATATCCTTCTTTTCTGTTGAAATCAGTTTTTTCTAAATAAGAAAATGTAGCTCCGACATTACCCACCGATGAACTGGATAGCGCGACAATATGATCCGCCGAAGCAGCTACCCAATAACCACCAGATAATGCAGATCCACGAATAAATGCTACGACTGGAAACTTAATTTCGTCCACGGCGCGACTAATTTCTTCCGCCGCCGCCGCAGACCCTCCTGGAGAATCAATGAGAAGCACAATTGCTTTGTAATTATTAAGCGCAAGACTCCGTATGCCCTGTGCAATACTCAATGAGTCAACGTGTTCTTCTGTACGTTGCGTATCAAGATACCCATGAATCGACACTACCCCAACATTGCATTTACCCCTTGAGCTTAGAGTTGATGCGAAATCGACAGACTTTTTACCAGACAGCACTATCATAACAGCGACCAAAACAACAAGTAATCCCGCCAAACCAAATAATGGAAGATATTTTTTTATTTTTTTAGATTCCACGATTTAAGAAAAGATTACCGTCACAAAACCCAGGACTCCAAAAAAGGCGATTACAATACCCGCGACCAAAAATCCAATCACCCATTTCCTTGACGGCAAAAACAACTGAAGATCTGTATTTTTTGCCGCATACCATCCGACAAAATAAGATACAACTTGAGCAATTACCGCCATAAGATCTCGCATCAAGTTTGGCGTCGTACTAGACATATTGACGTATACATGTATTGCCGAGAAAATAAGTCCAGCAATTAAAAGAGCCACAAAAGCTTTGATATCCTGGGAATATGACCTATACAAGAGAAAAGCCATATATACCGACACAAGTAACCCTACAATAATTCCCAAATTTTGTATCAATGATGATGGATCCTGTAGTTGCTCACCCGTCATGCCTGCCGCTCCAAGTACCATACCTATAATGAAACCTATCGCTCCTGATATACCCATATCAGCAAACAGGATCTTTATTCCTGCCAAGATTGGGCCGTTTTCCTTATTTAAATCCTCACTAATTTCTTTCATAAATAGTTCAGTTTAATCACTTAAGCGAAGCCAATAATTAATTTTAATGCTGGCATTTTTGGAGGATAAAGTCAATATAGATAGGTGTCCATTACAAGGAATC
>MFIE01000016.1 GCA_001778785.1 Candidatus Giovannonibacteria bacterium RIFCSPLOWO2_01_FULL_46_13
ATAATGGTTCTGCAAAACGTCGTGCGTAATCGCGAGCGCTTCCAAAATTTCCACGCCCGAGCCGATAAGCGAGCCGAAAGTTCGGCAAGTTCGTGCGGCATTATTTTTCTTGACCAAGCCCGAGATGACCGGGATTTTTAAAAGCACCCCGTCCGTAATCCGCTTCCCACGGGGACTCCTCGCCATTGCGAGCACGGTAAAAATAAAAATTAATATCAGAGAAAAGCCCAAGATCAAATTGTTTGCAAAAAAATCGCTCGTGGAAATAACTATCCTCGTCGTAATCGGGAGCTCAACATTCAATTCCTCAAAAGTCGAGACCAAAGTCGGGACAACATAGATAAGCATCAGGATACCGATCCCGAGCATCGCCATGATAATGACGGCTGGGTAAATCATCGCCCCCCTTATTTTCCTTTTCAAATCATATTCGCGTTTTAACTGGTGGGCGACGAGCTTCAAAGCCTCTTCCAATTTTCCGGTCCGCTCGCCCGAAGCCACCATCGCTATAAAAAGCGATGAGAAAATTTTTGGAAACTCCGCTAAAGATTCTGAAAAATTTGTGCCGCCCTTTATCGAAGAGGCAACTGCCAAAAGCACTTCCTTAAACTTTTTATTTTTTGATTCCTGCGAAAGGATTTCCAGGCTCCGGGCCAAAGGCAGGCCGGCCGCGACCATCACCGAAAGGTTCCTCGCAAAAATCATCCGCTCCGCAACGGAGACGCGGTTAAAAATGGAAGGCATTTGGAACGAACCTGACGCCTTTTTCTCGCTAGCGCTTATCAAAACATAGCCTTCCTCGCGCAAAGATTTAGCAAGCTCAAATTTGTCTTGGGCTTCCTTAGACCCGTTCCGCTCTTCGCCGGACAAACTTTTCGCCGCATACGTAAAAACAGCCATTAACCCTATTTTAATGGATTTTGAGGATATTCAGTGTTGAAAAGAAACTTACTCCGTCGTAACGCGCAGGATTTCTTCGATCGTCGTAATTCCTTGGACCGCCTTTACAATCCCGTCTTCGAGCATTGTTATCATTCCCTCCTCCTTGGCGCGTTTTTCAATCGCGTCCGAAGTGGCGTTAGAAATTATTAGCTGTTTTATTGATTCCGTAATTTCGAGGACTTCGTGTATGCCAATGCGGTCTTTGTACCCGTCCGGGCATTCCGGCGTTGCAACAGGCTTGTAAAAATTTATGCTATCCCAATTGTCGCCGGATTTCACGATTTTATTTTCTTTCAAAATTTTCAAAATCCGCTCAAGGTCAACCTGCTTGCCTAATTCCTGAAGTTCCGCCTTGGAGAGCGTAAAAGGTTTCCGCGATTTCCAAAGGCGTCGGACCAAGCGCTGTCCGATGATTGCCGATACGGTCGAGGCAATTAAAAACGGTTCAACTTTCATATCTAAAAGCCTCGGCAAAGCTCCGGATGCGGAATTGGTGTGCAAAGTCGAGACGACCAAATGCCCCGTAAGCGAAGCATTTATCGCAAGCGAAGCTGTTTCGTTGTCGCGAATTTCCCCGACCATTATTATGTCCGGGTCCTGCCTCAAAAGCGAACGCAAGCCGTTGGCAAAAGAAAATCCGATGTCCGGCTTGACCTGCGTTTGGTTGATCCTTGGCATGCGGTATTCGATTGGGTCCTCAATCGTCGAAATATTTACCTCCGGGGTATTTAAAATATCGAGCACGGTATAAAGAGTCGTTGTTTTTCCTGAACCGGTCGGCCCGGTCGCTAAAACCATTCCCACCGGTTTTTTTATCGCCTTGTGTATTTTTTCCAAACCTTCCCCGAAAAATCCGAGAGTTTCGAGCGTAAAACTTTTTGAATTTTCAACCAAAATCCTCATGACAGCCTTCTCCCCCTCCGCCACCGGCAAAATCGAGACACGGAAAGAAATCCGCTGTTCGGAGTTTTCAATTTTGAACCTTCCGTCCTGCGGGAGCCTATGCTCGTCCAATTTCAAGCTCGATAAAACTTTTATCCTCGCGATTATTCCAGGCGCGACCTGTTTTGGAAGGACCATGGCGTCGCGCAAAATTCCGTCGATCCTGTACCGAACAACGACTTCTTTTTCCCCCGGCTCGATATGTATGTCACTCGCCCGCTCCACGATGGCGTGCTGTAAAAGTGTATCCACGATCCGCACAATTGGCAATTCCTGCGCAGCCTTTTCCAAGTCCTCGCTGTTCTGCGGAATCTCTTCGCCGTTTTCCGCGACCGGCATCGTCAAAATAACGTCCTTCGCCCCATTTTTTATTATGTCCCCGAAT
The DNA here is from genome assembly GCA_001778785.1 of Candidatus Giovannonibacteria bacterium RIFCSPLOWO2_01_FULL_46_13. GTDB lineage: Bacteria > Patescibacteriota > Minisyncoccia > JACPKW01 > UBA11713 > 2-01-FULL-46-13. The sequence goes on from MFIE01000016.1 coordinate 2,270, forward strand.
TCCGCTTCTAAAGACCTGCGATATTGGGAGATGGCATTTTTTATGGAAGATTTCGTGGTAAGGCGCGGAAGTATTTTTAACTTGGAAGTTTTCTTGATGAATTCTATCGTCTCCAAGTCCTCCGGATCGAGCATGGCCACCTCGAGCCGATTGCCGTCTTTGCGGTAAGCTACTATATTATGAGTGCGCGCAATCGGCTCCGGGATAGTCCGCAAAACATCTTCCGGAATTTTTTGGTGTTCTAAATCCACGAAGGGCACGCCCAATATGTAAGCCTGCAAGCGTATCAAATCCTCTTCGGTGAGCTTCCCCTCCCCGATCAATATCTGGCCTAAATCCTTGCCTTTCTGGATTTTTTTTTCAGCAGCTTCAAGGACCTTCTCGTCGAGAAGCCCCGCATCAAGCAAAAAAGCCTTTAATCTTTTAGTTTCTATCTTCATCCAATTTAATTTGTCCCATCCGAAACCTCTTTAACCTTTTTCAATATTTCGTTTAACGAATAATTTGCTTTGACTAAATAAGCCTTCGCCCCCAAAGACAAAGCCCGCTCTACATCGTGCGGAGTCTCAAGGTTTGTCAGCACTATCACGGGTATGGTCGCTAACTCCGGGCTTTTTTGCAGGTCCTCCATTATTTTAAACCCGTGTTTCTTCGGCAAAACCAAATCCATCAAAATCAGGTCCGGCCGCTTTTCCTGCGCCTGCCGGAACCCGGTCTCCCCGTCGTTCGAAACAAAAACTTCAAACCCGCCCTGGCGGATAACCGCGGAGAGGTTGTTCGCGAGCGTCGTGTCGTCTTCGATCATCAATATTTTTTTTGCCATTTTATGCTTTAGATTTAGGGACAGTAAAATAAAAAGTTGAGCCGTGTCCCTCAAGGCTCCTGAACCCGACGGTCCCCCCGGTTGCTTCTATTATATATTTTGAAAGGTAAAGCCCCACGCCGAGCCCCTCGGTCTGGTATTTCAAAATATTTGAAGCCCTAAAAAATTTGGAAAAAATATTCTGGATTTCTTTTACCGGGATGCCCGCGCCCTGGTCGGTTATGGACCACTTAATGTGTGAGCCGATGTCTTCCAAGCTTATTGTAATTTCCCCGGAAGAAGTCGAGTAACGGATGGCGTTGTCGATAAAACGCGAGATGACGGATTTAACTTTAATCTTGTCGGCCATAACCCAGAGCGGGGATTTTGGCGCCAAGAGAATAAATTTCAAGTTCGAAGTGCCGGCGATCGGTTCGTACACGCTGACTATCTCGTCGGTCAATTCATTCATCGAAAAAATCGCGGGAGAAAGCTGGAACCTGCTATCCTCGATCCGGTTTATGTCTAAAAGGTCGTTGATCAAACCGATCATTTTCTCATTCGAATGGTTTACGATCTTCATCGCCGGAACAAAATCCGCCGAAGTAAGCCCTTCTTTCTTTTCCATTAAGGCATCGATCTGCCACTTGATGGAAGAGAGAGGATTTCGCAATTCGTGCGAGATTATGGCGACAAATTCTGATTTTAATTGGGAAGCCTCGGCAACTTTCTCGAAAGCCTTGATCACGGCGTTACCGACGACAAAAAGAAATACCGTAACTACGAAAATTATGGAAACCACCGTCTCCGGCTCCGCGTAAAATTTCGCGACTACATATGTCAAAAGTATGGTGGTCGAGATGACCGCGCCCATCACGATGAAAAGGAAATGCGGGCACTGCCACAAAGAAACATGCAGGTCCCGGCACCGCGCGGATACATTCAGGGCGCTAGAAAGATTATTGGTATTCATGCCTACCTACATTATATGTCATCTTTCCCAGATCCCTTGTGTATTTTCACATCCGAGGGGCTTTTCACACTGACGGGGTTTGACGTGGGGGCGAAGTATGATATAATGGAGCTAGTCCGTTCAAAAACGGGCTTTTATTATCTCAAATTTACACATGTTAGATTTAAAAAACTTTCAAAGCGCTTTAGAGGAAGTCTTGGTCGAGCGGGGCATACCTCGAGAAAAAATATTAGAGACCATAGAAATGGCCCTGGCCGCGGCCTATAAAAAAGATTATGGCAAAAAAGGCCAGATTATTCGGGCTAAATTTAATACTAAAGTTGGCAAAGCCGAATTTTTCCAGGTAAAAATCGTCGTGGATGAGAGCATGCTTAAACCCGCCGAAAGCGAAACCCCAGAAGAAGACATTCAGGCGGGCAGGGAGGAGCCGGAAGAGATTGTCGGGGAGGACGGGATTAAAAAAGTCCGCTTCACGCCCGAGCGGCATATCATGATCGATGAGGCCCGCAAAATAAAAAAGGACGTAAACTTGGGCGACGAGCTTATTTTCCCGCTTGAAACCAAGGAAGAATACGGCCGCATCGCCGCGCAGACCGCAAAACAAGTGATCATACAAAGGATCCGCGAAGCTGAACGCGAATCAATTTACACCGAATACGCCGCAAAAGAAGGGGACATAATCTCCGGAATAGTCCAGCGCGTGGAGGGAAAAAATGTTTTCTTGGACCTTGGCCGCGCAACGGCACTCCTCCCGAAAGAGGAACAGGTCCGCGGAGAACGGTACAGGATCGGCGAGCGCATCAAAGCGTACCTTCTTCTTGCCGAAAAAAATCCGAAGGGCCCGGGACTTTATCTTTCCCGCTCCCATCCAAAATTTGTAGCTAAACTTTTCGAAATGGAAGTTCCGGAAATTCAAAATGGCATCGTTGAGGTAAAGGCCATCGCCCGGGAAGCGGGACTGCGCACGAAAATCGCGGTCGCTTCCAAGGAAGATGGTGTCGACCCAGTGGGCTCGCTCGTCGGACAAAAAGGGATCCGCGTCGGCACGGTCATCTCCGAATTAGGCGGGGAGAAAATCGACATCATTGAATGGAGGGAAGACCCGGAAGAGTTTATCGCTAAAAGTTTGTCGCCGGCCAAAGTCCTCGAAGTGGAAATAAATCCCGAGAGGAAAGAGGCCCAAATTAAAGTCGCCGAAGATCAACTTTCTTTGGCAATCGGCAAAGCCGGACAAAACGTCAGGCTGGCCGCGAAGCTTACCGGTTATAAAATAGATATCCGCTCGCGTTCCGGCGAAACCATAGCCTCCGCTTCGGAGGAAGGGGATGTTTCGACCGAAGCCAAAAGCGACGAAGTAAAAGAATAAAAATATGAACGAGACATTATCTTATCTATCCGCAGTTGGGGTATTGGGAATTTTGTTTTCCATTTGGGCATACGCAAAAATAAAAAAAGCGCCAAAAGGAGACGAGAAAATGGAAGAAATTTCCCGGGCCATAGAGGAAGGTTCGCGAGCTTTTATAAAAAGGCAGTATAGGATAGTAGCCATAGTCGCGATCATAATCGCGGCAATATTATTTTTCTCATTTGATTTAGCGCACGCCATCGGATTTTTGATCGGGGGCGGGGCTTCGGCCTTGGCCGGATATCTTGGGATGATGACCGCGGTTAAATCCAACGTGAAAGTTGCCGAAGCCGCGAAAAAAGGGCTCTCCGAAGCTTTCTCTCTCGCCTATCTCGGCGGGTCGGTCACGGGATTTTTGGTAGTCTCCCTGGGCCTTTTAGTCATAAGTATTTTCTGGCTTTTCACCGAAGATATCTCCGCCCTCGTCAGCCTTGGGTTCGGCGGATCATTAATTTCCGTATTCGCCCGCTTAGGCGGAGGAATTTACACGAAGGGCGCGGATGTCGGCGCGGACCTCGTCGGGAAAGTTGAAGCCGGTATTCCGGAAGACGACCCGAGAAATCCCGCGGTCATCGCGGACAATGTTGGGGACAATGTCGGGGATTGCGCGGGAATGGCGGCCGACCTTTTCGAAACCTACGCCGTAACTTTAATTTCAACAATTCTCTTAGGCTCTCTCTTGTACCCGGGCTCGAGCTCGATTATTTTCTATCCTTTAGCACTCGGCGCGGGAGCGATCCTCGCTTCGATAGCGGGATCTTTCGTTGTACGCGCCAAAGATAAAGAAAAAATTATGCTGGGCTTGTACAAAGGCTTGATCACAAGCGCGGCTTTATCCTTGGTCCTCTTCTGGCCGATTACAAAAATATTCGTCCACCCCATGGGCGTCTCGGCCGACCTTCTC
>MFIE01000017.1:0-22813 GCA_001778785.1 Candidatus Giovannonibacteria bacterium RIFCSPLOWO2_01_FULL_46_13
CACCAGCCGTACTGTTTTTTGTTTACGGAATCTAACTCAGCGAAAACCAAAGCGCGCCTGGACGCTTTAACGGAAGCTCGTTCGGGATTTGAATTGGCGGAATACGACCTAAAACTTCGGGGCGCGGGAGAACTCACCGGATCAAAACAGTGGGGCATCTCCGACGTTGGCATGGAGGCCCTTCATAATTTAAAAATGGTTGAGGCCGCGAGAGAAGAAGCCAAAAAAATTATCGAAACAAATTCTTTGGAAAAATATCCTGAACTCAACTCACGCGTTCTCGCGCAATCGGGACAGGTTCACTTTGAATAGGCTTGGCCTCCGGCAATTTCCTGAATTTTGGCGTGACCCAGAAGCCCATATATTTGCCGAGCATTAGGCGCGTTTGCGCGTCCAAGGCCGGGATTGCGCCAAAGACAATCAAAGTTACCGGCATCAAGAGCCACTGGAAAACCATATAAAAGTGCCTGCGCTTGGGGGTACTCGCGGGAGGGGGTGGAAGGAGCGAAGTTGAAATTAAAATCGAGGTTATAATCCCGACCATGGCAAAGGTCATGATGAGGCGCGTGGCGCGCGGAAGGTTGAAAGCAAGAATCGTCGAATTAAAAACCTCTCCCCCCAGAGCCAACGGAAGCCATCCCAAGAAAAACATTAGAATCGCGTTCGTAGACCAGGACCAAAGCCCCTCTACCATGACCATCGTAAAATATAATTTTTTGCGCAAAGAAATTTCTGGAATTTTCAAAAAGCCAAAAACTGTGTATGGAAAATTTTCCGCCCCCCAGGCCCAGCGCCTTTGTTGTTTGTAAACATTTCTTATTGTCTCCCAAGAACTGCGCCCGATATTGGCGTCCATGTAAACGGGGTAAGAAAGCGGGTGCGATTTATAATCCCCCTTGTAATGCAGAAGTCCCTGCCAAAAAATTCGCGAGTCTTCCGAGACCATATTTTTCTGCCAAAACCCGACGTCGACAAGCGCCTTGAAACTCATGGAGTGCGAAGAGAAAGTAGCCAGGCGTTCCGGGCGCTCCTGCTGCATCATCTGCCAAAAACTTCCGGAATTCGCAACCACGCGCGAGAAAGCCGGGGCTTCCCAAATATTATTGTTATACAAAGGGACAGGCTGGAAGGATGAATGCACCGGATCTTCCACCGTTAAAAAATGATACGTTGTCACCAAAAAATATTGCTCTGGAACTTGCGTATCGATATCGAGAGATGAGGCGATAATATTTTCGTACGGGACGCGAAGCCCTGCCTGCGCAGGCAGGTTATCAACGTATTCCTTGGCTTTCAACCCGGCGAAAGCGGTGTTGGATCCCTTGCCCGGAATTTCGTTTGGAAGGCTTGCCGGATGCTCGACTTCGATTAAATGCGGGAAAACATTTTTATATTTTTCAAAAAGTTTTTTAGAGACTTCCCTGGCCTCTTCCCCCGCCCGGCCTTCCCGCGCCAAAACTAAAATTATCCGGTCACGCGGCCAGTCAGCTTTTGCGATCGAAGCGATCAGGCCGTCCGAGACTTCGAAAGGTTCTTTATAAAAAGGCAGGATCACCAACTGCCAAACGTGGTCCCATTTTAATTTGTCCACGCGCTCCCTCCAGTCTATTTTCATGTGGTGCATCATGCGCTTCCAATTTCCGCGGAGATGGATCGAGAGATAAATCGTTTTTATGAGCCAATATAAATCAAAAAGTATTATGAAAATTGCCGCCCCAATCGGAGCGAGCCAGGAAGCTAAAACCATCCCGAGAAGAGTTCCCCAAGCCAAAAATCCGGGAGTTATTTCCAGAAGCCGAAAAATAAACCGATCTTTTCCGGTGAGTTCTTTTGCGTTCGCGGTATGTAGATAAGGGTAATCCATGACTATTATGACGTTTTAAAGTCAGCTTGTGGGTGTGGTAGGACTCGAACCTACAGCCTAGCGTGTATAAGACGCTTGCTCCACCATTGAGCTACACACCCAAATAATGATTGGATAACGCTTTTATACCCATGAGAACTTTCTCCGAGAGTCTAGCATCGCCAATGATGATATTACAAGTTCCGTGGCCAAAGCCTCTCTTATAATTTATACCAGAAAACTTTGTTTCTTTGATATAGGGGCGCCGAAATTGCAAAATAGGAATATTCGTGGTTGCAGACCAATATTTAATTTCTTTGTTAATATTCATGTCTTTATACAAATGCAGATATACTTTAAGTTTCTTCTTAGGAACTCCAAAAATTCTCTTCAACCAAAAGATAAAAAATTTAATCATTGAGGGATCAGTATTCGCAATGGCGAGACGAGCTTCGGCTGTTTTAGTGCCTTCGCCCCAATAAAGAAAAAGCCCGGATAAAAAAAGTTCTCGTTGGGTAAGCGGGAAAATACTCTTTTGCTGTTCGACATATGTTTCCCGCAAACGATTTTCCCTTTTTTTCTTAAGCGTAGCTCTAAAATTTTCAATTCTATGCTCGTTCCAATCCCTCAACTCACTCACACGTTCTTTAGAAAGTGGATAATCCCGCAACCAATAGCTTAAAGTGCTTTTGCTAATTCCTAGCTGCTTTTTTATTTGACTGTAACTTTCTCCGCGTTTTCGTAACAGCAATGCTTTTTCGCGATCTAAAATTCTAGCCATAGAACTTCCAAATTAGAATATAGAAAACCATCCATACAGGTTCAGTATATGAACTCAGCTTAAAAATTAAAAGTGTACAAATTACTCGAAGGCGGGAGGGGTAAGAGTCTGCGAAAGGCCGAAGGTGCCCAAGATCGATTCGAATTCTTCGCGTTCGATAGTTTCGTTTTCAATCAGGCGCAAAGCCAAGGAATCGAGCACCCTGCGGTACTTCCTTAGTATATCGCTTGCGCGTTTAAAAGCATTCTTCATTAATTGGGTGACTTCGGAATCAACCAATTCGGCGGTCGCATCCGAATAACTTTTTTCCGTGCCGAGTTCTTTGCCCAAAAATACGAGTTCGTTACCATCGCCAAGCGCAATCGGCCCGACTTTCTCGGACATCCCATATTTTGTAACCATGTCGCGCGCGATCAGTGTCGCCTTCGACATGTCGTTGGAAGAGCCGGTCGTGAGTTCGCTGAAAACCAATTTTTCGGAAGCGTATCCGCCCAAAGCCGAAGCCAATTCATCAAGAAAATTATTTTTTGAATAAAGATGGCGGTCTTCCGAAGGAAGTTTTAACGTATAGCCTGCCGCGCGTCCGCGGGAGACGATGGTAATTTTATGGACCGGGTCGGAATTAGGCAAAATTGCCGAAACCAAAGCGTGCCCAGCTTCGTGGTAAGCGGAAATTTCTTTTTCTTTTTTGGACAAGATGTGGCTTTTTCTTTCTGGGCCCATCAAAACTTTTTCAATGGAACGGATAAGGTCCATCTGCGTTACGGTTTTCCTATTTTCGCGCGCGGCCATTATCGCGGCCTCGTTCATCAAGTTGGCGAGGTCCGCCCCGGAAAATCCTGGGGTCCTCTCCGCGATCACCCGAAGGTTAACTTCTTTCTCCAAAGGTTTTTTAACGGCGTGCAATTTCAAGATAGCCTCGCGGTCGTTTATATCCGGGTTGTCCAAAATTACCCTGCGGTCAAACCTGCCCGGGCGAAGAAGCGCTGGATCCAAAACATCCGGCCTGTTGGTTCCGGCCATGACTATAACAGACTCGTGCGGCTCAAAGCCATCCATCTCAACCAAGATTTGATTTAAGGTCTGTTCGCGTTCGTCGTGCCCTCCGCCGAGCCCTGCCCCCCTGTGGCGCCCAACGGCATCGATCTCGTCTATAAAAATAATTGCGGGTGCCGCGCGCTTGGCCATCTTGAAAAGGTCGCGCACCCTCGAGGCTCCCACCCCGACAAACATTTCTACGAATTCCGAACCGGAGATGTGAAAAAACGGAACGCCAGCCTCGCCCGAGACGGCGCGAGCCAAAAGAGTCTTTCCCGTGCCAGGCGCACCCATAAGAAGGACACCCTTAGGGATCCTTGCCCCGATGTCCAAAAACTTTTTAGGATTTTTCAAAAACTCCACGATTTCCTGAAGTTCCTCTTTGGCCTCTTTCACGCCAGCAACATCCTTGAAAGTAATTCTTTCTTTTTTAGAATCAGGTTGGACAACCCTCGCCTTGGATTGGCCGAAAGTAAAAGCTTGGACGTTTGAACGCTGGACTTGGCGCGCGGCCAGCCAGAAGAAAAGCACGATCAGCAAAAACGGGAGCAAGAACGGCAGGATCGCGGAGAGCCAAAACATGAAGCCGGACGGCGAGACGATCGAAACCGCCACCTTGTCCAGGGCTTCCTTGGAAACGTTATAGTTGGAAAGCGTCTCGGAAAGCGAGGACTCGGCTTCCTTTTTAACCATAAACGTAGAATTATCGTTTAAGGCTACGTCAAGCTCTTCCCCGCGGACTTTAATTTCCTTCACCTCGCCCTGATTGATTTTCTGGACCAATTCCGAAAGGGAGCGCTCGGGTTGCGATTGGAAGCTTTCCAAGAATATGGAATAAGCCGCGGCAAGCAGCATCAGGATAAGAAAGCCTATTACAAAATTCCGGGAAGCGAGTTTCATAAATACTTATTATATACATTATGACGAACTTGTAAAGGACTTATGATTCAAGCTATTATCAAAATTAAGTCATGGAAGAGAAAATTTTCGCGAATGCTTTAAATCATGTTCCAGAATTCGGGCCGAAGACGCTCGGGCGCGTGCGTGCGCATTTTGGAAGCTTCAAAAAAGCCTGGCAATCCCAAATAAGCCGATATTCAGAAATACCTCAAATCGAAAAAAAATCCTTTGCAAGCCTCGAAAAAATAAAAAAAGAATTAAATCCAGAAAGCGAATTTAGCAAATTGGAAAAAGAAGGGGTTCACGTCCTCCTTCGCGACGAACTTCCCCTCACCTTAAGAGAAACTCCGGCCCCGCCGGAGGTGCTTTATGTAAAGGGGGCCTTGCCCGAAGAAAATTTAAATTACTTGGGAGTCGTCGGCACAAGAAGGTACTCTACTTATGGCAGGGAGGCCTGTATTAATATATTAGAAGATCTCCGCGGAAAAAATTTTGTGATCGTCTCGGGACTGGCAAAAGGGATAGATTCTTTTTCGCACGAGTCCGCCCTTAAGCACAACATGAAAACCATAGCGGTTTTGGGGTCGGGCCTTTCGCCGAGCGTTCTTTTCCCGAAAGAGAACAAACGCCTCGCGGAAAAAATCGCGGATGGCGGAGGCGCTGTGATTTCAGAATACCCGTACGAGATGAAGGCGAACGTAAACACTTTCCCGCAAAGGAACAGGATAATCGCGGGCCTCTCCAAAGCGGTTTGGGTGGTTGAGGCTAAAGAAAGATCGGGCGCATTAATTACGACGAAATACGCCCTAGATTATAACCGAGAGGTCCTCGCCCTGCCCGGTTCGGTCTTCCAAGAAAACTCCAAAGGGCCGAACGGGTTAATAAAACAGGGAGCGACTCCGGTGACGAGTGCGGTTGACATACTTCATATCTTTGGCATAGAATCGGAAAATTCGCTTCCGGCCGAACCCCAGGACCTTTCGGATGACGAGAAAAAAATACTAGACGCGATCAAGGAGCCCATTTTAAAAGAAGAGTTAATCCAGAGGCTGGGACTTTCGGCTTCCAAGATTATCCCCACGCTAACCCTTCTTGAGATGAAGGGAGTGATCCGGGATTCCGGAGGAGAAATTTTTAGGATAAAAATATGAAACTAATAATAGTAGAGTCACCAACAAAAGCTAGGACAATTTCAGGCTTTGTGCCTAAAGGCATTAAAGTCCTTTCCTCGTACGGGCATATTCGCGATCTTCCTAAATCCACGCTGGGGATCGACGAAGAAAGTTTTGAACCAAAATATATCATCCCGACAAGGGCGCGAAAAACCGTAAACGAATTAAAAAAAGAAGCCAAGAAGGCCGACGAAATAATACTAGCAACCGATGAAGACCGCGAAGGAGAAGCCATCGCCTGGCACTTGATGCAGGCACTCGACTTGAAAAAAGCGGACCGCATCGTTTTCCATGAGATTACAAAAAAAGCTATCGAGGAGGCGCTTTCGGGACCGAGGAAAATAGATTTGAAATTGGTAGACGCCCAGCAGGCCCGAAGAATCTTGGACCGCTTGGTGGGATATAAACTTTCTCCCTTCCTTTGGAAAAAACTTTACCGCGGCCTTTCCGCCGGAAGAGTGCAGTCCGTGGCGGTGCGCGTGATAGTTGAGCGTGAGCGAGAAATTCAAAGCTTCAAGCCGGAAGAATATTGGACATTAACGGCTTTGCTCAAAAAAGAAAACAGCGAAGAGAAATTTGAAGCCCATCTTTTTAAAAAAGACGGGGAAACTTTGGATAAGTTCGCGATCAAAGACGAAGGTGAAGCGAAAAAGACGCTGAAAGATTTGGAGAAAAAGGACTGGGTCGTGGGAAGTGTCGAGAAAAAAGAGGTGACAAAAAATCCTCCCGTGCCCTTTACGACCTCCACCCTCCAGCAGGAAGCTTTTCGCCGGATGGGTTTTACGGCAAAGCAAACAATGCTTTTAGCTCAGCAGCTTTACGAAGGTATGGAGCTTGGCGAAGGGGCGAGCAGCGGCTTGATCACTTACATGCGAACCGACTCCTTAAACGTTTCCGAGGAAGCTTTGGCGCAAGCGAAAGATTTTTTGGAAACGGAGGTCGGGAAAAATTACGCGCTCGCCTCTCCGCGAAGGTTTAAAACTAAAACCAAGGGCGCACAGGAAGCGCACGAAGCGATCCGTCCAACCGACCCAAAAAGGACACCGGACTCCATAAAAGATTTCTTAAATGCCCGGCAGTTAAAATTATATAGCCTCATCTGGAAAAGGTTTATCGCTTCGCAGATGCCGGCCGCGATATTTAACGCCAAGACCGTAGACATCGAAGCGGATAATTATATTTTCCGCGCGACCGGACAAACTATGAAGTTCGACGGCTTCCTAAAAATTTATCCGCTGAAATTCTCCGAAGCTGAACTTCCAGAATTATCCGCCAAAGAAAAATTGGAATTGCTAAAACTTGAACCGGGGCAGCATTTTACCGAGCCGCCGCCGCGATATACAGAGGCAAGCTTGGTAAAGATTCTCGAAAAAAATGGGATCGGCCGCCCTTCGACATACGCGCCGATTATCTCCACGATCCAGGAAAGAAACTATGTCCTGCGCGACGACAAAAAAAGATTGGCCCCGACGGAAGTCGGGTTTACCGTAAACGATATGCTCGTTCAAAATTTTCCGGAGATCGTCGATATACAATTTACGGCAAAGATGGAACAAGAGCTCGACGAAATCGCTGACGGGGACATTCCCTGGAAAAATGTGATAAAAGGTTTTTACGGGCCGTTCCTAAAAAACCTCACCGAGAAATACGAGAAAGTTGAGAAGCAGGATTTTCAGGAAACGACGGACGAGAAATGCGAAAAATGCGGCAAGCCCATGGTGATAAAACGCGGGCGCTTCGGAAGGTTTATGGCCTGCTCCGGATTTCCGGACTGCAAGAGTACTAAACCCCTTCCGCCGGTCTCGCTCAACTTAAAATGCTTGAAATGTCACGAAGGCGAAATCGTAGAAAGACAAACCAAGCGCGGAAAAATGTTTTACGGATGCTCACTCTGGCCGAAATGTGATTTCGCCCTCTGGCTAAAACCGACCGGCGATACCTGCCCGGAATGCTCCTCTCCCCTGGTATACGTAAAAGACAAGATCAAGTGTTCATCCAAATCCTGCACATTCGAAGGCAAAGAACTTAAACCGAAGGTATGACCTGGGAAGAATACGAAAAGAAACTTGAACCTTTTGGCATTTCGACCAAAGACAAAGAATTCCTAAAAAAAGTTTTCGTATTCTCTTCCAAAATACATGAGGGCGAAAAAAGGCTCTCCGGAGACGATTATATTTCGCACCCAGTCGCGGTCTCCTTGAAATTAGCCGAGCTGAAAATGGACGCGAACACCATCGCCTCGGGCCTCCTGCACGACGCAGTGGAGCGATCGCCGGAAGCTTTAAAACAGATCCGCAAACAATTCGGCGAGGAAGTTGCCTTTCTCGTAGACAGCGTCACGAAAATCGCAAAGATTCAGGCCGCGGGAATCGACCGGGCCCTGGAGTCGGTCAAAAAAATGTTTTTAGCGCTCGCCGAAGATGTGCGGGTGGTTGTCGTAAAATTGGCCGACCGGGCGCACAACATGGAAACGCTGGAATGGCTCCCGAAAGAAAAGCAAGAACGGATTGCCCGCGAGACTTTATCTCTGTACGCTTCCCTGGCCGAACGGCTCGGCATGTGGAATATAAAAGCCCAGCTCGAAGATTTGTCCATGAAATTTCTTTATCCAAAGGAGTACGAAATGATTTCAAGCGAGGTAAAAAAGAGGGCACCCGAGCGCGAAAGATATTTGAAACGGATTTTGAGCATCATGGAGGCGGAGCTGCGAAAAGAAAATATAAGGAACTTTGAAATAAATTACCGCGCGAAGCACATATATTCCATCTGGCAAAAACTCGAGCGCTACGAAGGAGACTGGTCGCGCCTTTCGGATTTGATTGCGCTTAGGGTGATCGTGCCGGATGTAAAAAATTGTTACAGCGTTTTGGGGATAATCCACAAACTCTGGCGCCCCGTCCCCGGAAAGTTCCGCGACTACATAGCGCTCCCAAAACCAAACGGATACCAAAGCTTGCACACAAGCGTCTTTACGGAACCGCGGGTCATCGTGGAGTTCCAAATTAGGACGCCCGACATGCACAAGGAAGCCGAAACCGGAATTGCCGCCCACTGGGCCTACACCGAAGCCGGCAAACCGAAAAAAGGTTTTAAGGCGGTTGGCAAAAAATTTAATTGGATCGGCCAGCTTCAAAATTGGCAGAAAGAATTCCAAAAAGAAAAACCGACCGCGGAAGAACTTTTGGAAGCTTTAAAAATAGATTTTTTTAAAGACAGGATTTTTACGCTCACGCCAAAAGGAGACGTAATCGACCTCCCGAGAGGCTCGACCCCGCTCGACTTCGCTTACCACATCCACTCGGAAATCGGCAACCGCGCTTCTGGCTCGCGCGTAAACGGAAAATTGGTCCCCTTCACTTGGGAATTAAATTCCGGGGACGTCGTCGAGATAATAATGCAAAAAAATAAAAAGCCGACGCCGGAGTGGCTCGCAGTTGTGCGCACCGCGCTCGCAAAAAATAGGATAAGAAAAGCTTTAAGGCTTTCACCAAAAAAATCTTTCATAACAATCGAAGCGAAATTGGTTGAAGCCCGCATATACGGGAAAAATCGGGTCGGCTTCATCAAAGATATAACTTCCGTTTTTGCCAGAAGCCGCGTCAACATACAAAACTTGATATCAGCCCGCTCCGGAAACGAAGAGGCGCCGATCAACCTTACCTTCGTCGCAAGAAGCAAAGAAGAACTCGAAAAAATAATTAAAAAACTCCAGGCCGTACCCGGAGTAAAAAAAGTAAACTACTCGCTTAAATAGTAAATTCTTCTCCTTCCTGGAAAGAGGCAAGCTCCACGGGAGCCGCAGTTTCGGTCGGGATTGGTTCTTCCTGGGCGAGTTTTTGGCTTTCGGCAAAACGCTCCACGAACGAACTTAATTCTTCCGGTGTAAAAAATTCGAGAGAAACCCTTCCGCCGGCGCCGCTTTTGGAAATGTAAACCCGTGCCCCAAGAGCTCTCGACAACGCCTCTTCCATATTTTTTGTCTCTGGATCGAAGGCGTTACTTTTTGTATTTTCTTCTTTTGCAATTATTTCCTTAGTCATCCGCTCGACATCCCGCACGTTCAACCCCTTCAACACAATGTCATCCAAAAGAATTTTCTGCTGCTGCGGGTGTTCCTGAAGAGTTAAAAGGTAGCGGGCATGGCTTTCCGTAATCCTTCCCTCGCGCAAAGCGGTCTTGGCTTCTTCCGGAAGGCCCAACAAGCGGATGGAGTTTGCGACATATTCGCGGGATTTTCCGATCCGCATCCCGATTTCTTTGTGCATCAAACCGAATTCTTTATTCAAGCGGTCGAAGGCAATAGCCCGGTCCATCGGAGTTAAATCTTCCCTCTGGACGTTTTCGACAAGCGCTAATTCTAATTTAATTTTTTCAACCGGCTCCTCCCGGATTACCGCAGGCACCTCGCGAATTCCGGCCAACTTAGAAGCGCGAAGGCGCCTCTCTCCGGCGATCAATTCATATTCGGTCGCGACCCCTCCGCCGGGCGTTTCTACCTCTTTCCTGATCACAACCAAAGGCTGCAGGATCCCGTACTGGCGAATGGACTCTGCTAATTCAGCCAAGCGGTGCTCGTCAAACTCCTTCCTTGGCTGGAAAGGGTTCGGTTTAATCCTGTCGAGCTCAATAAAAAAAATGCTTGAGCTCCTTTTTGGTTCCGGAAAATCGGTCATAATAAAATATTAATTAAAATCCATGGAAAAGTCGAGTGCCGCGGGAGGGAGTCGAACCCTCATGACCTTGCGATCGCAGGATTTTGAGTCCTGTGCGTCTGCCAGTTCCGCCACCGCGGCATGTTTTTCACTCTAACTTTTCTTAAATTTTTTGGCAAGAAAATGGGCCAAAAGACTGGAAATGATGCCAACCGCGGCGCCTCCCAAGATATCGATGGGCCAGTGAAGATTGGCGAAAACTCGAGCCGCGCCCATGAGTATGGCGGCCACGAAGAAAACTACCCCCCAACGGCGGTTATAAATGAAGAGCGTTGTGGCTATGGCAAAGAAAAATGCGGCGTTTCCGGATGGGAACGAGCCTCCAGCTTCGTGCTCAATCAACTGCTTTGCGCCTTCCAACCCTTCAAAGGGCCTTGGCTTGTCGTAAAAATATCGGATTATTTCAGTAAGCCCAAATCTGGAAACGATGGTCGCAGTCAGAGTCTCGCCGACAATAAAAACTCCTTCCCTCTTTTTTAACCAAACAAAGAATAAGAGAAAAATTCCAAGGACCCATCCCAAATATTGCGCAAAGAAAATAATTATGAAATCCCAAAAACTCATTTTGACAATTCAAATAAATTTTTAAAAAGGACCGCGATGGTAATCGGGCCGACTCCGCCGGGGACGGGCGCAAAGATCAAAGCCTTCTCGGCCACCGCGGGATCGATATCCCCCATAACTTGGCCGGAAGATTCCGACGTTCCGCAATCTATCGCGACGACGCCATCGGGCACCATATCGGGCGTAATAAGTTTTGGCTTGCCTACCCCCGAAATTAAAATATCTGCTTTTTTTGTATACTCCTCCGGATTTTTTGTATTCTCGTCAATTACGGAAACCGTCGCCCCTTCTTCTATAAGCCACGTCGAAATTGGTTTTCCGACGAGCCTGCCCGCGCCGACCACTACCGCATTTTTCCCCTTAAGCTCAATTTTATTTTCATCAAAAATAATTTTCACAGCGCCCACGACCGGCGGAAGAATTTTATTTTTGCCCATGGAAAATTTTCCCCAGCTTTTGGAAGACAGGACGTCGGGATCTTTTTCCGGAATTATGGCGTCCAAAATATATTGCGCATTTATTCCCTCGGGCAAGGGCAACTGGACGATAACCCCGTTATTTTCTTCGATATGGATGACTTCCGAAATTTTTTCGCGTAATTTATTCGTGGAAATATCTTTCGGCACTTCGTAAATCCGGACATCCATCCCCACCGTCTCCGCAAATTTTTTCTTAACCTCGAGATATTTTTCCGTAACCGCATCATCCGCGACTTTAATCACAGCCAGGCGGATCTTTTTCTTTGATGCAAAAATTTCCTCGCGAAGCGAGGATTTTATTTTTTCAGAAATTTCTTTTCCATTTATAATCATTTGCGCAAAATTTTATCTATCCTCTCGGCGATTTTTTTCATATCTTTTTCCTTCATCCCCTGCGTAGTGACGGCTGGCGTTCCGATCCTGATTCCAGAAGGATCAAGCGGTCCTCGCGGGTCGCCCGGAATGGTGTTTTTATTAACAATGATCCCAGCTTTCTCAAGGGCTCGCTCGGCGTCTTTTCCGGAGATCCCCTTTCCGCGCATCCAAGTATCGACGAGGAGCAAATGTGAATCAGTACCGCCAGAAATAATTCTCCAGCCTCTTTTTTGCAACTCTCCGGCAAGCGCTTTTGCATTTTTTATAATTTGTTTGGCATATTTTTTATACGCGGGCGCCATGGCCTCTTTCAAGGCGATCGCGATCGCCGCAATCTGGTTTTCGTGCGGACCTCCCTGGAGCCCCGGGATAATTGCCTTGTCGATTTTTTTATCAAATCCGCGTTCGTCTTTCCTTACAAAAATCATGGCCGAGCGCGGCCCACGCAGGGTTTTATGCGTAGTTGTAGTAACGACATCTGCATATTTAAAAGGCGACGGGTAAGCCCCGCCCGCAACAAGCCCGGCCATGTGCGACATATCAACCATCAAGATCGCCCCCGAAGCGCCCGCAATTTCGCGCCACTTTTTCCAATCGACAAACCTTGGATAAGCCGTATACCCCGCAACGATTATGTTCGGCTTTTCCGTCACAGCAATTTTTTTCAAGGCATCATAATCAAGAACTTCTGTTTTGGGATCCACTTCGTACGGAACCTGCGTCCAAATTTTCCCGGTCATGCTCATTTTCTGGCCGTGCGTTAAATGCCCGCCGGAAGAAAGAAGAAGCCCCATTATTTTTCCGCCGATCGGGACCAGCGCGGAATAAACCGCCAGGTTCGCCGGGCTCCCCGAAAGCGGCTGGACGTTAACGTGCCAATTTTTTGGGTTTAATTTAAAAAGTTTTAAAGCGCGCTTACGGCAAAGGTCCTCTACTTTATCGATGACCGCGTTGCCGCCGTAATACCGGGCCCCCGGATATCCCTCCGCGTATTTGTTGGTGAGGACAGAACCGAGCGCCTCCAAAACGTCGCGCGAGACAAAATTTTCCGAGGCGATAAGGTTGGTCACCTTTTTCTGCCTGACTTCTTCTTCTTTAATTAACCTTAAAATTTCTTTATCTTTCATGTATTTAAACTACTTCTTTTAAATAACATTGCTCGCAATAAACTATCTCTGGTCTCTCTGGCGCATAGGTCGTCTCAAATTCATTAGGGCAAGGTTCTGCCTTGTGTTCGTGTTCAATAGTATTTTTGTAAACTGTTTTGGTTCCGCACATGCATTTTCTATGCCAGAGCTTGAGTGGGTTTCTTTGTTTAATTCTCTGATAGTGTCTGCAGTTGGGGCATAGTCTGGGTATTGGAAGATTTTGCTTTCTTAAAAAATCTAACTCCTGCGGAATAATTCGAAATGCCTCCGTGCACTGCTCGTTACAAGCACCCTTATGCTGACATTCTATGACCTGGCCTAATATCGAATCTTCAACATCTTTGATATGGTCAGTAATGTCTTCTGTTTTCAAGGTTATCTCATAGTTCCTCGGCTCGGGATCTTTCCAGGAGTAGCCTTGTTCGATTGCTTCTTCTTTGGTTAAAGGGAAATATTCCTGGGCTATGGTTTCATTATATGCGAAAGGAGATAGTTCAGACGGAAAGAATTCTCCATATTTATATACTCTTCCTTTCTTATCGGTGTATGGCATATCGTTCATGTGCTGGATGATCTTGGGGACCAGTTCTTCGTATTCTTCCTTTGTGTATTGCTTGTTTAGGATGCAGTATTGTTTGTTGCGCAAGCCGATGCAACCGAAGAGGTTGGAGGATCCTTCGCAATTAAAGCAGTAATCTGTGTCATTTGAAGAATAAACTACAACACTGAATTTTTCTCTTGATCCTCCTCCAACTCCAGAATCGATTCCTTCATACAATAATTCGCACATACCAACACCGTAACCATCATAAGAGTCTTTCATACCTACTCCGCCATGTATAGAATATTTAGAATCTTCAACATTATCACGCAAATCAAAACACCAATAGCAATTTTTAACATTACGGCAATTATCTCCAATCGTTTCTGGCGAGTTTATAAGATGCGCGAAGCGATGGGGGTATTGTAATGCCTTAGACGAAAATTTTTGTCTAAAATTTCGAAAATTCTTAAAAGAGCCGATATCAAACTCTTTGAGTCTTTTTTCATACTCTTCCTTCGTATTTGGCTCATTAAAGATATAGTATTGCTTATTCCGAAGCCCTACACACCCGAAACAATTTTGACAATTTTTACAGTCAAACAAAAAAAATGAATTTGAGTTGCCTGAAGAATTTTGACTGAAAAATAAATTATAAGAAGAGTCACAATCTATAAGCCAATAACAAAGCTCACACTTATCAGCAAGGAACAAATCCATCGAGTCGCGTGAACCCAAAATTTTATTGGAATAATGAACATTTTCGCATTCCCAAGACGCAAACGTTAAATAACAGTTTTTCAAAAACCCTACATGATTTACATAAGGACTATTTACGACGTTGTTTGAAAAAACTGCCGATAGCGGAACAGATTCAAGAAGCTGTCTGAATTGAATAAAAAACGTTTTAGAAAAATCGTAATCATTTCCGTAATTCATCGCATTCCAAGCATCAGACCACCAATAATCGCGTGGATAAATCTTAAATGGCTTATCTGAAGAATATATGCTAATTATGTCTTTCCCAAAATCATCTTTTCTTTGATATAAAGATCGTTCATCACGCCAGGTCATACGTCTTTGAGATCTGCACTCCGGACAAAAAGTCGGGGGCGGGACGGAGATTTTTTCGTAAAATTTAAAATCCTCCGGTTCGATTGTGAACTGATTTTTGCAATTTTGGCAGATCTTAGTTTCGGGATTCATAGTAAATCTCTAAATCTATCAATATTGAGGTTTAATTGTCGGAGGATGCTGTGCAAAGTTCCCTTTTTAAGAATTTTATGATCAGGCACAATTATTATTTTCCCATTGTTCACATATTTCATATGACTGCCCTTCCGGCTTTTTAGCGTAAAATCCAACCTCTCGAGAGCTCGGCCCATCTCCTTTCCAGAAATTTGTGGCAACTTAATTATTGACATTGACCTCTACCGGAACTATAAATTCCCGCTTTGGTTCATATTTCTCACCTACATTCTCATCCTCAAGATACAATTCAATCGCCTCTTTAATATTTTCGACTGCCTCTTCAAAAGTATCACCTTGAGAAACGCATCCCGGTAATGTCGGCACAACAACGCTGTACCCCCCATCTTCTTCAAGAAAAACAGTGTTGAAATTTAATATTTGCTCATTTATTTTTTTCGTTGCCATGACCAAATAGTATATATATTATAAGACGATGTCAACCCAGATTTTTTGTAATTCTTCGCCCGGGACCGCGCCTTCGCGGAGGATTTTAATTTCCTCGCCCGTTATATCCACCACCGTCGAGGGCGTTCCCCCGCCAATCGGCGGGGAGCCGGAAATATTAGCCGAAGTCTGCAAAAGCGGCCCGCCAAATTTCTCGAGAAGTTCCAATAAAAATTTATCGTTCGGGATCCGAAACCCGCCGATCTCACTTTTCAAGACACAGGTCACCTTCCCCGGCCAAACTTTATCCAAAAATTTTTCCTGCTTCTTTGAAACCGGTACGATTTTTTTAAGCTCTTCAATGGAGGGGACAAAAATCGGGAGGATTTTTTCAAGCGGCCGATTTTTTATCCTGAATATCTCGCGTTCCGCTTCTTTATTGTAGTAGTCGCAAACGAGGCCCATGACCGTATCTGTCGGAATGACCACCACCTCCCCCTTCTTCAACGAATCGAGCGCTTCTTCGAGGGTAATCACACTACGAAATTTATTAAGCGGTTCGGGACGAAAATGGTTTTTTTCGGTGATCCGCCGCCCGGCGGACGGAAATATTTTTTGATAGATTCGTCTTCGAAAACAAGCTTTTCGGCATCTTTTTCAGAAATCCCGACTGGGGCATCCAAAGTCGCACGCACCTTGCCGTTTATCTGCACCACCAAATTAAACCTATCTTCTTTTATTTTATTCTTGTCGAACTTTGGCCAGTCCTGGAGGTGGATGGAATTTTGCTTCTTGAAACTTTTTGCCTTCTTGAATTTTTGCCAAAGCTCCTCCGTCAAAAACGGGGCGAACGGCGCAAGCATTTTCAAGAAATTTTCATAAACCGTCCAGGGGACCGAGGGCAGGGTTTCGAGCTTATTCAAAAGGACCATCAGCTGCGAAATTGCCGTATTGTAGTGTAAATTTTCTATATCTTCCCCAACTTTTTTCATAGTCTGGTGAAAAAGTTTTTCCGATCCTTCGTCCAGCGCCTCCTTGGAATTTTTTGCGAGTTTTGATTCGAGTTTTCCGACGCGGGCCAAAAACCTCGTGATCCCCGTAATACCTTGGTCCCGAAAATCTCCGCCCTGGTCGAATGGCGCCAAAAACGCGAGATACACCCGCATCACGTCCACCCCGAATTTTTTAATATATTCATCCGGGCTTACGATATTTCCGCGCGATTTGGACATTTTTGCGCCGTCTTTGGTAATCAAGCCGTGCGCACGGAATTTCTTGAAAGGCTCGTCGAAATTTATAAGCCCCCAATTTTTGAATACTTTTGTGATAAACCTCGCGTACATCAGGTGCAAAACCGCGTGCTCCGCCCCGCCGATATACATATGTACTGGGAGCCATTTGCGCGCCCGCCATCTATCAAACGGTGCTTTTTTATTTTTCGTGTCGATATACCTGAAAAAATACCAAGAAGAATCCAAGAACGTATCCGAGACATCCGTCTCCCGTTTTGCGTCGGCCTTGCACCCCGGACATTTAACTTTATAAAATTCCTTGCTCTTGGCCAGCGGCGAAGTTCCGGTTCCCTGCGGCTGATAATCTTTTATGAAAGGCAACTTCACGGGCAAATCTTTTTCCTGAACCGCGTACCATCCGGGCATCTCTGGCCTTTCGCCTTTTCCGGCCGTGCGGCAAGCTTCGCAGAAAATCATCGGGATCGGAGGGCCCCAATAGCGCTGGCGGGAAATAAGCCAATCACGCAGGCGGTAGTGCACTTTTTTCTCCCCGCCTGCAAAATCCGTGATCTCGGTCTTTGCAACCTCATTATTTATCCCGTTAAATTTTCCGGAATTTATCAAAACTCCGCGGTCCGTAAAAGAAACCCTTAGGTCGTGGTCGCGGCCGTCAGGAGAAATTACTTCCCGTATCGGCAAATCGAATTTTTTCGCGAATTCAAAATCGCGCTCATCGTGCGCGGGCACGGCCATGATCGCACCGGTGCCGTACGTATCCAAAACATAATCCGCGATCCAGACCGGAATTTTTTCCTGGTTTGCCGGGTTAATCGCGTTAATCCCTGAAAATACTCCGGTCTTTTCATTTTCCGCCTCCGAGTCCTGCCCTCTTCCGCGGCGCATCAAGGCTTCGTCAACATATTTTGCGACCGACCCCGAGGCCTGCCAGCCGATATCAAACCATCTCTTGGCGAGCTCCGGAGAAATGACGATAAACGTCGCGCCGAAAAGAGTATCCGGGCGCGTGGTAAAAACTTCTACAACATGTTTCCTATCCTCCTGCCCCGGGACCCCGACCAAGGGGAACTTAATCGAATATCCTTCGGAGCGCCCAATCCAATTTTTTTGCGCGATTTTAACTTTCTCCGACCAATCAAGGTCTTCCAAGTCGCGCAAAAGTTGCTCGGCGTAATCCGTAATTTTGAAGAACCACTGCTCAAGATTTTTTTTCTCAACCTTGGACCCGCATCTTTCGCACTCGCCCGCGACAACCTGCTCGTCGGCGAGCACCGTCTTGCACGAAGGGCACCAATTTACCGGAGACTTTTTCCGGTACGCCAGGCCCTTTTTGAACATCTGGACGAAAACCCACTGCGTCCACCTATAATATTCCGGGTCGTATGTCTCGAGCTTTTCGTTCCAGGCAAAACCGTTTCCGATCATCTCGAGCTGGCGGTAAAAATTTTTCTCCGTAACTTTGGCGAGCTTCATAGGGTGCTTGCCGATTTTCAAAGCGTAGTTTTCGGAATTTATCCCAAAGCCGTCCAAACCGATTGGCTCAAAAGTGTCAAAACCCTGCATGCGTTTGAGCCTTCCATATATATCGACTCCCGTAAAAGTCCGTACGGAGCCGATGTGCAGGCCTTCCGCGGAGGGGTACGGGAACATCATCAAATTATAAAAAGGGTCTTTGTTGCCTTTGCTCGAAGATTTTAAATCAGGCTCATAAACCCCGGCTTTAAGCCAAAGCTTCTGCCACTTCTTCTCTATTTTGGAAAACGCAGGCATAATTAAAAATTGTATAGTTTTTGGGCTTTTTTTTCAAGAAAAACGGGGGCCCTGAAAAACAGAGCCCCCGTGTATGGGATAAGGCTAACTACGCTACAGTAATACTTTTTGCCAGGTTACGCGGCGTGTCGATATCACAACCCCGATCAAGCGCAACATAATATGCAAATAATTGTAGTATCGACGCAGTAAGGAATGGCGATAAAGCCTCATGTGTCTCGGGAATATAAAGAACGTGATCCGCCAAGCGTCCTATACGCTCGTCACCCTCAGTTGCAATCGCAATGAGTGGCCCTCCTCTTGTCTTAATTTCCTCGATGTTGGAGATAACTTTCTCATATACGGAATCGCGCGGAGCAATCGCCATGGTTGGGAAGTCCTTATCAATCAATGCCAGCGGACCATGTTTCATCTCGCCCGCTCCATAAGCTTCTGCGTGCACATACGAAAGTTCTTTCAATTTAAGCGCTCCTTCGAACGCAACGGGCAGATTGAATTTCCGACCCAAATAGAGAAAATTATGGAAGTGTGAATATTGCGTAGATAGAGCTCGGACATTCTCGCTCTGGGCTAACACCTTTCTCATGAGAGCAGGGACATTCTTGAGCCCTTGCAGTATTTCTTCCATGTCCTCCACAAGTGTTTCTCGAATTTTTGCAAACTCAAGAGACAAAAGTAAAAGAATGGCCGCCTGACTTAGGAAAGATTTAGTTGAAGCTACTCCCACCTCCCGGCCGATATTCTGAAAAATAGCAATGTCTGATATAGACGGGATTACAGTACCCATTTTATTAACGATCGAAACCGAAAAAGCTCCTTTGCTCTGGGCTAGACGTAACGCTTCAAGAGTATCTAAGGTCTCCCCCGACTGCGAGACCGTAAGAAAAACATCGCCCACATCAATGATGCTATTCTTGGTATAGAATTCCGATGCAATTTCGACCTCGACTGGTAACTTGGCGTATTGTTCAATGAAATACTTACCAAGCTCCAAAGAATAGAGTGCGGTACCGCAAGCGCTAGACACTATCCTTCTTGCTCTACGAATTTTTTCGCGCAACTTACTATCGTCGGCACATGCCGGCCTTCCTTCTTTAATCCGGTCGAAAATAGAATTCCCTACCGCTTCGGGCCCCTGAAAAATTTCTTTCAGGGTGTAATGCGCATACCCTTCTCGCTTCGCCTCCTCTACGTTCCAGGTGACATTTCTAAACTCGCGATGTACTCTCTCCCCCCTTGCGTCCGAAATGACCAAAGATCCATTTTCGATAACGGCTATATCGCCGTCGACAAGGGGTAGTGCGCTTTTGGTGAAAGCAAGCATGGCCGAAGGTTCAGATGCTACAAAAAACTCTCCGTTTCCCATCCCTAGCCATAGAGAACTTCCATTCCGCGCCGCAATAATTTTCTCCGGCTCTTTCTTAGAAATGATCACTAGAGCATAAGAACCGGAAATACCAGCCAAGACAGTCCGGACTGCTTCTTCTAATCCGACCACCTTGTTACTCTCTTCAATGAGATGGGCTATGATCTCGGTATCGGTCGTGGATTTGAACCTATGATCTCGCAACGAAAGATTTTCCCGCAGACCGCAGGCATTTTCGATAATCCCATTATGAGCCAGGAAAATAATCCCTTCACAATCGGAATGAGGATGGGCGTTTTCTATATTATTTACTCCGTGCGTCGCCCAACGATTATGAGCGATAGCTATTCTTGAGTTGGGCAA
Organism: Candidatus Giovannonibacteria bacterium RIFCSPLOWO2_01_FULL_46_13; assembly: GCA_001778785.1. GTDB lineage: Bacteria > Patescibacteriota > Minisyncoccia > JACPKW01 > UBA11713 > 2-01-FULL-46-13. The sequence goes on from MFIE01000017.1 coordinate 19,938, forward strand.
GCCATCCACGAATTTCTTTCGCAAATTTTCTGGCCTACCCAATTCCTTAACGACTTCCAGCGTTCCGTTCGCCACAAAAACGATCCCTGAAGCATCGTATCCACGGTACTCCAATTCTGCCAAACCCTGAATACAAACCCGTACCGCATTACGATAGCCCACATAAGCAACAATTCCACACATATGACCTCCTAAAAAACTAGTCTACAATAACTAACTTAGATACAAGACGGTTTGTTTTTGGAAAGATTACAGAAAAATCCTCTGGGCGTTGGCGAAAGTTTTTTCGGCGACTTCTTCGACTGGGATATTTTTAACCCTAGATATTTTTTGGGCGACTTCGAGGACATATGCCGGTTCGTTGCGTTTTCCGCGGTACGGGACCGGGGCGACGTACGGCGCGTCGGTTTCGAGAAGGATTTTTTCGAGCGGAATATGTTTTAATAATTTTTCATAAGCGCGGGCGAATGTCGTCACTCCCCCGAACGAAAATGAAAAGCCCAACTCCATCAATTCATCGGCGTCCTCCGTTGTGCCGGAGAAAAAATGTATCACGCCGGGGCCGCCATCCCGCGGGCTCCTGAGCTCTTCTTTTTTATTTTTCAAAATACCTATAAGGTCGGCAAACGCTTCGCGGCAGTGGATCATCAGGGGCTTTTTGACATCGTGCGCAAGCGCAACCTGCTTTTCGAAAATTTCTTTTTGCTTCGCCTTGGTATCTTCCTCCAAGCGGTAGTAATCGAGCCCGCATTCCCCTATCGCGACAACTTTCGGGTCCTCGGCAAGTTTTTTATAAATTTCGTAATCGAATTCTTCGCCTCTTGAGGTGAACCCCGAACTTGCCGAAGGGTCCGCGCCCAACTCCTGGGCATCGTGAAAAGATTTTGAAGTATGGATGGGGTGGAGCCCGACCGTCGCCCAAAGCCCTTCGTCGTACTCGTGCGCTAACTTTATGGCCGCCTCCGAAGTATCTCGCTGCGTGCCGACGTTTATCATCCAAGTCCCCGAATCGAGGGCGCGTTTTAAGACTTCGCGGAAATCTTCCTTGAAAGCCTGGAACTGGACGTGCGTATGGACGTCAAAAAGCCTCATCTTTCTATTCTCTGGAAAAGCGTCTCCGGTTTTTTATTTTCCGCGACGGCTTTTTTAATTTTCTCGCTCGTCTCGGGCATGAAAGGATTTAAAAGGCGGACAACCAAATAAAGCTCCCCGACCAATTCCGATATTATTTTTTTGCCTTTTTCCGGATCGGTTTTTACTAATTTAAAGGGCTCGGTTTCGGTAATCTTGAGGTCAGCCGCGCCGATCCTTTGGAAAATATAATTTATAGCGCTTTCGTAATCGTAATTATCGAGCGCCTCGGAATACGTCACCGGGAATTTTTCCTCTTCAACGCGCACGCTTTCCGGAAGATAAGTTTGGGCAAGCTGCATTACCCGCGCGGCAAAATTTCCCAATCCATTTGCGAGGTTCCCATTATACGCATCCTCAAAACGCTCAATGGTAAAATCACTGTCTTCGTGGGGGTGGATGTGCCGCGCCAAAAAATAGCGCAGCGCATCGGTGCCGTATTTTTCGACAAGCTCCACCGGGTCGATCACGTTGCCCAAACTCTTGGACATTTTCTCGCCCCCGGAAGTGATGAACCCATGTATTAAAATTTGCTTAGAAATAGGGAGCCCCGCCGACATCAGCATGGCTTGCCACATTGCGGATTGCTGCCGCAAGTTATCTTTTCCGGCCAACTGCACCCCGGGCCAGAAATCATTGAAAGTTTTTTCATCCTCCGGCCAGCCCAAAGTCGAGATATAGTTTACAAGCGCGTCGAACCAAACGTACATGACGTGCTCCGGGTCGCCCGGGACGGCAATCCCCCAAGGCATTTTTTCTTTGCGGCGCGAGATCGAAAAATCCTCCAAGCCCCGCGCCACGAAATTTTTGATCTCGTGAAGGCGCGTTTCGGGAACGACAAAGTCCGGGCGCGTTTCGTATAACTTCAAAAGTTCGTTTTGGTATTTTGACCAGCGGAAAAAATAATTTTCTTCCTCTATGGTTTCTATCTCGAGATGCGGATGGATCAAGCACCTCCCATCGCCGTCCAACTCCGATGCGGTTTTTTCCAGCTCGCAGCCCACGCAATACTTAACCGGATACAATTTTTTATATATATCCCCGGCCTCGAAACATTTTTCCCAAAACGCTTCGACGGCTTTTTTGTGGTGCTCGTCCGTCGTCCGGATAAAATTCGTATAGCTTAAATTCAAAACTTCCTTCAGCGACGCGAATTTTTTTGCGTATTCGTCGACATATTCCTGCGGGTCTTTTTTTTCTTCAAGCGCCTTGCGGTAAATTTTTATGCCGTGCTCGTCCGTTCCGGTATTGAAAATAACCTCGTCTCCGACAAGTTTTCGGTATCGCGCGATTATATCCGCTTGGACAATTTCCAAAGCAAAACCGATGTGCGGCGCGGCGTTTACGTACGGAAGCGTCGTTGTTATATAAAATTTCGCCATGGTTAAAATTCTATGTTCCTCTTCTTGGCGAAGTCGTTTATAAATTCAACGAGGACCGCGGCAACGGGAACGGCAAGCAGAATCCCAAAAAATCCGGCGAGCGTCCCGCCAATAAATAATGACAAGATCACGAGAAGCGGAGGGACACCGATGGTCTTACGCACGACCAAGGGATAGATCAAGTGGTTTTCGAACTGCTGGACGATGACGTATAAAATTAAAACAGAAAGTCCCAAGATCGGGCTCTGTATAAAAGCGACTCCGATCGCCGGGATGGCCGCGATAATCGGCCCAAAAACCGGAATAATTTCGAACATCCCGGAGAGAAGCGCCAAAAGAAGCGCGTATTTGACGCCCAAAATC
>MFIE01000017.1:22891-27434 GCA_001778785.1 Candidatus Giovannonibacteria bacterium RIFCSPLOWO2_01_FULL_46_13
CCCCCAGGAGAAGCTGTCCCTGGAGCCACCAGCCTATCTTCCTTCGCGACCTCTCCCAAAGATCGAGCGCGTACCCTTCGTATTCTTTGGGCGTTACAATCTTCAAAAAATTCTCGACTCCCCGCTCCTCCACGGACATGTAAAAAGAAATCACGATTATAAGGATGAAGGAAACTGCCCCACCGAAAATTCCCGTGGCGACTCCGAAAAATCCAGAAGCTCCAGAGAGCGCCCCGCCGTCCAAATTTAAAATTGCGTCGCGGATAGCCGATATGAAACCTGTCGGAAGCTGCGGCAGGAAAGAAGCGAAGTTGGTCGGCTCGAAAGTTGAAATCTGTTCGGGCAATTCGGTCAAGAAGCCGAAAATTTCAGACAAAAGAGGCGGGACAACGAGATAGAAAACAAAACCAAAAACCGCGAAAGTGGCCAGATATACGAAAAGCACGGCCAAAACCCGCGGGATTTTATAAGATTGGAACCACCTCGCCGCGGGATCGATGGAAGAAGCGATAACAATCGCCGTCAGCAAAACCGCGACCACCCCGCGAAGTTCGTACAGGAGCCAGACCAATCCGGCCAAGAGAAAAAACCTTACGAGTGTCCAGGTAGAGATTCCTATAATTTGTTTTTCCTCGTTCATTTTATATTTTTGCCAAAATTTTCTCGAAGGCCTTGGCGTTATCCCCCGGGCTTATGGCCGCGAGGTTGGCTTTCTCCGGTTTGAAAATATCTTTTGCGATTTTATTTATCTCCGCTTTTTTAGTTTTCTCGATTTTCTCCAAAACTTCCTCGGGAGTCATGATTTTGTTGTAGAAAATTTCCTGCGAAGAAAGGAAAGTTGCAATTTCATCCGTCGATTCAAAAGCGAGCGCCATGGACCCGCGGATATATTCCTTAGCAAATTTTATTTCCGCGTCAGAGACTCCCTTCAGCCGGACATCGCGGAAAACATCCACCATTTTTTTTGCGGCCTCCTCCAATTTTTCGTGCGGCACGCCAGCCGCGGCCATCAAATACCCGGAATCGGTATAGTTCTCCTGGAAAGCGCGTACATAATATGTAAGCCCGCGTTTTTCGCGAAGCTCGTTCCAGAGGCGCGAGGACCAATTCCCTCCGAGGATGGTTTGCAAAACCGTCATGGCGTATCTTCGCTCGTCAAACATGTTGTACCCGCGGACACCCAGGCGCAGGTGCGTCTGGTCCACCGCCTTTTTCTTGAACCTCGCTTGCGGGCGCGATTGCGACTCGATTACTTTCGCTTTCTCGATTTTGTTCCCCTGCGGCATCCTAGAAAACGCTTTCTCTATTTTCCGAAATGCGCTCGCTGGGTCAACATTTCCCGCAACCGTCACTACAGCATTAGACGTAAGATAGTGGCTATTCTTGTAATGGACGATGTCGTCGCGGGTAATATTTTTAACCGTGTTCGGATATCCCGCCGTATCCCATCCCGCCGGCTGGTCCCCGTAAACTAATTCTTCAAACAGGTCGAAAGACTGCCGGCGCGGGTCGTCCTCGTACATCGAGATCTCCTGCAAAATCACCCCTCTCTCTTTTTCGATTTCTTCTTTTTTGAAAAGCGGCTCTATTAAAATATCGGAGACGATGTCGAGCGCGACATCGAAATGTTTGGAAGCGGCTTTAACATAATATCCCGTGAATTCTTTAGAGGTAAAAGCGTTTGACTGCGCCCCTAATCGGTCGAGCTCGCGGTTTACCTGCCCGGCTTTCGGGCGCGATTTTGTGCCCTTGAAAAACAAGTGTTCCAGAAAATGTGAAATTCCGTTCAAGCGCTTCGTCTCGTATTTCGAACCGGTACCAAAAAGAACCCACAGCGTCATCGCCTGGGTATCCTTCATAGGAGCTACGATCGTGCGCAACCCATTCTTAAAAGTCTTTTTTTCGAATTTCATATAGTGATTCTATCAAAAGATCTCTATTTTTTCCATAGTAAAAAGCGTTTTTTGAGCTCATACCCATTTTCATGCTTCAAAAGTCCCAAATAAGAAGTTGGGATCAGATAAAATTAAAACGCCTGCATGACCGAAACCATGCAGGCGTTTTTCAAGGACCAAGAAGGATTCAAGAATCCAACTCACGGACAAAGGCAAACCAGTCGTCGTCATCCCAATGGTACCAGAGCCAGACGAGGAGTGCAGAGCGCTCCGAACCGTCGAACCAGACGCGAGCGACGAGAGGGCGGCCCTCGAAAGAACATTTCTGAAGCGAGACTACCGCCATCGGATCCATACCTAGATAGACATGGAGTTTCGAAAAATGCTCGGCGATGGCGAAACAGGATCGAGGAGATGCTGGGACAAGATGCTGTCCTATTCCCCATGCAATTGCGTCCGAACTCGAAGTCCGACTACCCTTGCCGAAATTGACCAACCAAAGTTGCTCTAGTCTCTCGACGACACCAACCGTCGGCGGAAACTGGTCGCCGATTTTCCAAACAACACTACCGCGACCCGTGCTCAGTCCAGCAGTTTTCACTGCCGCGTTCCAGTCTCGCGATTCATTCACTGGAACGGTGAGTGGCAAGACGATTCCGTTGGGCGGGGTGATGATGCCGCTCGTGCTGACCACCTGCATGCGCCCGCGGTTCTGCAAAAAAGCGGTAAGGCGTGCCGTTAGCCCCGGTGAATCGTTCAACTCTTTGATAATATTCGGATGGACGACCCCGCCAGCAGGAAATTCCCGTTGCATCTTCTGCGTCAACTCTAATTCTGCTCTGGTCATCAAGGCTTTATCGCTCATGGCGATCCTTCCTTTCTACGTTCCCGAGTTAAAGAGCCACCAGCTTCGAAAATAGAAGACAACCCCCTATTTCCAGCTTTGGGAAAAATGATACCATTAAATCTAAATGACACAAGTGCGCCGGAGAATCTATCTAATTTTTGACGAAAAAATTCTTGGGGCGAAAAAGAGGGCGACTAAAACGCAGAACGAGCCTCCGATCACGAGCGCCGCCGGGGCGCCGATGGAGCTTGCCATAAATCCCAAGAGAAGGCTCCCGACGGGCATCAAGCCCCGGTGGGCCAAAACATAAAAACTCATGCTACGGCCCCTTTTATCTTCCGAGAGAAGATTTTGGTAAAACGAAATCGCCGAGGTGTTGTGAAGCATGGAACCCAAGCCGACGACTCCGGCCGCAATGATAGATAGCCAAAGATTTTTGGAAACGGCGAAGATAATCAAGGCGGCCCCGAAGACTCCCGCGAAAAATACCGCGCGCTTGTTCGCCCCGTCCAGATTTTTTCGCGAGGCCGCGTAGAAGGCGCTCAAAATCGCCCCGATGGACGAAGCCGCGGTGAGGAACCCGAAAACTTTGGCGTCTCCCCCAAGGACATCCTTCGCGAATATCGGGAAAAGAATATTATACGACCACCCCATAATACTGATGGCCGCGACTAAAAATAAAATATTTTTCAAAGGCGGGCTCGAGGAAATATATTTAAACCCGTCTTTCAACTCCGATAAGAATGTCCCGGTTTTGTCGCTTACGGCTTCGAATTTAACACTTATAAGGAGGAGGGAAATAATTACGGGAATATAACTTAAGCCGTTTATCAAAAAAGCGACCCCTTCGCTGTATGTCGCGATTAAAATACCGGCGATCGAAGGGCCGATGAATTGGGAGGCGTGGAAAATAATCGAGTTAAGCGCGATGGCGTTTTGGAGGTCTTCTTTTTTGTCGATCAGTTGGACATAAAAAGATTGGCGGCCGGGAACGTCGAATGCATTGATCGCCCCCAAAACCAAACTCAAAACAATTATATGCCAGACTTCGATCTGTCCGGACAAAACCAAATACGCAAGCAAAAACGCCTGGGCCATGGCCAAAATCTGGGTTACAATTATCACCCTATTTTTTGAATAGCGGTCGAGGATAACGCCGGCCAACGGGGCGGCTAAGAGCGGGATGTGGCTTGCAAAACCAACCACGCCGAGCATTAGTGCGGAGCCGGTTATTTTATAAACAAGCCAATGGAGCGCCACCCTTTGCATCCAAGTGCCTATCAGCGAAATTCCCTGTCCAAACAAAAACAGCCGGAAATTGCGGGAGCGAAGCGCCCGGAAAGTTGTATCGATGCGTTCTCGCATAAAGTATTAAAAATCTTAGCACGAATTTTGAAAAATAAAAATAATTCGGCTCATTCCGTGGGGAATGAGCCGAATAGATTTAAGATTGCTTGGGCACGACCACAGTGCTCAATTTCCTAGAGGTCCACTCAATTTGGCGCCCCTTCCGCCGCCTACCTTGCTTTATTATCTTCCGAAATTCACCCATGCCCCTTCCTTCCTTGAGTTCGCAGAAGCAAACAAAGTCAGGAAAACGCCAATCAAAATAAAGAAAAATCCTCGCAACGCCATCGTAGCTCATTTGCGCCTCCTTATTGAAAGTTCTTTCAGTTAGACTTTAGCAGTTCTTGGAAATATTTGTCGAGATCTTCGGCAGGTTCCCTCTCTTGCTTCCCCGTGTCCCGGTCGCGGACGGTTACCGTGCCGTCTTCGAGAGTTTGGTAGTCTACCGTAACGC
>MFIE01000017.1:27450-28245 GCA_001778785.1 Candidatus Giovannonibacteria bacterium RIFCSPLOWO2_01_FULL_46_13
TTCGTCTTGCCTGCGGTAGCGCTTGCCGATGTTGCCGATGTCGTCAAAAGCCGCGCTGAATCCTTTTTTAAGTCCTAAATAAATTTCGCGCGCGCGGTTTACAATATTTTCTTTATTTGAAACCAATGGGAAAACCGCGACTTTAATCGGGGCCACGGCTGGCTTTAATTTCAGAAATACTCTTTTCTCCCCTCCCAATTCATCCTCGGTGTACGCCGAAAGGAGCACCGCCAAAATCGTGCGGTCTACGCCAAGCGAAGGCTCAATGACATGCGGAATAAATTTTTCTTTGGTTTCTGGATCGGTGTAACGCATATCCGCGCCGGAAGAAGTCTCATGCGCGGACAAATCAAAATCGGTACGATACGCCAGGCCGTAAAGTTCTTTGCGGCCAAAAGGATAATCAAACTCAAAATCTATCGTGCGCTTGGAATAGTGGGCGCGGTCCGGGTCCGGGACCTCCAATTCATGGACCGCTTCTTTCGCGATCCCAACCGCCTCGACATATCGCAATATATTTTGCCTCCACTCCTCAAAATATTTTTCCCATTCGCTGTGCCGCACGAAATATTCTATTTCCATCTGTTCAAACTCCCTGGCGCGGAAAATGAAATCTCTCGGGGCGATTTCGTTCCTGAAAGCTTTCCCGATCTGGGCGATGCCGAAAGGAAGCGTGGGATGGAAAGTATCCAAAATATTTTTAAAATTCACAAAAATTCCTCCCGCCGTCTCCGGGCGAAGATAGGAAACGGAAGAAGCGTCCTCGACGGCCCCAACCTGCGTCTTGAACATCAT
>MFIE01000017.1:28349-40922 GCA_001778785.1 Candidatus Giovannonibacteria bacterium RIFCSPLOWO2_01_FULL_46_13
GACCGACGGGTCGGAAAATCCCGAAACGTGGCCGGAAGCCTCCCAAATTTTTGAATTCATTAAAATCGCGGCATCTATTCCATAGACGTCATCCCGCTCTTCGACGAACATTCGCCACCAAAGATTTTTAATATTGTTTTTCAGGGCGAGCCCTAAGGGGCCGTAATCCCAAGTTCCCGCGAGCCCTCCGTAAATTTCGGAACCGGGAAAAATAAAACCCCTGCGCTTGGCCAACGAGACGATTGTATCTAAGTCGTGCATGGACTTTAATTTACCACCCTAATATGGCCTTCATCAACTCTCGGGTCGTCTTCGAGCTTCAGTGTCACCGGCGGGGCGGATACTTGTAAAAGCGTGTCCGTGAAAATATCGCGACCCTCCGCCCGCACTTCCGAAACAAGTTCCGGCGAATCCCCAACTTGGGACGAGGAAGGGACGAAACCAACCTGGAAAGAAATTTCCCGAGCGGGAGAAATATACCCGACGCCGGCCTTGATGTCGCCGACGTTCCAAACGATTTCTCCGGAGCTTGCGTCAAAAGTTATGGGGGAGTTTGCCGGAAGCGTCCGCGATTTCCAGCTCATGTACGCAGGCAGTGTCGCTTTCAAAACGGCTCCGCGCAGATCGTTGGTCGAGTTCGTAAGCGCCCAAGTTACTGTAAAAGTTGTTTCCTGCCCGACCTTCGGCGGCATCGGGCCGGAATTTTGGATAGCGGAAGAAAAATGGATCGCCTTCCTGACAAGCTGCAAGCGCGAAATAATTTTTACTTCGATCGTATCCTCCCCGCTCAAATCCGTTCCGGAATATCCCTGCGGCGGAACGCCAGCTTTAATATCAAAATGTATAGATGGTTTTAATTCTTTGTCCGCCGAAGTTTTGACCGGAATATTTTGGATGAAAGCGAGCTCGATCCTAAACGATCCGCCTTCCCCCGGATTTATCTGGGAAAGTTTTTGGGCAGACGCGGAATTGAAAACAATTTTTTTGTCGCTTGAAAGATACGTCCCCTCCGTAACGCGTATTTCTTTTTCGTTAAAAAGTTTTCCCGAAAGCACACCCTCGAGGACAACATTCTGCACGGGCACGCTCAAATTATTTTTATACGTAACTTCGACTTCAAAAGCTTCCCCGGGCCGGGCCGAATAGGAATCGGATCCAGCGATCTTCGCGTCCACTTCCAAAAACGGGCGCCGGAGGTTTACGGTTGAGGCTCCCTGCCCGTAAACGCTGAATTCGCCCAAGCTCGAACGAAGCCCAACCGTAGCCTTAAAACTTTTTTCCTCAAGTTCGCTCCCGCTCAAAATACCTTTAACCAAAACCACCCCATCCTCCCCCGGCTCAAGCGTGCCGAGCGCCCAGCTGCCGTTCGCTTCCTGTTCAGGCTCGGCCGACTGCAGCAAAAATCCCGGCGGGGTTTCCAACTCCAAAATTAAATCCTTCAAGGGCCCCGCGGAATTGGAAACATAATTTATTTTAATTTGTGTTTCCTGCCCGGTGCGCGCTTCTTGCGGAAGTTCAAGCGATACGCCGACCGGAGCTCGGGAAATTGTTATCTTGGAATTCCCGTCTATTGATAAAATGGCGTTTGACCCCTGGGCCCGATATTCCAAAATGGTAAGCGCTTCTTTTTCTTCGCCCTCAAAACCGAAAACGAAAGCGTTGAAAGAAAGGCGGATCGTCTCCCCCGGCTCGATCCTCCCCAAAGTTTTTTTCGTCCGGAGCCCTCGAACCCCTTCGTCTAAAACTTCCGATCCCTGCGGGTACTCGAAAATAAAATCTACGGACTCAAGCGCTTTTTTATTGTGGTTCGACACCAAAACTTCCCAGGAAACTTTTTCTCCCCCGGCCGCGCTTTCCGGCGCGGTTACGTCTATCTCGATCCTTCTGGCCGAGATTGAATTATAAAAAAGGAAAAAATAAAATCCCGCGGCGGCAAGCAAAACCGCAAGCAAGGAAATCCAAATCCATCGTCTATTTTTTTTGATTGGGGCGGTCATAACCGGGGGCAAATCCCCCTCCTTCCACTGCGTAGGGGGTTTTTCAAGATGAGGAGCTAAATTCGGCCGCTCGAGCCTGGCATCGAATGACTCATCCTTTTTATATAGACGTTTTCTTAGTTCTTCTAAATGTTCGGACACGATGTTTAATTTTACCACCTATAGCTGGCTTGACGCGATACCCTCCCGAACTGCCTTATCGATCGTTTTTTTCTCTTCCTCATCCAGAATTAAAAGTTTATCCGCAAACGAATTATCCCCGATCAAATTTTCCAAATTTTCGCCGAGCGAACTCGGGTCCAGATACCCTAAAAGGGCGAGCGCTTTCGCGTAAAAAATGAGTTCGAACTCCGGAAAAAGTTCCGGCGGGGCCGCCTTCAAAAAATCCATCGTATTTTTTATCAGACAGAAAACATCTTCGTCCCGGCCTTCGCCGTGGTGGAGCCTCTCGATAAACCGCAGAGCTTTTCCCAGGATAAAAAGTTTTTCGCGATTTTTAAAAACTTCGTCAAAATATTCCAAATCTTCCGCGTCGATCAAATGCCAAGAATCTTTGCCCGAGACAAAACCAAACCGGGCGTACGAAAAAATATTCAAAAATTTATTCAGTTTCGAAGAAGGCCGCCTGGTCCCGCGGGCAAAAAGCCGCATCATCCCAAATTCTTTCGTATAAACCGTAATGAGCTTATCCGCTTCGCCCTGGTCGAGCGAATTCAAAACAATCCCTTCGGTTTGATAAGTCCCATTAGACATGATTATTTTTGAATTCCGACGAGGATTTCTTTTTCGTCGACTTTCATTGTTTTTTTTGAGAGGACGCCGTGCGTGCTGAATATTACGTCCGAGATGGAAATTTCTTTTTTCAATGTGGCAAGATGTTTTTTCAAAAGTTCCTCGATCTCGGTCGGGCCTTCGATGGAAAGGACAACTTTATCCTGCGGCTTAAGGTTCAGTTCTTTCCGGAAATCCTGGACCTGCCGGATAAATTCGCGGACGAGCCCTTCTTCCCGAAGCTCCTGGGAAATTTCTGTATCGAGTTCGAATTCTTTGCCGAAAGTAATTTCTTTTATGTTGACCTCCCCTTTTGCGAGCTCGAGCAATTCTTTCTGCAATTTGGGATTTGTAATTTGGAGCTTGGCCAATGGCTGACGGATTTTTATTCCCGCTTTCTGCCGCGCCTCCAATCCCTTCGAGACAATCTCGCGGACCATCTCCATCTCTTTCAATAATTGGGCCGTGCCCGCCGAAGCTTTAGCGAAGGCGGGCCAGTCTTCCAAATGTACGCTCGCCTCCTTCCCTCCGGTTTGCCTATAAACATCTTCGGAAATAAATGGCGCAAACGGGGCAAGCGATTTCGAAACCTCACCCAAAATAAAACCGAGTGCCCCAGAGCTCTCTTTCGCTTCCGCCGAATTTTCGTCTTTCATGTACCCGCGAATGCGCCGGATATACCAGCGCGATAAATCTTCGGTCACGAAATTTTCCAACTTTCGCGCGGCCGAGACTATGTCATATTTTTCGAGGTCTTCCGTAAGGCCAGCCAAAACCGAATTCCATTTCGCCAAAAGCCATTTATTTATGACCAGTTTGTTTTTAGAAATTAGAAATTTGGAATTAGAAATTTTCCCATACGTTCTCCAGTACACGAAAGAGTTCCAGAGAATGGTAAAAAATCTCCTCCCTGCGTCAGCAATGTCTTTCTCGCGGAAAAGTTTATCGTCCCAGGGCTGGTTTATCGTATAAAAATACCAGCGCACCGCGTCCGCGCCATATTTTTCGATGAGCATTTTCGGGTCAACGACATTCCCCTTGGATTTGGACATTTTATTCCCCTTCTCGTCGAGGACCAACCCCAAAGATAAAACCCGCTTGTACGAAGACTTGAAGCCGAGAAGTGCCGAGACCGCCAAGAGCGTATAAAACCAGCCGCGGGTCTGGTCGATTCCCTCTGTTATATAATCCGCCGGATAAAATTCGGGTCGCGAGGCAAAAGGCATAGATCCGGAATCAAACCAAACGTCGATCACCTCCTTCACCCGCGTCATCTCCCCTCCGCAATCGCACTTTAATTTAATCGAATCGATGTACGGCTTGTGCAAATCGAGTTCGCCTTCTTTATTGTACGGCCAGTTGTGCAATCGCGCCTTTCGAAATTCACCAGGCTTTAAGTAGACTATCTTGTCATAATTTTCCTCTTTCAACCCTTCGAGCGCAGCCATCGCTAACCACAACGGGTCGCCATGACTAACCATCACTATATTTTTCCCTCGATACTCGTTTCTGATTTCCATGAGCACTTTTACAATCCTAGCCCGGACATTACGCCAACTTTCCCATCCTTCCGGGGTTTCAGTAAATCTCATTACAAAATTTGGAAACATTCTTCTCAATTCTGCCTCCGGTTTGCCGATTAAATCTCCGCCAGTTTTAATATCGTAAACATCTTCATTGATCACCACTTTGGCGCCGGTAACTTTTGAAACTATCTCCGCGGTTTCCCGCGCACGTCGAAATGGCGAGGAAATAATTATATCTATTTCTTCTTTCTTTAATTTTTCCGCCGCTTCCTCAACTTTTTTTCGTCCCTCTTCCGTCAGAGGAACTTTTTCGCTCTCTTCTTGAGTATTGAGATGAATGACGTCTTGGACATTTTTTAAAGTAATGCCGTGGCGCATAAAAATAATTTTCGTCGGGTTCGGGTCTTCTTTGTCCAATTCATCGAGCGAACCCACAATTTTTACCGCCTTGCATCCGTCAGCTGGCGGATTGCACTTCCAGACCGGCAAAGGCGCGCCCCAATATCTTTCGCGGGAAATTCCCCAATCCACGTTTTCCTTTAGCCACTCCCCGAAACGCCCATCGCGCAAATATTCCGGATGCCAATCGATCTTGGAATTTTCCTCAAGCATTTTTTCTTTGACCGCCGTAGTTTTGAAAAACCAGGAAGATTTCGCGTAATACATCAAAGGTGTGCCGCATCTCCAGCAAAACGGATAGTCGTGCTCGTAAGGCTCGGTTTTAAATAAAAGCCCGCGTGCTTTCAAATCCTCGATTATCATCGGGTCGGCTTTTTTTATGAAAACTCCGTCCCAAGCTTTTCCGGGGGCCAACATTTTTCCTTCCTCGTTCACGGTGACCAAAGTCGGGAGGGCGTTTTTCCTTCCAGCCTCCAAGTCCTCCGCCCCAAACGCAGGCGCTATGTGAACGATCCCCGAACCGTCTTCCGTCGAAACAAAATCCGCCCCAACAACTTTATACGGCGCCTCTGTTTCATATAAAGGCTCATAAACTCTCCCAATTAACTCTCCTCCATGAATTTCCTCAATGATTTTATAACCCCTACCCTTAAATATATAAAGTTCTCCTTTTTTACTTTCTCGTTCAAAAATATCTTTTGAAATTATTAAAAAGAAGCCACTAATGTCATGCTGGTTTTCGCCAACAATCTGCTGAATTTTTAGATATTTAACCTTGGGGTTAATTGCCAAAGCCACATTTCCCGGAAGCGTCCATGGCGTCGTTGTCCAAACTAAAAAATAGGTATTAGGTTCTCCCAAAACCTTAAATTTAATATACGCCGATTCCTCTTTTACCTTTTTATATCCCTGCGCCAACTCGTGCGAGGAAAGCGAAGTCCCGCACCGCGAACACCACGGAAGGACTTTGTAATCTTCGTATAAAAGTTTTCTTTCGGAAATTTTGGAAACGATGGTCCACAACGATTCTATATAATCGTTGGCCATCGTCACATAAGCGTTTTTGAAATCGATCCAATAGCCCATCCGCTCCGTGAGTTTTTCCCAGGCGTCGATGTATGTAAAAATATTTTTCTTCGCTTCCTCAACAAACCTCTCCACCCCGATTTTTTCTTCGATCTCGCGCTTGGAAGAAATTCCCAAAATTTTTTCGACGGCCATTTCCGTCGGGAGCCCGTGCGTATCCCAGCCCGCGCGGCGCGGCGCGAAAAATCCGCGCATGGTTTTATACCGCAAAACTATATCCTTGAAAGAGCGCGACTCGACGTGGTGGATTCCCGGAAGGCCGTTAGCGTACGGCGGGCCTTCATAAAATACAAAAGTCTTGGCTTTTTTGCGGTTCTCGAGAGACTTCTCGAAAATTTTATTTTCTTTCCAAAAAGATAAAATCTCCTCTTCGGAGCGAGGAGATGCTGCGTTATTTGTGCCTTTCTCATCGGCCATATACAGAAAGTCTACCTGTTCTATCCCTTTTTGAAAAGGCCTATCATATTGCCTGCGGCAAAGAGAAAAAGGCCACCGATCGCGAAAATAAAGGCGAGATAAATATCGGAAATTTTAGCCGCGCCAAAGTAATAGTAAGCGGCAAGCGGAAGTAGAAAAGCGCCCGAGGAAAATAACAGGGCCCTCAACTTGAGCACGGGAGAAATCCCCCGCATGCCGCGCAAAAAAGAGGCGAAAAAAGTCCACCCCGCGACAAACATGAACGCAACATATAAAAGAGAAATCCAGCTGCGAGGATACCAGAAAACCCACTTCCCGTCCGCGCTACCCATCGGGATTTCTGGATAAATGAAATGCAGGGCCGTAACCGCCATGACCCCGATCAAATAAATTATCGAAGCATATTTTTTAGGAAATCCGCCGATAAAATTTAACGCAGTCTTGAAAGCTTGCCAAGCAGCCAACCCAAGAAAGAAAAGGGCGATCGCGTAAAAATATCCGGTATAAATATTTAACTCATCGAAAACAATAAGCGGCAATACCAGCGAAAGGTTGAAAAAAGTATAAAGGAAAAACCAGTTGAAATAATTTTTGGCCGCGGGATGGTTTTCTTTCCTGCCGTAAAGATACGCAGAACTAACCAGGCAAAGCCCAGCCATAACTCCGTGAAGGATTGCGGCGTATGAATATATCACTTTTTTATTTTAAATCTTTACCAGAAGAGTTACAATCTACTTTTACATTTTCTCCGGCTGGGAGATGCCTAGAGTTTTCAAAACATCCGTCAAAGTCTCTTTGGCTTTTGAAACTAAGTATAGAAGTTCGGCCTCGCGGTCCGAGCCGATAACTTTTACGTCGCGGTAAAAAGCGGAGAAAGCTTGCGCGAGTTCGTACGCGTATGTCGTTAAGCGATGAACTTGGTAATCGCACGAAGTATCTTCCAAAATTTCCGGCCAACGCAAAATTTTAAGAGCGAGGTCGCGCTCGGGCGCATATCCAAAACTACTTGGAAGCTTCGCTTCCAAGTGAGAATTCCGCAGAATGCTTAGCATCCTAACGTATGCGTATTGGACATAAAAAACCGGGTTTTTCTCGGATTTTTCTTTGGCTAAATCCAGATCAAAATCCATGTGCGTATTCGGCGAGCGCTCCAAAAAAAACCACCGCGCAACGTCCACGCCGACTTCGTCCAAAAGTTCCTCCATCGTCACGAACGTCCCCGCGCGCTTGGACATTTTGACTTCTTTTCCTCCCGACATCAAACGCACCAACTGCATTATTATAATTTTCAATTTCTCCGGGCCAATCCCCAAAACCTCAACTCCTTTTTTCATCCGCTCAACATATCCGTGATGGTCCGCGCCCCAAATATCTACCGCCATATCAAACTTGCGGTCGAAAAATTTATTCCAATGATAGGCAAGGTCCACCAAAAAATAAGTATATTCCCCGTCGGACTTTACGAGTACCGCCTCGCCCAGCCAAACCGCCCCGTCTTTTTTCTCAATTAAATTTTTATCCTCAAGAAATTTCAAAACTTTCTCCGGCTCCTTTTTTTCGCGCAGTTTGCTCTCCGAAAACCAGACGTTAAATTTTATCCCGGCTTTTTCAAGCGATTTTTTTATCTCGCCGACAAGAAATTGGATCGCTTCCTCCGGAGATTTTCCCGCGAGCTCCTTCACATACTCCCCTTTATAATATTCTTCCTTATCCTCGCGCTTGCCTTCGGCGGCTTCGATCGATTCTCCCAAAAGCCGCACCTGGTTCCCCGCGTCGTTAATGTAGTACTCGCGCGTAACGTCGTATCCCGTTTTTTCTAAAATATTCGCGAGCGCGTCTCCGTAAAATCCTCCCCTGCCATTTGCCATGGTCAAAGGTCCCGTCGGGTTTGCGGACACGAATTCGAGATTTATTTTTGTATTTTTGCTTCTTATCTTTGTTACAACGCCAAGCGATAACAACAACACTTCGTCCTTTATCCAAATATTTATGAATCCGCCGACGGATTCCGCGCGGTCGACTACATCGGATTTTTCGGAGCGAAGTTTATCCGCCAAATCTTCCGCCGCGTCGTTCGGGCTTTTCCCGATTTTTTTTGCGAGTGAAAAGGCGGCGTTGGTCGTCCAGTCCCCGTTTTCAGCGTGCTCCGGTTCGGTAATTTTGGCGTCTTGTAAGCCGGATATTTTGAGAATTTCTTTTTTCAGCTCGTCCCTAAGCATAAACCCACTTTACATCAATTATGCTAAAATTTCATATATGCCGCCATTGTTGGAAAATAAAAAAGCATATTTCAATTATGAGATCCTTGAGACATACGAGGCGGGTTTATCTTTGCTCGGGATCGAAGTTAAATCCCTGAAAAGCAAGAACGGAAATATTTCCGGGGCGCGCGTTTTGGTACGCGGCGAGGAAGCGTATATCGTCGGCATGGACATCCCTCCGTACCAGCCAAACAACACGCCAAAAAGTTACGACCGCGAACGCACCAGGAAAATTCTTTTGCATAAAAAAGAAATTTCGCACATCGGGGGAAAGGCAGACGAAAAAGGCTTGACAATAGTGCCTTTAAAGGTGTATACTTCAGGCGGCCGAGTAAAGATCCAGATCGCAGTCGTGCGCGGAAAAAAGAAATTCGAGAAGCGCGATAAAATTAAAAAGCGCGACATCGAAAGAGAAATCGGCCGATCCATTCGGGGATGATAGGCCTCGAGAGGAAGGACTTTGAGATGACGTTCAGGCGCTCCACCGCGGTGGAGCTAAATATCACCCGCGGGAAACTATAAGTGCAAACTTATTTGGAACCAGAGAGCCTGCATTAGCAGTAGCTTAATGGCCACACTTCCGACTTAGTCGGGAGCATCCGTCCTTGATTCTCGCTAAAGGATCACGGGTGTCATAAGCGGGAAAACTTCCCTGAAAGTTAAGTCAGGATTCGAATTTTAAGCCTGTCAACCGTCTCTCGAAAGCTTTCTCCACGCGGGTTCAATTCCCGCCATCTCCACTGCTTCGCTCCTTACGGAGCTTCGAAGTGCACAGCATTACTAAAAAATAAAAGGCCCGAGCGTATTTCTACGCCGGGCACTTCGATTAATAAACAGGCAGAGTTGCTAAAGATCGCTCACGTACTTTAGCAACTCCCGGGATTCATTCACCAGAGAAAGCCATGAAGTTGAGTCAGTTGGTTTGTTTCCTTCGGTAATTTCCAATTCCTCAAGATAAACCTTGAAGGAACGATAATCGCCGCGAACAAAATCTTTCCTGACTTTCTTTTCCTCTTTAGTAGGCTTTTCCCCCATGAATATGGTCATAAGATCCATTCCCTTTTTCCTAAACTCCCTCTCATTCATAATTTTCTCCTTTCAAAATGTACCTTCCCTAAACCAACTACACTGCAATTAACTTAGGGAAAACTAGGGGCCTATGTCATTAGACAAAGGCCCCGACAATTATTGTTTGCTCCGATTTATATCGGAGCGAGAGGGATGGTGCTTCCGACCGAGCCCATTAATAATGCGATGGTGTTAAAGACAGCAACGAGCGCGTGCTCGAATGCCCTGAACACCGTCCACATTAAAATGAACTTGAGGCCGAAAACAGCTATTAACAAACCGATTGCCTGGAGAATTTTCATAACTTCTCCTTAAAATTCAAGAGGGACCTTATGGTCTGCCTCTCGAACAGGCAACCCGCTGCTAATCGCAGCCTTCCCTCCTTCCTGGCCGCCTTTTTAAAGGCGAACAAAAAGGAAGGAAGGCTCTTTATTTAACTGTACTTTTCGGAGAAAGTTTATCATATTTTAACCTTTTTGTCAATGAATCGCGTCACCTTACGGGATCTATTGATTTTTCGAGCTTTTTGCATATAATTTAGTAATTGGCCACTCAACGCATAAGGATAAATAACCAAATAACCGCCACACCCGTGCGGGCTATTGGCGACGATGGGAAAAATTACGGCGTTATCGAAATCGCCGAAGTTTTACGAATTGCGAATGAAGAGGGGCTGGACGTGATCGAAATCTCCCCCACCGCCAAGCCGCCGGTCGTTAAAATAATGGACTACGGCAAATGGTCCTATCAGGAAGAAAAAAAGAAGCGCGAGGCAAACAAGAAAGCGCACACCACCGAAGTCCGGGAAGTGCGCATCGGGCTTAACACTTCGGAGCACGATTTAGAAATGAAAGCTAAAAAAGTTGGGGAATTCCTGGACGGGGGCGACAAAGTGAAAATCGAACTGCTTTTGAGGGGCCGGGCCAAATATCTTGACAAAAACTTTAAAAACGAGAGAATAGAGCGAATACTGCATTTCATCCCCCGCGACTACAAAGTCGCCGAAGGGCCAAAACAAGGCCCGCGGGGATTGTATGTGCTAATTGAGAAAAAATGACCAAAACTAACAAATCATTTGCAAAGCGCCTGAAGGTGACGCGCAGGGGCAAGGTCCTGGCGCGGATTCCAGGGCAAAACCATTTCAACGCGAAAGTCCGGAGAGTGAAACAACTCCAGCAGAAAGGACTCGTGGAATTTCGTATTCCTAAAAACAAACTTAACCATTACCTGCCTAATCGATAACCATGCCTAGAGTAAAAAGAGGAACGATAGGGTTAAAAAAGAGGAGAACAATTTTAAAACGGGCCAAAGGGTTCCGGATGGGCGGGCATTCCAAAGAACGCTTGGCGAGAGAGCGCCTTTTGCACGCCGCAAAAAATTCCTTCCAAGGCAGGAGAAAAAAGAAAAGAGATTTTAGAAAACTTTGGCAGGTTAAAATCGGCGCCGGCGCGCGCGAGAACGGAATTTCATACAGCGCCTTGATCGGTAAATTCAAAAAGGCCAACATCGAACTCGACCGCAAAATTTTGGCCGAGCTTGCGCAAAACTACCCAGAAGCTTTCAAGAAACTTCTCGAGAGCGTTAAATAAAAAACTCCGGCGCTAAAATTAGGAAGACGCCGATAAGTATAAACGCAATTTGTATCAAAGTGTGTGATATTTTTGTTGATTCGTGGAGTTCCGGCATAAGGTCAACCGCGGCAAGATAGATGAATGCGCCCGCAACCGCCGCGAGAGAGGCCGGCAAAAATGGTTCAATCGCGGGACCCCAAAAATAAGTGAGCGCTCCCCCGAGAACTACGGACAGGGCAGAAAGAAAATTGTACCAAAGCGCTTTGCCCTTGGAGAAACCACCATGCATTAAAATACCAAAATCCCCTATCTCCTGGGGGATTTCGTGCAAAATAACGGCGAGCGTGGTAACCACTCCAAGGCGCGTGTCTACTAAAAAAGTAAGCCCGATAATTATCCCATCGATAAAGTTGTGTAGGAAGTCTCCCCACAAAACGAGGTATGAATATGTATGTACGGGGCATTTGCCGTCGTGGCAGTGATACCAAAAAATAAATTTTTCAAGAAGGAAGAAAATCAAAATCCCGACGAGCACAAACGGCATCGCGTACTCGACCGTGCTTAGCTCGATCGCCTCGGGGATCAAATGCAAAAAAGAAACGCTGAAGAGCGCCCCTATGGCAAAGCTGACGACGTAATGCGTCGCCCGCGATACTTTTTCGCTGTGATATATCGGCAAAAGCCCACCGACAAACGAGACCAGGGTCGCGGCAAAAGTTGAGAGTAGGATCGCGCCTAGAAGTGGCATAGTATTTAAAGCCTAACTCCTTCCTTCCGTAAAAGCAATTTCTTCCGTTCTTCGCCGCGGTTATATCCCCCGGCCCTTCCATCCGAGCGGATGACCCTATGGCAGGGAATTTTGGAGTCGTAATTTTTTTTCAAAACATTCCCGACTCCGCGATAAGCCCGAGGCGAGCCGGCTAACGTCGCGACTTCCTTGTACGTCAAAACTTCCCCGCGCGGGATTTTTTTCACGACATCAAAGACCTTTTTTTGAAATGAAATCATAAGCGTGCCTAAATAATTTTTTTGAATTCGAATACGTTACGAGCTTGTACGCCTCCTCGTACGGCAGCCAGGCGTAACCTTGGTGTTCGTGGGAGATTACCACCTCGGCCTGTTTTGTGCGGGCAATAAAAAAATCCACGAATTTTAACCTTCGATTTCCCTTCGGCCCTATGAAAAATTTTATGGTTTCTTTATAACCCGGGATTAGTTCAATTTTCGAGATTCCGGTTTCTTCTTTGACCTCCCTCTTAACGGTGTCTTCGATTTTTTCTCCTTTTTCTATGTGCCCTTTTGGAAAATCCCAATGGCCCTTGATAGGCTTGGAGATCCGTTCGTTCATTTTGTCTGGATAGTGGAGTAAGAGGTATTGTTTGCCTTTTTCGGTCTCCCTAAAGATAACTGCCCCCGCTGAACGCTCTACTGGCATGAGGTATATCGTATAACATTGCCGGAAAAATTAATAGCGGGT
>MFIE01000017.1:40954-47656 GCA_001778785.1 Candidatus Giovannonibacteria bacterium RIFCSPLOWO2_01_FULL_46_13
TATAATTTGCGTAGTTAGACTACGCGGCTTTGCGAGAAAGATATTCCTGAACGTAGAATTCGCCAATCTCTTTTTTAAGCTTTTCTGTTTTCTTCCAACCCCATTCCTGGAAAAGGTTGGCGACTGCTTCCCTCAAGTCTTTTTCCCCGTCGGGCAATATGCACTCAGCCCGGCTACCCAGCTCTCCTCTGCGAAGTGGCAAAAGTTTCTTTTTTTCGTTGTCACAAAACATATAGACGACTTCCCTGTCTATGAACAACGCGTAACTGCCGTGAAAAAACATTTGCCTCTTGTAGAATGTCGCAAGGCGAGGTCGCAATGAACAATGGAAAAGGCTTTCGATGAAATCTATGCCTACCTGAAACGCGAACCGTCGCGGGTTATGGCTACTGACGAACTGCATCTCAAGGCCCCTAGTACCATACTCGACATGAAATTCCTCATCCTTCTCCGGCCAATTCATTTTCTTATCCGCTGGATAGTTGCGCAGACGGGCAAAATAGTCCTTACTCAGGTCTTCGGAATCCAGGTAAATTGTCCTGACATTCCGAGGCGCGGAAAAAGAAGTAGAGTCTTCCTTCCATCCGTCTTTTTTCAGAAAAAAGAATAAATCCTTCCACCAAGCAATATCGCCTCCCCGTTCAAGCGAGAATATATCCCTCATTCTTCTACCTCCTCCTAAAAAATATTGAAAAAACTTACAGGAGTACTATATCACTTTTTTAGATAGAGGGAAGTGAGTAAATCATTTCTCAAAAAATGCGATGCATATCCTTATTACACGCTATTGCATAAAATAAGGATGAACATCATGAACTATAGTTCGAGAAATGTGCCAAAAATCTAAAAAAGAGGGGCCCGGAAATCCGAACCCCTCTTGCGCTAAAGCCTATCCGAGAGAATTCTAATCTGGGAACATCTTCCCGGCCCCTCCCACATAGGCCAGCCGGTGCAAAGGCTCAATGTCGAGGCCGGGATGCATCTGGAGAAACATGTCCAGGCTTTGCGGCAAAAGAGCTGTGCGAAGCAGCGCTCCTGTTTTTTTGGAAGAAGGAAGATCGCCCACCCAATGCAGATTAATAACTTCGTCCGAAAAACCGAGCCTCGCCAGCGTAATATCGTCAAATTCTGCCGCAAGGATAGCTACGACTTCCATGTAGGCCGCGCGGCGTTCCTCACAGTTGCAGCGCTCCTCATGAAACTTATGAGCGATGGTCCCGCCCGCCTCCTTAATGATCGAATGCATAAGATCAGCTTTTTGATTTTGGACCATAAACCACCCTCCTTGTACTAAATTTTCCCTATTTTAGCACTTTCAAAAATTCTTTCAAGGGCTTTCTTTGCGCCATAACACTAGAGCCGAACCATCACCCTGAAAAGAAGAATATTTTTCATTGGAAACTTTGGGAATCACCACATAAATTTTTTCGCCGCGGACGTATTTTTCGTTATATTTTTTTATTGCTTCTCTGATGTAATCATAATTTGAAATGCGAATATCCTCCTCATTTACCGTTATGAATTCAACCCCTTTTGTTTCAGCTTGTTTCGCAAGAGCATCAATGACTACTGCGATGCTTCTTTCCCAATCAATATTGCTTGGTATTTGGATCGCATCGAGATGCCAAACTTTTTTATTCTCGGATTCGGTTACCAGTAAATACATATTACCAATGTGTTCCTTACCCGCGTCATATACTTTCACGTTATAGACCAAAATGTCAGGATCTTCGAAGGGTAGAGGACGGTCAATGGTACAATCGCCGCTTACAATCCCGGGGTTAGCATCGCGCTTCGGGTCGGGAGTCGCATCAAGATAAAAATCGGAGTCGATATGCCCACCCCTTTTATCCATCTTCAAAAAAGCCTGCAGATCATCAATAGTGCGATTGAAATAATCCGCCTCGAGTCTGGGCAGGTCGAAAAATTGACCCATCCCCCGCAGCAACCTTGCCTTTTTTTTCTGCTGCTCCAGCATTTCGCTTAATTCCTTGCTCAATACCCTCTTCTTTTCAATTGGGGATGCTTTAATATCTTCTCGCAGTTTCTTTTCTTTCTCCATGACGGCCGGACTTTTCTGAGCAGCTCTCGACAAAACGTCCATAGCTTCTTGAGACGTTTTTATGGATTTCATTTCTCCGGCAACGTCGCCTAATCCCTGCGCCTCAAGATAGAGGGCAAAAAAATGACGCGTGGCTTCCTGTGTCGTTTTTATATGTCGTGCAGTGTAATAATCGAGAACGGTATAATCAGTCTCACTACGGTTGGCCAACAATTCATCTTTTTTGGAAAAATTGTCTTGAATCCTGGGCAGATCGGTGAAGATGCCGCGGGCCCGTTCAAGATCGCGCACCATGTCGCCTGCTTTATCCGAAGGAATATAATCTTCTTCGTCTTCGTTCGCTACACATTTTGAATTGAGATCGAGTTGTTCTAAAAATTTCTCGACATCGTCTGCCATCCAATATGTCGACCACCAAACAAAAATATCTTCTTCGACATATTGACTTTGCTCGTCGCCGAATTCCGGAACAGCATACCGTTGCAAGAAATTATGAAAACTATTTTTAAAAGCAATAAAGGGGTCGCCTTCTAAAACAAGCTTATTTAAAATATCATTAATTTCTGCGCTTCGCAGAGTTTCTTCAAAGTCTTCTATTCTTTGAATCTTTTCTTTAAATTGCCATGTCGCTTCCGCCGAAAGTCTCCGAGCAACAAAATCTTCCCTGGAAAGACTAACTTCGAGAATGCCAAAAGGTGCTTGCTCTGACTTTTCTTTGAAGCGAAAGACTTTTTCTTTTTCGCGCTCGTGCTCCTGCGCGATTATATCTTTGCGCTTAATAGAGCCGGGCTGATCACGTTCATATCCAAATTGATGTAGAAGCTCATCGGGAATTTTTTCTATTCCGCCATATTGCTTCATCAAATCTTGGAGCGTCTGAGCTTCGATGCTTATATTTTCTCCCTTCGGTGGACCTTCTTTTGGCATTTTATTATTTCAGCATACCCAAAAATTCTTTTAAGGGAAGGGTGTTGATAATATCTTTTTTCGTGCACCAAGCCCGCCGCGCCTGCGCGATCCCATATTCCAAATAATGGAGCTCGGAAGTCGAATGCGCGTCGGTATCGATCACCATCTTCACTCCCGCTTCCCGCGCCATCCTGATGTGTTCGTCTTTCAAATCGAGCCTCCAGGGATGTCCGTCTATTTCTAATATCGTCCCCGTGCGTTTTGCGGCTTTTATAATTTTTTCCATGTCGACGTCGTACGGTTTTCGCCGATTGATAACGCGGCCCGTCGGGTGGAAAAGAATATCCACGTTCGGATTTTCCATCGCGCGGATTATCCGCTCGGTCTGTTCTTTTTTAGTTAAATTAAAAAGTGAATGCACGGCCGCGCCGACAACGTCGAGTTTAGCCAAGGCCTCGTCGTCGATATCGAGCGAGCCGTCTTTCATGATGTTTACCTCCGCCCCTTTCAAAATTTTTATATTTTTTCCGCCAGAGGCGGATCCGCCTCTGGCGGAGAATTTTTCATTTACTCTATCGATCTCCTTGGCCTGCCGCGCAAGTTTTTTTTCGTCCGACCCTCCGGTCATGGCGAGCGAACGCGTGTGGTCCGTGATCGCAATATATTCGTGCCCAATTTTTTCGGCTTCCCGCGCCATCTCCTCGATGGAATTTTTTCCGTCCGTCCAGGAAGTCTGCGTCTGAAGGTCTCCGCGCAAATCGTCGTACCCTATTGAATTAGGTAAACCTCCGGGTTTACCCTGAGCTTGCCGAAGGGCTGCTTCAATCTCTCCCAAATTCAACCTCATCTCTGGCGGCGGCAAAGACATCCCTAGTTTTTTATAAATTTCCTCTTCGCTCTCGGCCGCGATATTTTTCTTTCCCCTGAACAGGCCGTATTCGTTTAACTTGTAGCCTTTTTTGATAGCAATCTTCCGTACCTCGACATTGTGATCCTTGTTTCCTGTAAAATACTGCAGGGCCGCGCCGAAAGATTTTTTCGGCACAATACGCAAATCGGCATCGATCCCGGACTTCAGGCGCACATTCACTTTAGTTTCCCCGCGCGCGTAAATGTGGGCGACTTCCGGCATTTTTACAAAATAATCAGAGATTTTTTTTGGGTTTCCGGAAACAACAAGGAAATCTAAATCCCCAATCGTTTCCTGCATACGCCTCACGGACCCCGCGACTTCTACCTCTTCGGCATCAGTTATTTTTAGCAGCCTATCTTTTATGGCGCGCGACATCGGCAATGCTTCGCCAAGAGCAAACCTTCCTCCGCCTTCGCGTTTAAACTCAATGCCTTTCAAAATCTTGGCCTCGAGCTTTGCGCCCATCCTCGGCAGGGACCTCAACTTTCCGCCCTTGGCCGCCTTTTCCAGGTCAGCGACGGTGCGAATTTTCAATTTAGTATACAAAAGGTTGATAAGTTTCGGGCCGACCCCGTCGATCGAGGAAAGCTCCGCGATGTCCACCGGGAATTTTTTCTTGATTTGGTTATATTCCTTCATCTCTCCCGTCTTCAAATACTCTTCAATTCGCTCGGCAATGCCCCGCCCTACGCTTGGTATGCCCTCCAAAGCCTTCAGGCCGCCTTCTTTATAAAGATCGGCTACATCATCCTCCAGGGAGGCAACGGATTCCGAGGCGCGTTCAAAAACCCTTGGCTTGAAAGGGATATTCTGCATCTCGTACATCTCGGCGAGCTCAAAGAGAATTTTGGCGATTTCCTCATTTTTTGCCATGTCTATATTCTATCAAAAATTATCCACATTATATTTATGCCATTCCTGCTATCCTAAATGAGGAGACGATTTTGAGAAAAAGGTGCTCTGCCCAAAAAGGGCTGCGCAGAAAATGCCTCCGACCGAAGCGTCGGAGCAAAAATAACAAAAAAGTACGCGAGCATTTGAGCAAATACTCCTTCTTTCCGAAATGCGCCTCATAGTTCTTTACAGTTCTTCTATTTAGAGTACGCTCCTGTACCAATTCTCGGTCACCAATCCTGGCGGCCGAAAACTGGTACAGGAGCTTTTTTTATTCCTCAAAACAATTTATTTTGGATGTCTTCTTTTTTGGTTTCGAGTTTGGGGAGAGTTTTTCTCTCGGGGGGATTTTTTAAGATCTCGGGAAGCTTTTTGAAGTCCGATTCGAGTTCTTTCAAAACCGCGCCGGCGCGGAGCGCGGCTGCGGGGTGGTAGAGAGGCATCAATATATATTCGCCGTAGTATTGCGCGACACCGTGGTCGCGCGAAATTTTTGCCAAAGGCAGGAAATAGTTTAAGGAGAAGCGCCCGAGCGTTGCTATCACTTTCGGGTTTATTATTTCGATCTGTCTTTTTAGGTATGGCTTATACGCTTCAATCTCTTCCGGCAACGGGTCGCGATTTGCCGGAGGGCGCCTTTTAACGATGTTGGTTATATAAATATTTCCCCGCGGCCAGGCGATGGCCAAAAGCAATTTGTCGAGAAGCTTTCCGGCCTGCCCGACAAAGGGGCGCATTTGCTGGTCCTCGTGATATCCCGGGGCTTCGCCGATAAATAAAACATCTGTGTTGGAGTTCCCTTCCCCGAAAACCAAATTAGCTGCGCCGTAGAGCGGAAGCTTTTTGTCCGCTTCAATCTCTTTTTTCAATTCAGATAGCGCCGAGTTTTTATCCATGCCAAAGATAGATGCTTACCAAATCCTGCGATGCGCCGAGTATAATTAAAATCCCTAGGGCAAAAAGCCACCAAAGTTGCGGACGGAATCCCAAGAACGAGGCCACTTCTTTCTTTTTCTTCCAAACCATAAGCAAAATAAAAATTGCAAAAACACCCAAGCCTACCGAGCCCACGATACTTAAAATTTCAACGAGATCAAAAAAGCCCATGAGAAAAAGAGTAAGCGGCGGCAAGAATGCCAGAAGCCAGGAAGCGTTTAGCGAGAGGCGGTAATCGTAACGGAACGTCAGCCTTAAGTCCGCGCCAAAAATAACGTAAGCGCGAAAGACGCAAAAAATTCCGATGATCGAGCCGAGGATGAAGGCGCCGTCGCCCAAAACACTTTTCAATCCGGAAAGGGCGTCCGGAGTAACCGCGGCTCCGGAGACGCCCAGCACCGAAAGGATTAAAACCAAATATAAAAGTGCGGAGACCAACAAGCTCCAGAAAATAATTTTTTTCGAGAGTCCCCTGTTATTGTGCCCGAGGACATCGTGCAAGTCCGGCAAAGCGGTATACCCTCCCAAAGCGAAAACTAAAACTCCATAAGAGAAGAACCAGGAGGGAGAAGCAGGCTGGATAAAATTTGCCGCATCCACATACGGCATAACTTTATACGCAAGGAGAATAATAAAACCCAAAAGTGGGACAGTTAAATAAAAATTTATCTTCCCTATCTCCTGAAGCGAAAAAAAGAAAAGGAGGCCGCCCAAGATGAAAAACGTGACGCCGTTTCCAATAAAACTCGTCCCGAAAATATTTTGCAGGAAAATTGCCCCCAATATCCCATAGGCAAGCATGGTCCCATACGAGGAAAGGATCGTAAAAATTGCCGCGATCGTCTCCGCCCGATGCCCAAGGTGTTTTTTAACATACCCCGGAAAACGGTGCCGGCCGGGCGTAACGTATATTATTCCTGCGAAAAGAAAATGCAGGAGAAGGCTTATTAAAAAAACGGCGAGAAATAATAGGAGGTTCCACTGCAGG